>NZ_QMEB01000019.1 GCF_012912135.1 Brasilonema bromeliae SPC951 | reverse complement strand
TGATGCCTTTGGTTGGTTCAATCACTGTGGTCTATTTATCTGAAAATTGCTGTAAATTAAGGTAAGAGCTATTTTGAACCGCAGATACAAACAGATATACGCAGATAAGTGATTTGTGTATATCTGTGGTTTGATTTCCCCAAAAGATGAGTTTTATCAGAGGTTCAAAACTTAAACTGATTTAAGTTGAACAATCCCTTTATCAAAAACGCTATTATCAGTACCAATACCACTAATTTCTATTCTATCTGCATAAACTTCGTAGGCAGCAAAACTTAACTTTTCTGCCGAATATTCTGTCCATTCGGAACGACCGACAGGACGAGTTCCCGCACCACCGCCACATATTAAATAAGTAGTTCCATTAATTGAACGAGTGCGTTCATAATGATGTTCATGACCATTTATATATAGTTGAACATCGTATTTTTGAAATAACGGAGTAAAGCTTTTAATAAAAGTTGGATTGCTACCATACACACCGGATGCATAAACCGGATGATGACCATACACAATTTTCCAAGGTGTTTTAGAAGCGCTTAATTCTTGCTCCAACCATTTTAGCTGCTTTTGCCAATCAGCATTGGTGTTCGTATCTAAAACAAAAAATTGCACATGATCGCGTTGAAATGTGTAATATCGCCCCTTCATATTAAAATTGAGATATTTTAGTTGAAGGTCGCCGTTTGCGGTACGAATATCGTGATTTCCGAGAGCAGCCTGAAATTTCACACCTTGTTTTAGTAATGGTGCATAAGGACGCTCAAATACCGCACCAATTTTTTCCATTTCACCATTGGTGTAAATGTTATCACCAGCTAGAACGACTAAATCATAGGGATTTTTACTGTGATAGTTAGTCATTGCTTTAGCTACAGCGTATTGTCCTTGATCTCCAGTACCTGTATCTGCAACAGAAACAAAACGTAGTAACGAGTTGTTTTTGTCTGGATTAGGGGGTGTAGCCGCTTTTGATACAGCAATTCCAGGATTTTTGCCAGCTTGACGAGTGACACAACCTATAAATCCTAAGCCAATGGCGCTGAGGCTACTGAAAAATAAAAATTGACGACGTTTCAACTTCATAAAATTACCAAATTCAATAAATAGTAAAGTATAGCTGATGCAATGAAGTGATAAATTAAGGCTGAGGAGGCTGCACTACAAGAAGAAAGTCTCTTGTCTTTGATTCGCAGCTGTCGGTTAAAGTTCCATGTCTCAAGACAATCAGAATTCACAACCACCATTTTCCCCTGAACCGGAAGCGAACCCACCGCAACCGACGGTTGAGTCAGCATCTCAACCTCCCCAAGAACAATACCAGACAGTCCAGCCAATTTGGAAGGCAATAACTATCCGAATTCTCAGAGGGACAATTGGGGTTCTAGAAACAACGGTAGACAAATTAGAGACACAACCCTCTGCTGGGGATAAAGAAACCCCTGGTTTTTTCCAGAAACTCCAGTTTGTATGGAGTGCTGTTTTAGGTAAAATTCGCTCAAGATTACCACGAAATTTATCTAGAAAGTTGTCGGATACAGCAATAACCGGTATAGTTGCTGGAATTACAGTGATTCTTGTTTGGACAAGTTCTACGGTGTTTGCTAGTAAGCCTACTGAAGTCGCAATTCCACCAGAAGTAGAAACACCTCCATCCGCAACGATAACGACTGCGCCAGAGGTAGAAACACCTCTCACGCCACCAATAGCTGAGGAAACCCCGCCGCCAACTGAAGAAACTCCACCGCCACCAGTAGCTGAGGAAACTCCGCCGCCAGTGGAGGAAACTCCACCACCAGAACCAGAACCGGAACCAACTCCGACGCCAACCATTATTTTGACACCAGAACAAACTTTGATTGCAGCTATCGAAAATCAAGTAGCAGAGGTTAGCGATCGCTTCGCCCCCGGTTTAATACAGTCAATTCAAGCTAACTTTCGTAGCAGTAGTCTTGCTATCACAATTCAGGATGAATGGTATAATCTCAAACAATCAGAGCAAGACAAACTCTTGGCTCAAATGCTGGAACGTTCCAAAGAATTGGATTTCATCCATTTAGATATTATTGACTCACGAGGTAAGCTGGTCGCACGGAATCCTGTTGTTGGTACTGAGATGATTGTTTTTCAACGACGGATTTCACTCATTCCTCAGCAATGAAATGGCACAAATCATGCAAATCGATTAACTAAATCGCTACCTATTTAAAGTAGTTTACAACTATTTACAACTATTTTTTGAAACAGCCTTGTGAGAACTGATTTATTAAGTAAACCTTAAATTGTAGGATGTGTTAACTCCAGTAAGTAAGTTGGCGAGAAAAATTCAAGCTTTGTAAAAAATGTTAAATCACTCTCCGGGTGCGTTTTCACGCAGCGCACCTTGCACAGTCGTTGGTGCGTTAGCTAAAAGCATTTTTAAAATTGATAACAAACCAATCAGAAGGCTTTTAATCGCTTCATGTTTGGTTACAAAGTTATCCTTATTTTCACGGTTATACTTATTTATCAACGGAGAAAAAAACAAAACATACGACAGCAAATATATGTATAAATATTACAAAAAACCAGTTTGACTCTTTACATAAAATTCACAAGAAAATTCAAATAGTTTACGGATTTTTGCTGAACAAAAATCGCTTTTTCAATGTAATATGTATATACAGACACAGAATTCTTCTTCAAAATCGTTCTAGTAAAAAAAGAATGCCAAAGATTATAAAATTTTGTTAGATTGCAGTTTTGAGAGTATTAGTACATGTAACATTTTTGTCTGTCTAATATATGACACAAATACAAATGTATTGATATGTATACAATCTCATTGTATATCAAATGAGTCTTGCCCACAGTTAGAGGATTAGTTGGAATGACACACTAGGAGATTTAGAAGTGGACTTTTAAATCACAGTTTCTATTGAGTCAGCATAATAGAATAGAATTTTCGTGTAGAGGGAGTAGCTGGATTTGTACTGCCATCCTACTAACTATGGAGTATACATATGTTACTAAGACATGGCGTACTTTGACGGGCATCCATAGTTGATCGATATGTTCACTCACTGCAACCTGTTATAGTTTTGCGGACACCTAACTGCTATTTTTTTTGTCTAGTCACGAAGCAGTTACCCAAATCGTGGAGAGAAATTTCTTTCTTAGTAAATAGTAAATCATGGGGTATTCACGGATAAGTATCGAATGGCATAACACAAAAAGTGGATTTGTCTGTCGCAAAAGTGTTCCGTCATTAAACAGATTCGTAACTCGTCTAAAAAAATACAACACTTTTGTTGTTTCAAAAATTACTTTGTTTTGACTTCTGTCGCTTATGAATTTTTCGCCACTACATCGGGAAGACTTGTATTGTGTTTTTACTTTTGTGGAGATTTTCAATTGATTCTACGTTTGAGAAGCTTGTTATTCAAAGGGAATTGAGGTAATCTGGATAGTTTTGCTAATCAGTAAAAGAAAAAAATTAAAATCAGATTGCAAATTGTGAAAAATTGTTATAATTTTTGATCATATAGGCATGGTTCAATCATTTCGTTGATCGTCCAATTAATATCTAGGTCTTTTCAGTAAAATGACTTAAGTTGCTACTTTGAATTGAGCCAAATGTTACAAAGTCACTCAAGTATGTCATTGTTTGGGAAAACAAATATTTCTGGGTTGCAAACAAACAAATATTATGCTCATAAATCCTCAGAGAATAAATTTTCATTGACTGTTTGAAGTGACAAGAAATTTTTTAAAAAGAGAGAGTTAACACAAAGATAAGAACTCTCAAGAAAGCCGCAAAAGCATAAAATGCAAGATTTTTGCTGTTAGTATCGTCGAACAGTGTATATTCTCTATTTCAAAAAATATGACTGTTATGATGAAAACAACAGCTAAAACTTAAATCTTGGTGCATTTACAACCAAATCACAGTTTACGAAATAAATGGAGTTGCTCAGAAAATGCAATTAAATGACTTGGTATCCACCGACAGTGTAGAAAAAGAGGCGTGGGCAGCAATAGAGAACTCAATTCTTTACTATCGAGGTCGTCCTGTAGGGACGGTAGCAGCTTATGATGTGACAATAGAAGCGCTGAATTATGACCAATGTTTTGTTCGGGATTTTGTCTCTTCTGCTTTAATATTTCTGATCAAAGGTAGAACAGATATTGTCCGTAACTTTTTAGAAGAAACTTTAAGGTTACAGCCGAAAGAAAGACAGCTGAATGCTTATATGCCAGGTCGGGGTTTAATGCCAGCTAGCTTCAAAGTTGTATGCGAAGGTGAAGAAGAATATTTAGAACCCGATTTTGGTGAACATGCTATTGCACGAGTCACACCTGTTGATTCTTGCTTGTGGTGGGTGATTTTATTGCGTGCTTATGTGGTTGCTACGAGAGATTTTTCTCTAGCATATCAACCGGATTTTCAACACGGTCTAAGATTAATTATGGAACTGTGTTTAGCAACTCGGTTTGATATGTACCCGACGCTATTGGTTCCAGATGGTGCTTGTATGATTGATCGTCGTATGGGTATCTTTGGGCATCCATTGGAAATTCAAGCTCTATTTTTTGCTGCATTGCGTGCAGCTAGAGAATTACTGGTTTGTCAGGGTAATGAAGATATTGTTACGGCTATAGATAATCGCTTACCGCTTTTACAGGCTCATATTCGCCAGCATTATTGGATGGATCTTCATCGTTTAAATAAGATTTATCGCTTTAAAAGTGAAGAGTATGGCAAAGCCGCAGCGAACCCCTTCAACGTATATGCCGATTCACTACCTTATTATGAATTAGACAAGTGGCTGCCGAAAAAAGGCGGTTATCTAGTTGGTAATGTTGGACCTTCGCAACTAGATACTCGCTTCTTTTGTTTAGCAAACATGATCTCTATTGTCTCAGACCTTGCCAGTGAAGAGCAATCACAAGCAATTATGAATCTCATCGAAGAGCGATGGGAGGATTTGGTGGGAGATATGCCCATGAAAATTTGTTTCCCAGCTTTGGAACACGAAGAATATAAGATTGTCACTGGATGTGACCCGAAAAACATACCCTGGTCATATCATAATGGTGGAAGTTGGCCTGTTTTACTGTGGTTGTTATCAGCAGCTGCTGTGAAAACAAATAGAATGGATCTTGCACACAAGGCTATTGAAATTGCAGAAGCGCGCTTACATCTAGATGAATGGCCAGAGTATTACGATGGTAAGAAAGGACGACTCACTGGCAAACAAGCCAGAAAATATCAAACTTGGACAATTGCTGGATTCTTATTAGCAAAAGAACTATTGCGCAACCCTAGATTTTTACCTTTGGTCAGTTTTGGATCATTTAGTGTAGAACCTGCTTCTCGGGCTTGTGAGTTTGAAATGGTTGAGGCGAATACTCTATATTTTGGTTAAGCCTTGTAATATAACTTAAAGTTCATTTTCACACCAGGGTGCGTTATGCTCATGCAAGCGCACCTTATTGCTTCAACGCAGTTCACTAATATCGCCAAAATTGCCAAGATACTTGCTACCATTAGCTTGTCCAATCTTGAATTTTGTAAAGTGCGTGCCCGAAGGGCATATTTTGAATTTTGAATTTTGAATTGCTCACATCCCCCCGTCAACTAGCTTTTATTGCCTTGCGAGACGTTCACAAAGGGGCTTATGTTGATATTGCCCTAGACAAAGTGCTACAAAAAGCAAGTTTACCAGATACTGACCGACGCCTCGTCACAGAATTAGTTTATGGCTGTACCAGAAGACAGCGTACTCTTGACGCTTTTATCGACCAATTAGGGAAAAAGAAATCCCACCAACAGCCAAAAGACCTCCGCACTATTCTACATTTGGGCTTATACCAATTACAGTATCAACAACGAATTCCTGAAAGTGCTGCTGTGAATACGACTGTCCAACTCGCCAGAGAGAATGGCTTTTCTGGACTAACGGGTTTTGTGAACGGTCTATTGCGACAGTATATCCGTTTAGAAAACAAAGAAGATGCAACAACTAAGGATAAAGTCTCTGTTCAATCTTCTAACCCCATAGAACGCTTAGGTATTTTACACAGCTTTCCTGACTGGATGATTCAAGTCTGGGTGGAACAATTCGGTTTAGCGCAAACAGAACAACTTTGCTTGTGGATGAATAAAACTCCAGCTATTGATTTGCGAGTCAACGTCCTTCGTACTTCAACAGAAGAAGTGGAAGCGGCGTTGACATCTGCTGGTGTTGCGTCTCAACCGGTTCCCCACCTACCCCAAGCTTTACGATTGATGAGTCATGCGGGTCCGATTCAAAATTTACCTGGTTATAACGAGGGTTGGTGGACTGTACAAGATAGTAGCGCCCAATTGGTTAGTCATTTACTCGACCCTCAACCAGGTGAGGTGGTGATTGATGCTTGTGCTGCACCAGGGGGTAAAACAACTCACATTGCAGAGTTGATGAGGGATGAAGGTAAGATTTTTGGTTGCGATCGCCTCAAAGAGGCGGGCGCGAAGCGCCATCGCACTCCCTCTCGTCTAAAAAAACTCCAAGAAAATGCTCAACGGCTAAAGTTAAAATCTATTGAAGTTTGTACTGGTGACAGTCGTAATATGCCCCAGTTTCAAAACACTGCTCACCGTGTCCTACTAGATGCACCATGTTCTGGGTTAGGAACCTTGCACCGCCATGCTGATGCTCGTTGGCGACAGACACCAGAAACAGTGGAAGAACTCTCGCTGCTTCAAAAACAACTAATTTCACATACATCGACTTTTGTCAAGCAAGGTGGTGTCCTCGTTTATTCCACCTGTACACTGCATCCCAAAGAAAATGAAGAAGTCGTTTCGTCTTTTCTAGCTGAGAATCCAAATTGGGAAATAGAGACTCCTAGTGCTGATTCTCCCGCGAGTACATACTCCACTCCACAAGGCTGGATCAAAGTATTACCCCACCAGCAAGACATGGATGGGTTTTTTATGGTGCGCTTAAGAAAAAACAGTTAAAGTTTTGAGATTTTTCAGTTAAGAGGTATAGAGAATGGGGAAAATAAGTAAGAAGACATATTCCCAAATCTTAATACCTTAAGAAAAATCATGGTTAATAATTCCAGTATGAAAAACTTGGTAAAAATCCTGATAGGAGCTGCTTGGATTGATGGCAGAATTCAGCCAGAAGAGAGAGAATATCTTCGCAAAATCGCTCAAGAAAAGGGTATGGCTAACGAGCCAGAAATTCAGCCTTTGCTACATGAACTCGTTGCTGTACAGCCAGAAGAGTTTTACGAGTGGGTGAAGGAATATTTAGGCGATCGCCCCACTCCAGAACAATGCCAAAATCTGATTGAAGCTATCAGTGGCTTAATTTACAGTGATGGTGAAGTGGCGATAGAAGAAGCAAGACTCCTCACCAAACTACAACAATTATCAGACACAGGTGATTCAACCCAACCTCGGCATAACGCTGTTCTGAAACAAATTCAAAAGCTTTACCGTCGTTGGGTTGAAGTTCAGAATTGAAAGAGTCCACCAGTTCTGAGTAATAAGTCCTGAGTAAAACCAAACTCCGAGTCAACAACTGTCCTTGGACAATAGTCCGCACGCTTATGGACAAGTTTTGTGTAGCCCCACCTGTGCTACGGTTCAAAGGAGACACAAGAAGCGGATTTGGTATCAGCACTCACAACTTACGAACTATCTAGGACTTCGGCTCACCCAGTCCTGGAGTTGGGTCTTTGTCAACTTTAGGTACAATATCAGGACGCTCTTTGGCTTCCCAACCCACGGGACGTTTAGAATTGTACCAAGCAATTGAGCCAATGGTGACAGCAGCGATAAAGCCAATCACATACACAGCGGTGAAAGCAAAAGGAAATTGGTATGGTTCTTTGACTGCTTGCGCTGCTGCTTCCATCAAAAAATACATAAACATAACCCCCTACACTAGGCAACATTACATTAGACCGTATAGAAAGAGCGTATCATCAACATCCACCTCAGGAAAGAAGAGTAGTAGGGAAGTCAGGCAGATCGGCGTTTTTGTCGTCAGCGAAGAATTTTTGTCACGAGTGCGTAAGTCCTAATATTTAGTTTTAATTCCCTGTTCCCTGTTCCCTATTCCCTGCGATGCACTGAGCTTGTCGAAGTGTTCCCTCCTACCGAGGTCCTTAATAATGATTACCAGATTTACGATGATGCACAGCGGTAACCCCCTCACCATCTAAAACTTTGCCATTATCCACAGTTGCATAAACAAGCCAATGATCGCCTACTTCCATCCGGGTTTTTACGGAGCATTCCAAGTAAGCTAAAGCATCATTAAGAACAGGACAACCGTTCTCAACTTCTTGAGTTGCGACACTCTCAAATCGGTCTTGTCCTGGACCAAAGGGTTTGAGGAAGTGCTTCATTAAGCCGATGTGATTTCCTTCCTTTAACACATTTATGACAAATTTATTACCAGAGTGTGTCAGGGATTCCACGGCACGATCTTTAGCCACAGCAACTGTCAAACCAGGTGGATTAAAGCTTGCTTGAGATACCCAAGAGGCTAACATTGCACTGGAAATATCGCCTTGCTTTGCTGTGAGGATACACAATGAACCAACAACGCGCCCGACTGCTTGTTCAACAGTTGTCGCGGGTTGACTTGGAGTGCGTACTTTTTTGGCTTTCTTCAGTGCTTGGGCAAAGTCGGTTCCTGCTTCTTCACACATTTGCAGGGTAGCATCATTGGGTTTAAACTTCACCCTGATAGTTTCAAAACCAAATCGATAGCCAGCGTCTTTCAGTTTACCCTCGATAATATCGACTGCTTCCCCACTCCAGCCGAAAGAACCAAAGACACCAGCAAGCTTGTTGTTAGTCGCGGTGGAAAGTACAATACCCAAAGCGACTTGCACGGGAGTCGGTGCATGACCACCAAGGGTAGGAGAACCAATGATAAAGCCAGATGCTTTCTCCACAGCAGCGCGGATTTCTTCTGGGTCGGCAAATTCGCAGTTAATTGATTCTACAGCAACGCCTGCTTTTGTCATACCACGAGCGATCGCCTGAGCAAGAGTCGCGGTGTTTCCATACGCCGAAGCATAAATCAACGCGACAGATGTATCTTGCGATGCTTGCTCCTGACACCATTGGCGGTAAAATTCCGTTAGTTCAATTAAGCTGTAGCGTACCAGAGGTCCATGCCCAGTCGCATACATTCTCACGGGTAAGTCGCCAAGTTTATCCAGTGCTGTTTCGACTTGACGAGCATGGGGAGCCATCAGACAATCAAAGTAATAGCGTTTATCTTCGTTAATGATTTCCCAGCCTTCATCAAAAACTTGGTCGCCACAGATATGCGCGCCAAAAAGCTTATCTGTGTAGAGAATTTCTGTTTGCGGATCGTAGGTGCAAAGTAAGTCTGGATAGCGAGGATTGGGAGTGGGGATAAACTGTAGATGATGTCCTTTGCCCAAATCTAAAGTTTCTTCCCCACGCATCACCATCACTGGTAAATCTGGATTTTCCAATGCCCCACGCAAATTTTTTGCTCCTGGGTTAGAACACACAAATGTGATTTGCGGTGCGAGTTCTAGCAAAGCTTTGAGAGTTGCGGCGCGGTTGGGATTGATGTGACCGAGAATGACGTAATCAATTTTTTTTAAATCGAACCTTTGCTGCAACGCTTTCAGGAAAATTTCTGTAAATGTTTCTCCTGGAGGGTCAACCAGAGCAATTTTATCTCCTTTGATGATATAAGAATTTGCTGTTGTCCCTTTTGCGAGAGCGTATTCTATTTCAAATCTCAGGCGTGTCCAACTGCGGGAACGAAACACAGTTGTGTCTGTAGCTATGGGGTAAACCTGAACGTCACGGGGTTTATTTTCTGGCATAAGTCTTATTTTAATAAGATTTTATATTGAACTGTGTACCTCATGTAGAGGCCACTTTCGCTAGTATATCGGCGAGCTGAGCAGGGTGAGATAACATTGGGCAATGGCTGCTTTGAGGTAACTCAATTGCATCAACTCCAAGACGTTTGCGTGCAGCATATCGACACCATGCAGGAGAAAGCGAACGATCCTCACCACAGACGATATACGTACACTTTACATCTGGCCAAGCTTGTAGAGGACTGACCTCACTTATGTATAAAAACTGCTGATTGCGCAACTTCGGAAAAGCCCAACTCGCCACATCTGAGGCGCAGTCGTGAAAGAGAAATTCTCTCGCTACAGCCTCGTCTTGTAAAAGATTTTTCCCCAGCGCCGCCGGATTGAACATATTTGGCTCATCGCTGAACTGCTCGAATTTATCAGCTTCTGGGAGTTCGTAGCCTATTGCTTTGAGTAAGTTGGGATCTGGCTCGTCATGAGACTGGTCGAGAAGACTTACACCGATGTGCGGGATAACTCCCGCAATGAAAACAAGCTGACGCACTGGACGCTGGCTGGCAACAAGGGGGATAATTAAGCCTGCCATCGAATGACCTACCAGCACCACATCGTCTTCAAATCCTTGCAGCGCCTTGCTCACGACTTCGGCATATTGAGCAACACCAGCAGTGGGGTCTTCAATTGGGAGATCCACTGCTACCGTCTGATGACCACGTGCTTCTATCTCTGGGGTGAGTAGATCCCAACACCACGCGCCCAGATAAGCACCGTGAACTAAACACAAAAGACTCATAAGCAGTTATTAGTTATCAGTAGAGTGGACTGGTGTTGTTAAATCAGTACACAGTTAACAATTAACTGATAACTGTTAACTGTTAACTGATAACTGTTAATAATGATTACCCACTTTACGATGGTGGACTGCGGTGAGGGTTTCTGGTTTGGAAACTCGTCCGGCGTATACGGTGCTGTATACTAGCCAGTGGTCGCCACCATCCATCCTACTGATGACTTCGCACTCCATATATGCTAAAGCGTCTGTAAGAATGGGTGCACCATTTTCGGCTGGCTGGGTTCTGACTCCTTCAAAACGGTCAGCACCTGGGGCAAAACGTTTGAGGAAGTGCTTCATCAATTTTTGATAGTTACCTTCTTCCAAGACGTTTAGCACGAATTTATCGCCCACCTGCATAAGTGATTCGATCGCCCTATCTTTAGCAACAGCGATAGATATTCCTATGGGTTTGAAGCTGGCTTGAGAAACCCAAGAAGCTAACATGGCGCTGGATACATCGCCTTTTTTGGCGGTGATGATGTACAGTCCACCACTGATTCTACCTAATGCTTTATCAACGTCAGCACCTAGGGATTTCATCTGCTTGATGCTGCGATCGCGTGTCACCCACTGTCCGATATCTGTCCCCGCTTCTTCACACTGCTTGTAGGTGTTTTCTGTAGGTGTTTGTTTAATCCGAATTCCTGGAAATGCTGTTATTAAACCCAAATTCCGGAATTTACTCAGCAATGGATCAATTGGTTCGTCATCTCCACCGCCTGATTCAAAAATGCCCACCGCTTGCTTTTCATGAACTGAGCCTAAAATGGTACTCAAGGCTGCTTGGATATTGGCTGCACCAGAAGCTGGAGGCATTCCAACAACAATACCAGCACAACGGCTGACAAGTTCCCGCAATTCTTGTAAGTCAACGCCTGGACGCAAGTCTACCATTTCTGTGGCGACGCCAGTTTTGGTGATACCACTGGCAATTGCTTGAGCGAGGCGATCGCTATAACCGTAATCTGAAACATAAAAGACTGCTACACTGGTTTCTGCCTTCGCTTGTGTTTTGCTCCAATTGCGATAACGCCCAGTGAGTTCGTCAACGTTATGGGATAATAGAGGTCCATGACCTGTAGCAATCATGCTGATTTTTTCCAGTTCATCCATCCGCTTGAGGGCAGACAGAACTGAACGGGCGTTTGGAGCCATCAGGCATTCGTAGTAATATTGAAAATCTGCTTCTATTGTTTTTAAGTCTTCGTCAAAGGTGCTATCTGAGCAATAGTGCATCCCAAACGCATCACAGGTAAACAGAGTTTGGGTTTTATGGTCAAAGCTGAAGATGGTGTCGGGCCAGTGTAGATTTGGTGCGATGACAAATTCTAGTTCGTGTCCGTTGCCTAAATCGAGGCGATCGCCATTTTTAACAATTTGCCGTTTGAATGGACGATGCACTAAATTCTCCAAAAACTGGATAGCAACTTTAGAACCGACAACTGTTACATCCGGCGCAAGTTGCAAAACATCTTTCACTAAACCGCTGTGGTCTGGCTCAGTGTGGCTGATAATAAGATATTGAATATCTGCTGGATTAACGAGATCTTTAAGGGTATCTAAGTACAGCTGGCGAAACTTTTCGTGGGAAGTGTCAACCAGCGCTATTTTCTCACCGCGTATCAGGAATGAATTGTAGGTCGTACCGTTTTGTAGACCGAACTCGATATCAAAGCGATCGCGATCCCAATCCAAAGAGCGAATTGCTGTCGTCTCGGGAGCAATCTCGCCAATCTCAATGGTTAGCCTTTTTTTGGTTTTTTCGGTGAGCGCTACCATAACTAGTCTCCTTAGCAATTGAGTATTTATTACTCTGTCCCTATTGTGACATGTTTTTTTTGTAAATTTTTATTAAATTTTCTATATATTTGATAAGAGAAATGAAAAGGTTCACTATTGATAAAGAGTGTAAAGCTTAAACAGCAGATGAGAGACACTCACCAGACAATTTGGCTAGCTTTGATGATTGGAAATTCCCGACTCCATTGGGCGCACTTTACAGGCGAAACGCTTATTCATGCTTGGGATACAGATTATCTACCAGCAGATGTTATCCAGCAACTGTCTCAATCTCAAACACTGAAGGATTTATTACTAAAGATTTTCCCAAGCAATGAAGCAACTGGGAAAGCGAGACACGGGAACATGGAAGATTTTTTAAAAACACTCTCCTCATCTCCCCCCTCCCCTCCTCCACTCCTGGTAGCCTCCGTTGTTCCCAGTCAAACAGCACTGTGGCAAACTTATCCTAATGTTCGCATCCTTACATTAGACCAAGTTCCCATAAAGGGAATTTATCCCACACTGGGAATTGACCGTGCATTAGCTTTATGGGGTGCTGGGAACAATTGGGGTTTTCCTGTGCTGGTGATTGATGCGGGGACAGCACTTACCTTCACTGCTGCGGATGCTAACCAACATTTGGTTGGAGGCGCAATTCTTCCAGGACTGGGGTTGCAGCTTGCGACTCTTGCTGAAAGAACAGGACAATTACCAACAGTTGAGTTACCCCAGCAATTACCCCAGCGGTATGCTTTGAATACTCAAGAAGCAATGCAAAGTGGGGTTATTTACACTCTAGTTGCTGGAATAAAAGATTTTATTGAGGCGTGGTGGCGGGATTTTCCGCAAGGGAATGTTGTGATGACTGGGGGCGATCGCACTTTGTTAGTAAACTATCTGCAATCCCAGTTTCCTGAGATTGTAGATAGTTTGAATGTTGAAGCGAATTTGATATTTTGGGGAATGCGATCTGCTGCTTTGCTGCAGCGCTGAGTCCCAAAGGGACACGCTACGCGAACGCTATCGCTATTTTTTTAGACAGGACTTACGCAAAGAAACCCGGTTTCTACCAAAAATCGTCTGTTTCGCAACCAAATACGAACGAAGAAACCGGGTTTCTGGCAGATGGTGCGTAAGTCCTATTAGATCGTTAGCGGCTTGTTGCTGTTCTTCTTACGTTTCAGTAGTAAACCTACGCCCCCAATACCAAAAGCTAATAAACTTAAGCTAGAGTTCGACTCAGGGACAGCTTGCCTACGCACAACTTGAAAGTTGGTATACAGATCCGGGGTAAGGTTAATCTGTTCTGCGGTCTCGGGATCGAAAAATTCAATTCCAAGACTTAAGTAAGAAGCTGGGTCATCGGAAAGTTCTGAGGGGCTACCCGAGTAGAGTACACCAATAGTCACTGCACATGTGAAGTTAGTTCCTGTTGAACATCCGGCTGGATAAACAGGACCGCTAAGAACTCCCAGACCTGGAGGAAGACCAAGACCTGCAGAAGTCAAACCTGGGACAACCTCATAGTCAGCGGTGACGCCGCTCAAATTTAGTTGTGTGGATGACAAAAATAAGTTAGAAACAGCATTAGGGTATAAAATTCCTGGAGTCCCTGGAAACGCAGCTCCACCTCCAAGGGATGACTCACCAGAGGCGGGAGTGTCCGTGTCTAAGGTAAACGAACCTGTTGCACCGCTTACAGTAGTAAAGCTGAAGTCTAAGAGTTCAGCGTGAGCTGGGGATATGGCTCCACTTCCTAAAGCCATGATCACCGCTCCCGCAATAGCCATAAATAACCTTCGCATATCCTTGATATCTCCTAAAAAAAGTTCAGAGCCTAATTCTCTGGTTAGATAAGGTTTCACGAAGATGCACCGGGTTAAATGACTTTAAAAGCTGCTCCAAGCTGGCTTGGGTTTGCATGACTCTCGTTTATACACGTCTGTATCTTTCTCAACACAGATATAATGTGCTGATTACGTGTAATAAATAGAATTGTCAAAATTGTTAAGAAAAAACGACAAGTTTTACTAGGGATATTATTTAGGTGTGTAATGTCCTTGGCAGCTAAAAATCACTTTATGCGTGTATAGTATAATACTCTATAAAAGAAATATATATTTTTGAGGTGTCTTTATAAAAAAAAGTCAATTATGCAACCAAGTATTAAAAAATACTTTATGTATCCCAAAAAGAAAACTATAGCTCAGTAATTTTTCTGGAAATACATGAACAACTTATGGAATATAGCGGCTACTCTGCTGGTTCAATGTAATCATTGGGAGCCAGCAGCCTCGTTTTAGACATTCCCATGCTGAGCATAGGAACGAGAGATAGCCGTTTTCAACCGTCGTGCAATACAAGTCAATTGTAGGAGCACAGCATTGCTGTACCCTTATGGCGTCGTGGTGTATGCAACAGATAAACACTACAGTTGAGAGCAGCAATGTTTACCAGTGTACTTTTGTGGTGCGATACGCCCTTGGCGTCACGCTCCGCGTATCGCGTAACGATTGCAGTCGTAGTAAGAGACTTCTGGCGGCGTATCACCAATCGCCACCTACTGGTAAACTATCTGCAATCTCAAAAAGCTAGGATAGCAGTACATTACTTACCCTTAATAAAGTTGCGAATATCCCCAGCCACAACCGAGGCACAAGATTCTGGTAAGTTATCCTCTGCGTGAGCGATTATTTTCAACTGTGCATGAGGGATATATTGAGCGTAAGCCCGACTCATGGCTATAGCTTCTTGGTTGTCTTTTTCACCTTGTAAAATTAAGACCGGGACTGTTATAAAGGACAATTCGTCGTGTAACAATTCTGCTTGAATTTCTGGATGCTGGCGTTCAAAGAGAAGCTCACAAGCTGTGGGGTATTGCAGCATTCGCTGATGAAACTCCCAATCCTGTTCAATTTTTTGATCTAAACCAAAAATTTTCGTTATGGGACGAAATAGTCGCAACAATTGAAACAGTAGTGTTGAACGGTTTAATATCCGCTGCATCGTCTCCCAACGTTTTTTTTGCCCTTCTATTTCTACACCCTCTGGCGCTAGTAATACCAAACCATTAATTTGTTCTGGATACTTCAAAGCGTAACTAGCCGCAATCCAACCTCCAAGGGAATCTCCAATTAAATATACCCTTTTTTGCTTTAAAGCACGCTTTAAAGTATGTAGCAATTGTGCTAAACACTCCACTTGCAAATCAATTGAATAGTGAACATTAGGAAAGTCTGACTCGCCGAATCCTAATACATCTGGTGCAAAGCAATGGAAATCTTGTGCTAGCATCTCCATAACCGATATCCACTGGCTGCCATCTTTCCAAGCACTATGTAAGAAAATTATGGGAATTCCTTCTCCAATTTCACGCCAGAAAAGCATCCCTTGAGAGGTCTTTATCCGGGAGTTACGGAATATCGAATGCATACTTAAGGTTTTAATATAAGCGTTCTATTAAATATGTTTTGGATTGGGAGTTGAGATTTACTGCTAATACAAAACTCCGGAAATCAAGCAAAAATTCAAACTTAGCTAAAAGCTTGCGAGATCAGCCATATTTTTGAATTTTGAATTTTGAATTGCGAAGGCTGTACTAGATTGTTACTAGTAGTTCATTGAATTTTCTTCTAACTACTAATTATTAAATATATCTCAATACGGTTCAGTTAAAGCAAAAAACATCGAACCAATGTAGATTGAGTTTCGCTTACGTTCTACCTAGCTACTCTTAGTCTCAAAAAACACTCTTGAGGGAGCGAGAAAGTGAGAGAGATGTTTGTGTTATTGATCACGGGTTGCAATTGCTGCCCGTGGGGCTGCGTTAACTGAACCGTATGAATTCATGATGGAAGTATCATTACGCTAATGTTGTCAAGCCATTTAAATAGTCTTGCAACTGGCGATTATGATCATGAGACATCTGTCCCGGAGGTAAGGAATCGAGTGGGAAAGCCTGGATTTCCATCACTTCCAAAGTATCTTGAATTTCCATTTTTCCCTGCACTATTGCTTCAGCTACAATACAAATTGAATGAATTCTGGGATCGCGATCTGGTGCGGAGTACACACCAACTAAACGTCGAATAGATACCAGTTCTAGTCCGGTTTCTTCGATCAACTCTCGTCGGATAGCAGTATTGACATCCTCTCCCCAGTCCACCATACCTCCAGGTAATGCCCACAGACCGTTGTCGCGCCGTCGGATCAGCACAATTCGACCATCTGGTAAAATTGGAATAATGCTCGTGCCTGGAATCGGGTGACGAAAGATAATGCCCAGTACGGTTTGTCCAATGCGCCATAAGTTACGTGTGGACTGAACAGCCACTGCAAAAAAAGCAAGAATGTTCAAGTTTCAAATCTTTGGCTTGTAGTGTAGAGTTTCCCCGCCATTCACATTTTTTCAACTGATATGTTGAGTTGCTTAGTATACAACAATGTTTGTGGTTTGGGGTTTGATTCTAACGATTAACGTAGAATCAGTGTAGATTCTAGCATTTGCTCAAACTCAAAGTCGTGTCTGTGTAGAAACATAGACTTATCAATCAAGCAAATTTTCAGCTTATAGCAAAAACATTATACTTGCTCTAAGTAGAAGCCAATTCTTATTATTTTGATTTCTTCTATTCCCGTACTCGAACACATAGACTTTTGCAATACAAGGATTTTACAGTATACTCTACAACTTGTAGGCATTCTGAATTCTACAAATTGCTTGAAATTTAAACTTAGAATATGCTATACTAGCGTACCGTCTGAAATGATTTCGTGGCAAAACTAGGCTAAAGTTATATAAGTAATACCAATACTTGTTATTGCCTACAATCAGCCTAGAAGTAGCTTTTTTGTTGTTTATTAATGAGGTGAACATGGCTAAGCGCCGCAATCCGAAGAAAGAAAAGGCGCTACGGAACCAGGCGTATGCCCGAAAGTTTCGTAAACGGACTACAACGGGACGTTTCCAAAGAAGGTTCCAACAAAGACCGCCGAAGAGTGAAGAGGATGAGGGCGCAGCAACAATTGATGCTGAATAAGTTCTCTGTTCAAATTTCTTTTGCCCTATCGCTCTTTGAAGTGTCAGGGCGTACACTATGTACGCCTTTGTTGGTTATTTAGCAGTAATTTGGGCGCGGGCGGTAAGGAGTGCGCCTTTGACTTGGGCAAAGCCTGTGCCACCGTAGCTATTACGAGCCGCAACCACTTGCTGGGGCAATATTGCCTGGTAAATATCTTCTGCAAATGCTGGATGAAGTTGTTGCCACTCCTCCAAGCTCAAATCTTTGAGGAGTTTTCCGGCGGCAATACTAGTTTTTACCACTTTTCCCACAAGATTGTATGCTTCTCGGAAAGGAACACCCCGTGCAGCAAGATAGTCTGCTACATCGGTAGCATTAGAAAAGTCTTCTGCGACTGCTTCTGCCAAGCGCTGAGTACGGAATTCTAAACCTTCTCGAAGTAAAATTGTCATTGCTTCTAAACAAGCTTTGACTGTGACGACACTGTCAAATAAACCTTCTTTGTCCTCTTGCAGGTCTTTGTTGTAAGCCAAGGGTAGCCCCTTCATCATGACCAACATTGCCTGAAGATGACCAAATACGCGTCCAGTTTTCCCGCGCACCAATTCTGGTACGTCGGGGTTCTTTTTTTGGGGCATAATGCTGGAACCAGTCGCGCAGCTATCGGTGAGAGTCACAAAGCTAAATTCTTCTGATGCCCAAAGGATGACTTCTTCTGACAGACGACTGAGGTGAACCATAATCAGACTCGCAGCACAGAGAAACTCGATGGCAAAATCGCGATCGCTCACTCCATCAAGGCTATTAGCATAAACTCCCTCAAAATCCAAGAGTTTTGCAGTGTAGTGGCGATCTATAGGGAAAGTCGTTCCTGCTAAAGCACCGCAACCCAATGGTGAGATATTGACTCGGTGAGAAACATCTCCTAAACGTTCCCAGTCGCGTTGTGCCATATGAAAGTATGCCAGCAAGTGGTGAGCCAAACTCAGAGGTTGGGCGCGTTGTAGGTGGGTATATCCAGGAATCAGCGTTTCAACGTGTTTTTCGGCGATATCTAGTAAGACTTGTTGAAATTCTCGTAATTGCTCACGAATTTGTTGAATTTGATCCCGGAGGTAAAGTCTAGTATCAGTACCTACTTGGTCATTGCGGGAGCGAGCAGTGTGTAACTTTTTACCCAAATCACCAACAATTTCCACAAGACGGCGCTCAACGGCAAAGTGTACGTCTTCCGCTTCGATACCTGGGTGAAATTTGTCTTGGCGATATTCCTGGCGGATTTGCTCTAAAGCTGCGACGAGTTGTTCTCCTTCTTCTTGGGAAATGATACCAGTGTGAGCCAGCATTTTGGCATGAGCTTGAGAGCCTGTGAGGTCATACTCGATTAATTCAATGTCAAAATTAATACTTGCATTAAAGCGAGCGATCGCAGGGTGTAGTGCCGATTCAAACCGTTGACTCCAAGTTTGTTGTTTTGTCATGAGTGTGGGAAAATTGTGAAGTTAACTAAACTCTCCAATTATGGTTGCCATCGGTAGAAATAGTGAGAGTTCTTGATCTTGAAAAGGAATAAACTCATACTTGAGATAAAATTCCCTTGCCTGAAAATCAATAGCATCGACTCTGACAGCATATACCCCAATTTCTTGAGAAGCACGAACAGCACGGTAGAGAGCATCGGCTAACAATTCCCCTCCCAAACCTTGTCCTTTCACTGGATGATCTACAGCTAATCTCCCAATTAGTATCGCTGGAATTGGATAGGCAGGCATTCCACGTTGATAAGATTCCGGTAAAGATTCGTACTCAATGACACTGGCGCTGACAGTATAATATCCATCAATTTTCAAACTTCCCGATGCCGGAATTGCCACAAATGTTTTGGCAACTCCCTTATTATGATTTTGCCGCGCATATTTTTTGAGATAATCATTCAAAATCGGATAACCGCAATCAAAAGAATCTCTCTGATGTTTTTTATCAATTGGTACAAAAGTCCATCTCGCCTCCCTATGACTTGTCATACTTCTTTCTATATTTGTGGATAGCAGATTTGAGTTTTCCTTTGAGTTCTGGCGGATTTTCCATTACTGACATAAACAAATCTCTGTCACGATTAGACAGCACTAGCCTTTCATGAGTATCTATATCTTGTTTAGCGGCGGGCAAAACATGAAACAGTGTATAAGCACTCAAAGAAATTCCTTTAAGACTTGCAGCACGTTCTAATAGTTCTTTTTGTTCTTGGGTGACTCGTAAATCGATGCGACAATCTTTTGCAGATGATAGTTCTGACATGACTAATTCCTAGCTTCAGCTTAGTCTTTATTTACAGTATAGGTAATAGTGGCGGACAATGTACACACAAAACGTCCTACTTCCTTAATTTATAAGCTGTACGCACAATTTGCCCCGCCAAGACTGCTGCACCAAAACCATTATCAATATTCACTACACCCACACCAGCTGCACAAGAGTTGAGCATTGTCAAGAGTGGCGCTAAACCTCCAAAACTTGCGCCGTAACCAATGCTAGTGGGAACAGCGACAACAGGACAATCTGCTAAACCTGCAACTACACTAGGTAAAGCGCCTTCCATCCCCGCTACAACAATCAAGACTGATGCTGATTCAATAACATGGCGGTTATTTAGTAAACGATGAATTCCTGCAACTCCCACATCCCAAAGACGCTGCACATGGAAACCAGAAAGTTCTGCGGTGACAGCAGCTTCCTCAGCTACAGCTAAATCAGCAGTGCCAGCAGAAAGAATCCCAATTGTGCCAGGATACTGTGGTTCAATGGTAGGAGGAGTAATTGCACAAATTCGCGCCAAGTTGTAGTAGCGCAAACCTTGAACTTTTGTTTCCAGTGTGGCGAAAACATCTGGTTCTATGCGCGTCGCCATCACCACTGAGTTACGCTGGCGCATAGCTTCCATAATTTGAGCAATTTGATCAGGAGTTTTGCCTGGTCCCCAAATTACTTCTGGAAATCCTGTTCTCAAGGCGCGATGATGGTCAACTTTGGCAAAATCGCCTACAGGTTCATAAGCCAAGTGTTTCAGTTTTTCTAATGCTCCATCAGGTGTCACGTTACCATTGGCAACGCTTTCTAAGAGCGATCGCAAAGATTTGTCATCGGTCATTTGTCTTTTACCGTTTGTCATTTGTTAGTTGTTATTTGCTTGTTGATGGTTGTGGAACTTTGTAAAATCCAAATCTTGGTATTCAATATATACAGTAGTTTCAAGTCAACAAGAATTTCTGTTCTATCAAGAAACAGCTTAACGGTTGCGTTAAACCGCAACTGTTCTGTTTCGCTGTTTTACATACCCTAAAATTATAGAAAATACAACCCCAAACCAAATTCCTATGAGCGTCTTAATACCTGATGACATTCTCCGGGCAACAAAAATGACCGAGGATGAATTAAAGTTGGAGATTGCTATCATGCTCTACAAGCAGGAAAAAATCAGTAGTGGCAAAGCCCGTGCTTGGACTGGACTGACAGTGATTGAATTTCAACATGAACTTGCCAAGCGCGGACTGTGCATCAACTATGATGTGCAAGATTTCCAGTCAGATGTCAGAACGCTGCAATCGATGGGGTTGCTGTGATTGTTGGAGCGCGATACATCGCCTATTACGAATCTGGCAGCAATCAGCCAACTAGATCTACTCCGGCAACTTTACACTCATGTGATTATCCCAACAGCCGTTTACGACGAGATGGTAGCGGTCGATAAACCCGTTCCCGGTGCGGTGGAAGTACAAACTTTACCCTGGATTCAAACTCAGGTAATTACGGATTTTTAACAAGTGAAAGTGAAGCAGGAAAGCCAGGAAAATATTGATTTGGGTGAGGCTGAGGCAATCGTTAGTAAATAAAAAACGTGAGGATACTCTTGATTGAAGGCGTAGTTAAAAGTTTTTGGATCACCCAAAGTTGTGGTGACCCATTGGGAGACTTGCGCCGCCTGAGTTTTAAAATTGGCTGGGTTGCAGCTGGTGAAAATAAGCTGACAACTTAGCCATAGAGTTAAGATCAGGGCAATCGAAAGCCAGCGACGACGAAATGGGAAGTGGGCAAACATCATGGAACAGATTCTTGGCATATTTTCGCACTCATACACCTGATTAAACAACGCTATAAGGACGCGCTAGCTAGAGAGGAACAAGCATGACAGAAGAAGAACCTGTTTTTGAAGAAAGCAGCCCAAACGTATTCGCTGACGTCGGTTTAGAGGATGCAGACGAACTTTTTACCCCTGGTAAGATAGGGTTGTCTAGTCCTTCAGCGGTAAACAAAAATTGGTTGCTTTGATATTTTGCAGGCTGAATTTAGCTCAACTCATATACAACTAGTTTTGTGTAACTTTGATTTCATACAAGTTCCAGAATGGACCACCGAGAGCACTATATTTGATACCTTGGAAGCGATCGCGCACTGCCTGCAAATTTAACCGTTCCACCAAGTGAATAAACGGCAACTGTTCCGAGGCAATTCGCTGATATTCGTAATAAATTTCCTTGCGCTTGTTCTCATCCAATTCTTGTGCACCCTTAACATAAAGTCGGTCAATTTCCTTTTCCCAATCGGAAGCTTCCCAGCCAATGATTGGAGGTTTACCAGGTTGTGAACCTTGATTAAATGCGTGAGATGCTCCTTTAATTCTCCAGATATTGCTAGCACCGTGAGGTTCAACACCACCGCCAGCAAACCCACCAAGGTAACAATCCCAATTCTGGGACACTTTAAGTTTATCTATATAGGCGTTAAAAGTAAGGACTTGCAAATCAAGATGAATTCCAATGTTAGCCAGATCCTGTCTCATTTGCGCTGCCATATCTGCCCTCGTTTTCCTTTCCACATTGGTTAACAGCGTAAATCTGACTCGGGTACCATCAGCATCCAATAGTTGATTCTGAGAATTATATTTGAAACCTGCTTGTAATAGTAATTTCTTTGCTTTCTCTGGATCGTAATTGTAAACTTTTAATCCTTTTTCTGGTGGAAGGTAGAAGGGACTTTTGACATAAACAAAGGAATTTTGCGGTTCTCCTAGTCCGCGAAAAACATTTATTTTCATCGCTTCACGGTTAATTGCATAGGCTATAGCTTGCCTGAATTCCTTTTTATTAAACCAGCCAGACTTGATTGGATCTACAAAAGGCTGTCCTTTAGAATTTTTGCCTTTACTGAGATTGAAAGCAATAAAAGTTGTGCTTGTATCAGGTCCTCCGTTATAAATGTTGAAACGTGCCCGCTTTTCCTCTCGTTTAAGCAAACTAAACCCTTCCGGGGTCACTTCCAAATCATCTAGCTGCCCAGAGCGAAAACTGATTAACTGATTGTCAGTAGATTCAATAATTTGGTAAACAATCCGCTCAATGTAAGGTTGAGATTTGCCTTGAGTATCTTTGCGCCAGTAGTATGGGTTACGCTTGAATATCACTCGCTGACTGGGAACATAACTTTCCATCACATAAGGACCGTTCCCCACAATTTTTTTTGGATCGGTGTCTGTTCCCCAGATTGAAATAAACTTGGGATTACCATCAGAACCAGTTGTACGAATAGATTCCTGTAGAACATGAGCAGGCAGAATTGTGATACCGCCTACCCATCTTAAAAAAGGAGCAAAAGGTTCGGGTATAGTGAATTCTACCCGTCGTTCATCAAGTTTTTTTACCTTTGGTGTTGCCCCACTTTCGCCAATTTTCAGAGAGTCCTTAACAGGAGTGGGAATTTTTGGATTTAAGTAAATTTCGTTGTAAGAAAACACAACATCATCAGCAGTCATTGGCTGACCATCTGACCACTTTAGTCCTTCTCTGAGGGTAATAATAATCCGCTTACCATTGTCAAAAACTTCCCACGACTCGGCTAAAGCAGGCTCTTGCTTGTTGGTAAGAGGGTTTTCATTTATCAATGAGTCGTAGATAAAGCCAAAAACGCCATATGCCGTCTCATTCAATGCTGAGTTAAAAGTTGAAGGTGCACCCAGAGTAGCAGTGATCATTCGCGGCACTTGAGCGGCTTGGCTTTTAAACTGACTGGGATTACAACCATTGAGGGTTACTGCTACCAATAGACCCAGTAAAGCGACAATCCAACTACGTTGGAAAAGTTGTTTAAAAATACGAAACTTCATAATTCTTAATGAGTACTGTAACTTAACTTAGTTGTACTTTTTACGACTTTCAATTCGTGAAGATTCCACAGCGAGCCGTCTAAGATCGATATTCAGATACTGCTGCTTGAGTTCTAAAGTTTGCTGGATAGCAAAATACGGAGCGCGGAACGTGCGCAAAGTGCCATAGCGCTAAACAATGCAGGCAATAGTACCACCAACCATTTACGCCAGATCAAAAAAAACATAAAATTATATTTCAAATTGAGGCATAAAACTGATATTGTATCTAATTGAGGAATATTTTAATGCGGCTGTTGCATTTATTTACGCCAATAAAGCCTGCCGGAGTTTACCCTCAAGTAAAACGAAGAGCAGGCTTTTACGTAGAATTCTAGGCTATAACAGACTTTGTTTAGCGATCGCCACAAACTTGTTGTAGGGTTGTAAAAAACTCTGGGTAAGATACCGCTGCAGCTTCTGCACGCTGGATAATCGTTTGACCAGAAGCTTTGAGAGATGCGATCGCCAAACTCATCGCAATCCGATGGTCAGTATGGCTATCAACCTCAGCACCCGATAGAAAGGTACCGCCAGTAATTTCCATACCATCAGGTAATTCTGTCACCTTTGCCCCCATTTTGTTGAGTTGCTGCGCGGTGACAGCAATGCGATCGCTCTCTTTCACCCTTAACTCAGCAGCATCCCGAATAATTGTTGTCCCTTCAGCAAAAACCGCCGCCACTGCCAAAATTGGAATTTCATCAATCAATCTGGGGATAATATCACCAGAGATTGTGCAGCTTTGCAAACGACTGGAACGCACTCGTAAATCAGCGACTGGTTCTCCAGCAACCTCCCGCTGATTTTCTTGTTGAATGTTCGCTCCCATCATCGCCAGAGCTTCTAAAATGCCCGTGCGGGTGGGATTTACCCCAACATTTTCAATCACGAGTTCAGAATCTGGTACAATTGCCCCAGCGACTAACCAAAAAGCGGCTGAACTTATATCCCCTGGAACAATCACTGTTTGCCCGTAAAGTTGAGTAGGTCCAGTGATTATGACGCTGTTAGTTTCAGGGTCCGTAACTAAATCTGCCCCAAATGCCCGTAGCATCCGTTCACTGTGATCGCGTGAAAGTGATGGTTCTGTGACAGTCGTTTTTCCCTCTGTCGTCAAACCTGCAAGGAGAATGCAAGATTTCACTTGAGCAGAGGCGATGGGAGAATTGTAATGAATGGGTTTGAGGGACTTTCCTTGAACTGCTAAAGGTGCGAGTGTATTGCCTTTTCGTCCCCAAATGTCTGCCCCCATCTGTTGTAATGGTTTGATAACACGGGACATGGGACGCGATCGCAAAGAACTATCACCCGTCACAGTAAAAAAGCGCCCTGCATGAGATGCTAAAAGTCCCAGCATCAGGCGTATCGTTGTTCCAGAGTTACCAGCGTTTAAGACATCAACTGGTTCTTGTAAATTTCCTAAACCGATGCCTTTAACCCGCACTAATTCCGTATTCAGTTCCGAAATTTCTGCCCCCATCGCTTGGAAACAGCTTGCTGTGCTACAGGGGTCTTCTCCCAAAAGTAAACCTGAAATCTGGGTTTCACCTTCAGCAATAGCACCCAGCATCAAAGCTCTGTGTGAGATAGATTTATCACCAGGAACACGGATGCGACCTTGTAGAGATAGAGAACCAGGTGGCTCAATGATTAAGTTTTGAGAAGCGTTCTCCCTCTTTTCTACGGTTATAACAGAAGCTGACATTAGGATAAACTGGCGTTGACTGCGCTAGTATCGTATCGCTTTCCTTGCTCCTCCAGCTCTACTAATCTTTATCAATTTCTTCTTGTAACTCATCTCATTGATTGGCTTTTTGCCCTTACCGCTCTCATGCTTACTCACCATCGCAAGCCCGTGTGCCTATCACTTATTTCCACAGATCTGCCAGTTTGGTCTGTTGTCGAAACTGCTGCAACACTCTACCAAAAAGATCGCGACAGATTCCACCTACTTTTGTCTGCACCGCCTGTAAAACAGTCTGAAAAAGTAGACGACTCTCTGCTGACAGAGAACACCCTTTGCCAAGTCCAAGGTAGCACTCCAGTTCCCAGTGGTCCGCGAGTATTATGGCTAGAGATTTCCCCTTACAGAGTGACTATGACCATGCAAGGAAATGGTCAATTGAGTTATCGTCACTTTTGGGAACAAGGAGTTTACGGCATTACTCGCTATTGGTTACCTGTTGAGTCATTACAACCTAGCGAACCGATTCGCTTACGAAATTTCACCCGCAGCCTCAAACTCGACGGACACCCCTTACCAAAGCATCTACGAGTAGAGTACGAATTGTGGGCGGGAGAAATCCAACTAGGATGTTACATCCTTAGTTTAGAAATCAAACATTGAACCTAGCCCCTTAGAATCCTCCTTTGCGACTATTTCTCCTTTGCAAAGGAGGATTTGTGTTTTGTTATGCGGTAGATGGTGTCGATTAACATCTGAGCCAATATACACATTGTGGATGACAAAGAAGACAAAGACTCCACTATACTGGACACATTAACATCTGCCACAAATGATCCGCTTCACCATACCAAGAAAGATTAAAGCACTTTCTCTGACCATCCCAAGGTTGGAAGATTCTTTACAATACTCTGGTGCTGGTACTGAGTTTTGAGTTTCAATGTACGACTCAAAACTCGGAATCTCTTAACCAAAATAACTCGGTTCGTTGCCCGGTTTCCACTTGATATTGCAACCAATACTGGGCTTTTGGTCGGCTGTAACTGGTTGATTCGACAATACTGCATCAATAGCTGCGCGTAAATCTGTACCTGTTACAGGTTTGCCATTACCGGGGCGACTATCATCCAATTGTCCTCGATAAACGAGTTGGCGCTTGGCATTAAAGAGAAAGAAATCTGGTGTGCAAGCTGCTGTGTAAGCTTTTGCAGTTTCTTGGCTTTCGTCGTAACAAAAAGGAAACTTAAAATCAAGTTCTATCGCCATTGCCTTGAGAAATTCAGGATCATCATCTGGATAATTATGGACATCATTGGTGCTAATAGCAACAATTCCTAAACCATCATGAATATAATCTTTTCCCAACTGCGCCAATTCTGCCTTCACAAGCTTTACATACGGGCAATGCTGACAAATAAACATCACAAGTAAAGCTTTTTTATCAGCAAAAGTGGCAAGCGAAATCGTTTCTTCATGTACCACATCTGATAGATGAAAATCTGGCGCTTTAGTACCTAGCGGTAACATTGTTGAAGCAGTTAAAGCCATAATCCTGATATATTTTCTCTGAAGACTGAATCATATCGTTTTCAATATACCAATAGTTTGTGATTAATAAAACCTTTTTACAGATGACACTTGCTCTGTCTTGTTAGTATATTTTTATTCAATCAAGATTTTTTCAATTTAACGAAAATTACGTGACTGGGGCTGATTTGGGAGCGGATACGTGGAACGGGGCACATGACTTCGTAAAAGCAGCAAAGGAATACTGAGAATTCCAAAAATAATCACTACTCCAGTCATTACCCAAACAGTAAACTTACTGGGTTGATAGTTACCTTCTTCAATTTGGGAAAAAACTTGGTTATATCGCCAGACTGCTAAAAGTAAAGTCAGAATACCAAAGATTACCAAACTGATACCCAAATTTTCTGAGGTGAAAAAGGGATATGGTGATGGTTCATGTTGCTGTTGAGTCAGAGTAAAATTCAGCTGGCGTATAAATAGACCAAATCTAGCAATAGCAAAACCAAAGCCAATTAATGCTATTGAAGTGCGTAGCCAAGCGAGAAATGTCCGCTCGTTTGCTTGATGCTCCCTTTGACGGTCGATTTTGGGCACGTTGCTCATAATTACCAGCTTTAGTTCTCTTTTAGCCACAAGAGAACACTACCGCATTATGTCCCTATAGATACTCTCTCTGACGGGTAGCTTTTACAAACAAAAGACGCAAAATCTTGCGTCTTGTGTATCTACGAGCATGATAAAAATTTGTTTTTAACAGGATGTGTTTTTACAAACTTCTGAACAAACCAAAAACGCCATGTCCTGTAAACACTTCCAACGCTATCAAAGATACAAAACCAATCATTGCCAAACGACCGTTGAGAAGTTCAGCGTAGGGAGTTAAACCGGTGCGATCGCCTTGCTCATCCACATACACCTTTGGTTCTAGCGCAAAATTGTTCATTTTGCCGGCCTCGTCAATAATGGCACCTTTGTACTGCATGGAAATGTCCTAACGAAATAATTGCTGTTATGTAAAGAAGTGTAACGTTAATATTAAAAAATGTAAAGTAGATGAGCAATCAGGCGCGCCGTGTTGGTGTCAGCTGAGTTGGCAGGACTTACGCAAAGAAACCCGGTTTCTACCAAAAATCGTCTGTTTAGCAACCAAATACGAACGAAGAAACCGGGTTTCTGGCAGATGGTGCGTAAGTCCTAGTTGGTATTGTGAACAATTTGCCAGAGCAAGCGGTGGTGATATGTTAAGATAAAAGATTGTTTTGACTTTCTGGCAATCAACCATGACAGCAACGGGCAAGGCAATCAAATATAACTACAACGCACTGCACAAGCCTAAGCAGTTGATTTATGGTCAAGGTCAGACAGCAGTGATTACGGGGTGGAGTGTAAAGGGGGCGATCGCCAAACATCTACACCCCCAAGAATATGCTGTCATTGGACAGCTCTACTCGCCCACAAGGGGGATAAACTTACTGATTCGCAATTTGCTTTATAATCCCCATGTCCGCTACTTGGTTGTTCTCAACGCCACCAGAGAAGACAAAAACGCCGGTGCTGGGATTTGCTTATTAGACTTTTTCCGCAATGGCTTTGAAGAAGGATTGAGCGATACTGGACGACGTTGCTGGGTAATTCGCTCAGCTTATGCAGGATATATTGATATTGAAGTTGAAGCCAGTGCGTTAGAAAAACTGCGTCAGTCTATAGAGTTTCAAGAAGCGAAATCAATCACTGAAGCTTGTACTCTGGTGAAATCTTTTGCTCAAACAGAAGCGGTGGAACCTTGGGGTTTTCCATTAGAATTTCCCATGTCTACTTTAGTACCAACTGTTTTACCAGGACAACGCTATGGGCACAGAGTCGAGGGTAAGACGATAGCTGAAACTTGGGTAAAAATCATCCATTTAATTAAAACAACCGGAACAATTCGACCGACTGTATATGAGGGACAATGGCAAGAATTGATTGATTTAATAGCAGTTGTTACTTCAGAACCAGAAAAATTTTATTTTCCAGAACCCAATTATTTGCCAATTGACCGTAGTTTTTTGCAAGAATATATTTCGCAGATTTTAGACGATGCACCCAACCAAGAAGGAGTGAAGTATACATACGGTCAACGTTTACGTTCTTGGTTTGGACGCGACCAAATTCAGCAAGTCATTGATAAACTAGTCATTGATATTGATTCAGCTAGGGCGGTCATGTCTTTGTGGGATGTTACCAATGATGCTAATGATAGTCCGCCTTGCCTGAATCATATTTGGGTCAGAATAGTTGATAATGAACTTTCAATAACCGCGACTTTGCGCAGTAATGATATGTTTTCAGCATGGCCCGCAAATGCAATGGGATTGCGTGCTTTGCAACAACATATTCGAGATGAAATATGCAAGTTCTCAACTCATTTCTTAAAAATGGGACCATTAATTACTGTCAGTCAAAGCGCCCATATTTATGATGACTGCTGGGAAAATGCAGAAAAAGTTATTCAGTCTCAGTATACCAAAATTTGTCAGCAGCGAGATTATGCAGACCCCGTAGGCAGTTTTGTGATTGCTGTACAAGACGGCAAAATTCTTGTCGAACAGATGACTCCTGGTTCTGGAGAAGTTGTGAACTGCTTTTTAGGTAAGTCTGCAAAACAACTGTATCAACAAATAGCAGCTAGTTGTCCGGGCTTGCAAGTTGAGCATGCTATGTACTTAGGGACAGAGTTACAAAAAGCAGAATTCGTCTTGTCAATGGAACAAGAGTTGAGTTATGAGCAAGATAAATCAATCAAGTGAAGGATAAAGGATAGTAAACCAATGTTTTGCTTTCAGTGAAAACACTGGGATCTATACCGTAACAAGTAAATTAAATTGTACTTTGAAGTTTGTAGAAGAATATACATATTGTTCATATAGCTTTGAATATCAATTTCATCAGAGGTAGAGCGTTATACTACATATCATAAAGATTGCTTTTTTGGAATTGATCGCTTTACTAGACGATCTAAACCATCGAGTGCGCTTATCACTTCTTGTTAGCAGTTCGTTACATTTAGTAGTCATTGTAGTCACTGTCGCTATAGTTATTTTGACTAACGATCGTGGTCATAGTCATCATCGGTATCGTAATCGTCATACTCATTGCAAACACTATTAGTATGGGTGTTTTGGCTACGTTTTTTCTTATCCTCCACGTATAACTTGAAAACAACAATAAAAATAAAATATATCAAAAAATACATTAACAGTACGTAAATTGGATCCTTACGTGTTGCTCTTACAATGGTATCGCCGGAACACGAGAAAAATGGGAAGAGTTGTAAAATTTTGCAATACAATAAGTCAAAAACTCTATCCACTAAGCTAAAAAATACTCCGCCTAGGATCAAGAGTAGAACCAATAGCCCATGTATTAGCCAATCCCTAAACTCTGATAATTTTTCTAAGCGTTCGAGCTTGGACTGCTCTCTCAAACGCTGTTCAAGTTCGGCACTATATTTCCGAATAGTTGAACGACTCACGCGCTGACGACGGTTTTTCATAAGAGATTCCTAGATTTCGTTCAACTACAAAATAATCCCCAATGTAGAGTTTTAGCAAGCACGTTCGGCATCAAAAATCGAGGCGATTAGCAGTTGAGCTATTTCCGCCTGAGTTTTGTCCCCGTGGGTTTCCACAAAGGCTCGAAACAACTCCGTGTCGGTAATTTTGTGACCACTACCCCCATGCGCTCTGACTTTGGCATTAAAGTCACCCGTTTGCTTCCGACGTTGGAACCATGTATTGATGGTATTGCGACTGATATTGAAGAATTCACTCGCTCAAGAGCGCTTCATTCCATTGAGTTCAATCGCCTCGATCACTTTTCGTCGTAGGTCATAACTGTAAGGGTTTGCCATAGGAATCCGGAAACTAATCACTTCTTCATCTATCCTACGTCCTGACTGAGGTGGCGACTGCTATAACTATCAGGACAAATGGCTCATTTTCACAAGAAGAGGAATTGATATAAATGCTTATCCAGCTATTAAAGCACTTCTAGCACAGTGGCAAATACAGTTAGAACCAAAACCTCGTAATTGGTCTGCATCTAAAGAATGGTTAGGTCGAAAATCCGGCTCTTATAAATGGTATGAGATTCAAGATGAAGTAGCTTACTACACTGCATTTGATAAGCCTAAAATTGTCTATCCGGTTATTGCAAAAGAGTCGCGTTTTGCCTTTGATACAACAGGTGCATTCACTAACGATAAAGGTTTTATTATTCCTGTTCCTGATCTTTACCTTCTTGGAGTGCTTAACTCTTCATCTATATGGGAATACCTAAAAAATTTTTGTTCTGTACTTGGCGATGCTGATAAAGGTGGACGGTTAGAGTTAAGAGCAATCTATATTAGTAAAATTCCTATCCCCAATGCTTCAACTACAGAACGAGAAGCCATATCTAAACTAGTCCAAAAATGCCTAGACGCAAAAGGCGTTGACTGTCAAGCATGGGAGAAAGAAATAGATGAGCGAGTCGCCGCCCTTTATGGCTTGTAGGACAATAGAGAAGAGAACAAATCTCGCTCGTAGTATTAAGAATTGCTGAGGGAAAAATTATGCAATCCCCTGTAAACTTTTTCACCGTTGAAGAATACCTCAAAGCCGAAGATAAGAGCGAAATCCGCCATGAATATCTTGGCGGTCAAGTATTCGCCATGTCTGGTGGTAGCAAGGAACACAATATAATTACCCTCAATATCGCCAGCAGACTACGTTCCCATTTACGGGGTGGTTCCTGTAGTGTTTTTATGGCTGACATGAAAGTCAGGATAGAATTAGCCAGCCAAAATAAAAGTATATTTTACTATCCTGATGTCGTAGTCACCTGCGATCGCCCTTTGGGCGGCTCCCTGCTGGAGCATCGCCAAGACCAAGACCGCTTTTGCTTAAATTATCCTTGTTTAATCATAGAAGTTCTCTCACCTAGCACAGAAGTAACAGACAGACGAGAAAAACTTGTTAATTACCGAACTTTAGAAAGCTTACGGGAATATGTATTAGTTTCCCAAGATGAAATCAAAGTAGAAGTTTATCGTAAAGATAACCAAGGAAATTGGTCAGTGCAAACTTTGTTCAAGGGTGATGACCTAAAATTAGACTCGGTAGGGTTAACCCTAACAATGACAGATGTTTACGAAGATGTCTTTACTCTTTAAGGTTTTATAAATTATGCAAGCAGCTTTACGCATTACAACCAAAGTTTTACCAGGAAACAAGATAGAAATAGAACTTCCAGAAGCTGAGATTGGTGACACCGTTGATGTATTTGTTATTTTGCCGGAAAAGCCTAAAGTAAAACAGCGTTCTGTAATAGAAATTCTGGAAGAAGTTCATGCTAAACGTCCATCAAAAACTGCTGAAGAAATAGATAGACAGCTACAAGAGGAACGGGATTCATGGGACAGCTAAGACTTCCCTCTTGTGGCGTTATTTATATAGCAATACAGTTCAGTTAAGGGTTGATCCTCCCTAGCCCTCCTTAAAAAGGAGGGAACTAAGCCCCCTTTTTAAGGGGAGCCAGTGCGTTGCGGGGGTTCCCCCCGTTGTAGCACCTGGCGTGGTTGGGGGATCTTAAATACCACTAACTGAACCGTATTGATTTATATAGATACATCAGTAGTGATTTATCCACAAAGCCAACAATTTCAAGCTTGACGATCGCCTTTCTCTGCGCCTCTGGGTTAAATAAAAAACCATGCCTACCCACGATATAATAGATAATCGCAATCAAAAATTAGTAGACCAAATCAAGCGCATTCTCGACTCCTCAGAAGCGGCTCATTTTGCGGTAGGTTACTTCTTTATTTCTGGCTTCACCGCCATTGCAGAACGCCTCCCCAACATAAAAGAATTACGTCTGCTAATTGGCAATACTAGCAATCGCGAAACCATTGAACAAATAGCCCAAGGATACCGAAGACTAGAATTAATTGAAGATAAAATCGAAGCGCAAAAATATCCCAAGCGCAGTGAAGAAAAACGGATGGCGAACGTTACAGCAGCCAATATCCGTTCTAGTATCGAACTCATGGATCAGACAGATGAAGCTGAGATACTGGTAAAAAATCTCGTGCAGATGATTGAAGAAAAACGGCTTCATGTCCGGCTTTACACCAAAGGAACTTTACACGCCAAGGCTTATATTTTTGACTACGGTACTGTTTACGATCATAAAGGTAGAGCCTTAGAACGTGCTGAGAAAGGCATTGCTATAGTTGGTTCATCCAATCTTACCCTTTCTGGTATCACCCATAATACCGAACTCAATGTAGTTATTCACGGAAACGATAACCATACAGAATTAACTCACTGGTTTAATGAACTGTGGAACGAAGCGGAAGATTTTAACGAAGCCTTGATGAGAGAAATGAAACAATCTTGGGCGGGTTCTACAGTCCGTCCTTATGATGTTTATATGAAAACTCTCTATAGTTTAGTAAAAGAAAGATTAGAAGATACCGCACCAAAAGACCTAATTTTAGAAGACGCAATTACTAAACAATTAGCAGATTTTCAAAAAGTCGCTGTTAATAATGCTGTGCAAAATATCAGAGACTATGGCGGCGCTTTCGTCTCCGATGTCGTCGGACTGGGAAAAAGCTTTATTGGCGCTGCAATTGTTAAAAGATTTGAACAAACAGAACGCGCACGTCCTTTAATTATTTGTCCTGCACCACTCATAGAAATGTGGGAACGCTACAACGAAGTCTACCAGCTAAATGCTCGTGTTCTTTCAATGGGAATGCTCAAAGAAGACGAGGAAAGCGGCTTCAAAGTTTTATTAGATGATTTCAGATTTCAAGATAGAGATTTTGTACTTATAGACGAAAGCCATAACCTGCGAAATCACACGACTCAAAGATATAAAGTAGTCGAAGCTTTTTTAGGTGCTGGGAAACGTTGTTGCTTATTAACAGCAACTCCGCGAAATAAGAGTGCTTGGGATATCTACCACCAGCTAAAACTATTTCATCAAGACGACAAAACTGACCTCCCAATAGACCCTCCTGATTTAAAAGAATACTTCCAGTTAGTTGAAAAAGGCGAGAAAAAGTTACAAGAATTACTCTCTCATATCCTGATTCGTCGAACCCGCAACCATATTCTACGTTTTTACGGTTTCGACTCACAAACTCAACAAGCAGTAGATCCAGCTAACTTTCGTGAGTACCTAGACGGAACCCGACGCGCTTATGTCATCGTTGGTGGAAAGCATCGCTTTTTCCCCAAGCGAGAACTAGAAACTATTGAGTACAGCATTGAGGACACATACCAAGGACTATACGAAGAGTTACGTCAATACTTGGGTAAATCTCGCAAGCGCCAATTAGCCAAACCACCAACTAACGAACTCAGTTATGCGCGTTATGGACTGTGGAATTATGTTTTAAAACCGAAACAAAAGCAAGAACCTTATAACACATTGCAACGCGCAGGCGCTAACTTGCGAGGACTCATGCGAGTGCTGTTGTTTAAGCGCTTTGAATCCAGTGTTTACGCTTTTCAAGAATCTATCAGAAAACTCTTGATAGTGCATGAAAGGTTTTTAAAAGCACTGTCCCAAGGATTTGTCGCAGCAGGAGAAGAAGCCCAAACTCTGCTATCGGAAGATTATAACCAAGCAGAAGAACAAGATTTGATGGATGGATTGCAAAAAGTCTCTGATAAATACGACATAGCAGATTTTTATACCGAAAAATTACAACAGCATATCGAGCATGATATTAAACTGCTAAAAAATATTTTGGCATTAGTTGAACCTATCACCGCTGATAAAGATACAAAATTACAAACTCTTATAAAGTGGTTATCTAAACCTAGTCTGAAAAATAAAAAACGGTTAATATTCACTCAGTATGCAGATACTGCAAAGTATCTATATGAGAACTTAAACCCAGGCGGACAACGAGATGATTTTGATGTCATTTATAGTGGTAGCAACAAAAATAAAGCGCGTTTAGTGGGAAGATTTGCGCCTAACGCTAACAAGGAATATAAATTTAAACCAGGTGAATCAGAAATCAATACACTGATTGCTACCGATGTCTTGGCAGAAGGTTTAAATCTCCAAGACGGTGACCTGATAATAAATTATGATTTGCACTGGAATCCAGTAAAATTGATTCAGCGTTTTGGTCGTATAGACAGAATTGGTAGCGAAAAAGATGTTATTTATGGATACAACTTTTTACCTGAATTAGGCATTGAACGCAATTTAGGTTTGAAGCAAAAGCTTAAAAATAGAATTCAGGAAATTCATGATACTATCGGTGAAGATGCTGCCATTCTTGACCGAACTGAGCAACTCAACGAAGAAGCTATGTATGCCATTTACGAACAACAAGGCAAACAGTTGAGTCTTTTTGATTTTGAAGCAGAAGAGGATTTCTTGGATTTAAATGAGGCTGAAGAAATCCTGAGAAAATTACAAAAAGATAACCCCTCAGAATATGAACGAATTGCTCATTTACCGCATGGTATTCGTACAGCTAAATTCTCTATGCAGCAAAAGGGAACATATGTTTTCTGTGAAGCTTCAGACCCCAGTAAACCTGATCTAAAAGGCTACCAGCAGTTATTTTTATTGGACGACAGAGGGGAAATAATTTCTAGGGATATCCCCCGCATCTTGGGTGCAATTAAAGCTGATACCACCACTCCTACTTCAACACTTCCCCAAGAACATAATTCTACAGTTATGCGTCTCAAACGTCAATTTGCAGAAGAAGTGAAGCATCGCCAAGCGGAAAGAGAGTTTAAGGGGCGTTTGACTCAAGGTCAAAGATATATTCTGCGGGAATTGAGGATCTTTTTTAAAGCGATCGCAGATGAAGAACTCAAAAGTCAGATCAATATTTTGGAACAAAAGTTTCGCGCTTGTGTGAATCAAGCAGTTAACCGAGAGTTAAATAAATTGCGGCGTGATAGTTTCACAGGTCAAGAATTGTTCACTCAACTGGCGCAAATTTACCTTCAACATAATATGCATCAATGGCAAGATAACAGTTTACCTACATTCTCTCAACCAATACCCATGATTGTTTGTAGTGAAGCTTTGGTATGATTTCATCGAATCATATCTCGTTTCGAGAGTACCATTTTCTTTAATCTTTCAGTATTCGGCTGTTTGACTGGTATGGTATAACTCCTACTTTCAATCATATAGCAGTCCTATTTCATTTCTGAAAAAACAAAGTACATTTGCACATTCTTCTTCCCTGTTCCCTGTTCCCTGTTCCCTGTTCCCCACCTCAACGAATAATTTCACAACTCATTTAGGATTGCTATATCTATTAAACTTTAGCTAGCGTCACTTTATGAGGCTGATCTTGATATTTTCCAGCACGATCTGCATAAGTGGTTCCACATGGTTCGCCTTCCATGAACAAAGCTTGAACTACACCTTCATTGGCGAATACTCGACAATCAGCACTAGAGGAATTCGACACCTCCAGTGTCAGCCAGCCTGTCCAACCACTTTCTCCGGGAGTCAGGTTCCAGATTAACCCACAACGAGCATATGTAGATTTGCCAATAAATAAACAGGTAATATTAGCTGGGATGACAAGCCGTTCTAGTGCAACCCCTAAACCATAAGAGTGTGCAGGAATAATAAAATAATCACCATCTTCATCAGAGTGTAATGGTACAGATTCAAGATTATCAGGGTTGAATCTTTTAGGATTAACGACTGTGCCAGGAATATGACGGAATACCTTAAATTCTACAGGTGACAACCTTATATCATATCCATAAGAAGAAAGTCCATAACTCAGAACTGGACGAAGTAAACCTGTGCTATCTATCGAAACTGCACGAACCAAACTAGGTTCAAAAGGTTCAATCATACCCAATTGAGCTTGCTCAATTATCCACCTGTCATTTTTTAACATTTACTTCTCCATATTAGGGTGTTTTAGACTTCATCATTTACCTCCAATTCTGAATCTCTGATGAACGAATTGAAGCTTCTGCTTTAGTTATTTTGCTCTCAATTCATAACCTTCAAGGTAAAAATTTTTTTTGTTGTTCTTTAAATACATTCAATACGCAGAGGCTTTGCCCCTCTTTCAAGCTTCAGCAATAGTTAAGTTTTTGATTATACCGCATCTTGTAGAAGTGCTTTTACTCATGCAAATCACTGTAATATTATCATGTCGTTTCTAATCACTACTTTCCTATTTATTTAACTTTGTCGCCGTAAGTCCCCCACTATATCGGTACTCCGATTAGTGGTGCGATATAAGGCGGACAATGACGATTGCATCTGAAGGCGCTCATCTTCCCGCAGGGAAGAAAAGACAAAGATGCATGTTAGCGGAGCGGCGCGTTAGCGCGGAATTGTCAATTTAACCGTAAATTTCCGATTATGTCTGGTATAATAATATTGGTTGCGACCCACTCACTCGGCTCATAACAAACGGTCACAGTAGCGGTTCGACGCTTACCAAGTCTAAGAGCGAGAGAAAGGAGAAAAGATTCCGGTCACTGGTTCGTATGATTACGCTCTGCGGTAAAAGATAAACCACACAGGAATGTACGGAAAAACAATTACTGCCTTGGGAAGCAGGGCGGCTGCGCGGGTTCTCCCTTTGAGGAGATAAACGGTGCAAACCGAGAGACGCTGTGTAAGACTTGGATCGTCTTGAGTGACGAACATTCAGCAATGGATGTACCTAACAGAGCAACGGCGAGTGAGACGCGAAGCCCCCACCATAAACGGTACTCCGTTTTGGTGGTGGGTACTTCACACCGAATAACTAGAATAGCGCGAACTCACGCTTGTTAGAGAAGAGTCACTGAATCCGAGTGATAAGTCAGATCAACAATGAAACTCATCACTTAGGACTTAGCACTCGGTATCGATACACTGAATTACGGTTGATGACTACGACGGATTTCGGTGATTTGATCTGCTATTTCTAAAATAGATTTGGGCATTTGTGATCCTGTGAAGATGATATCGACATGGTTCGGGCGTTTGTCCAGAAATGCTAGAACTTCTGTTTCAGCAATTAAGCCAAAGTGAATGGCTAAGCTGAGCTCGTCTAATACTACCAGAGAATACTGACCTTCTAAGACTACCTTTTGTGTATGTTGCCACAACTTTTGTAGAGATTTCGTTTCGCTTTCGTCCAAGTGTGGTGTATCAATGCAACGAGGCAAATCACAGCGAATCCAATCTAACTTTTGTCCCAGTCGGATGGGGTTTTCTTGTCCTTGACGTATCCCACCCTTGAGAAACTGTACTACTAACACTGCTGTGCCTTGACCTGCGATTCTCAGTGCTTGAGACATGACGCTCGTAAAAAAGCTACGATGAGAGCTAGTGAAAACTTGTACTATACCTTCAACGGAGTATGGAAAATCGAGGGTTGAATTTAAGCTCGGGGTTTCTAACTGAGCAACCATAATAATATCTAAAATAATACAACAAAATAAAGTGCTTTTGCTGAGATTTTTTCTGGCGAACGTAGACTGTATAACCTAGTTGCTTTTGACGATACGTAATGTATTTGCGTGCGTTGCATTCTTAGTCAAACACTACATTTATCCTGAAGTCAAGAGTTATCGAAACCGAGATGATTGCCTTTTTTCGGAAAGTAGTTGTAAAAATGAAAACATATAACTGAGCAGCATAGTGAGTTCTGATCAAAAAATGAGGAGTAAATTGTTGTGAAATTAGTGATCATAGGAGGTTCAGGAGCAGGGAAAAGCACTCAAGCACAAGGGCTTTGCACATACTTTAATATTCCTCTTATTTCCAGTGATGAAATATTACGAGATGCGATCGCCCAAAGAGCGGCTTCCTGCAGGAGCATCGCCGTTTTTTGCCCAGAAGGTTTTTCTCCAGAAAATTCTCTCCCTGAAGGAAGCGCAGAACAAGATGCAGCAAACCTGTTGGGTCACCAGCGCCGCTTTGCAATCCCATCTTTTCCGTATCTCAGTCATCTTCCACAGTCATACATGGAGACAGGGGAACTCGTCACGAACGAAATGATCATTGAATCCATTCAGATTGAGCTAAAAAAGCCTGATTTTAAGGATGGTTGGGTATTGGAGGGTTATCCCCGTACAGCAGAGCAAGCTGAAGAACTTGACTTTTTGTTAGACCATCTAGGGCACAATTTGGACTGGGCAATTTATTTACAAGTCCCACAGGCGGTTATGGTGAATCGTTCAATGGGGCGTTTTCTTCCAGATGATCTACCGGAAATTGTGCAGCGTCGTGTCGAAACTTTTTATGATCGTACTGTTCCCATTTTAGAGTACTACGACCGTCGCCGCCGCTTATTAACTATCAACGGAGACCAGTCACCAGAAGCGGTGCAGCAAGATATAATTACTTTGCTGATAACTTCCCAATAGGTTTTGAGACAAAAGTTTTGAGCTTATCTTTTTTAGAGTACCAAACTCTTGGCTAAAAAATGAGTGAAGCTTTATAATACTTAAGCCCTAATACTCAAAGCATAACCGACTGTATTGTGGATACAAATTTTGAGGCAAACCCAATGGCTTGGCAGCGTCCAGACGGTCGGCAATCCTACCAACTACGTCCTATTAGCTTTCAGCAAAATTTTACGCGCTTTGCGCCTGCTGCTGTTCTCACAAAATGTGGCGACACTCAAGTACTTTGTAGCGTCAGCGTGACACAGGGAGTCCCTAAGTTTCTAGAAGGAACTGGTAAAGGTTGGCTAACTGCGGAATATCGAATGTTACCATCAGCCACACCGCAACGGCAAGAACGAGAATTTCTGAAGTTGTCTGGACGAACTCAAGAAATCCAACGTTTGATTGGACGTAGTTTGAGAGCAGCATTAGATTTAGAGGCGATAGGAGAACGCACGCTGACTGTCGATGCGGATGTGTTGCAAGCAGATGCAGGAACGAGGACGACTGCGATTACAGGCGGGTTTGTGGCGTTAGCTCATGCAATTTCTACATTGTTGCAGCAGGGAGTGTTAGAGCGATCGCCCATCATTGGACAGGTAGCAGCGATTTCTGTAGGATTGTTGCAAGGTGAGCCATTTTTGGATCTCAACTACATTGAAGATGTCAGGGCTGAGGTAGATTTTAATGTGGTGATGAATCAGCAGTTGGGGATAATAGAAGTTCAGGGAACTGCTGAGTCCGGTAGTTTTAGCCGTACCCAACTCAATTCTCTACTGGATTTTGCCCAAAAAGGCATTCAACAATTGTTAATTGCTCAACGTGAAGCGATCGCAAACTGGAATGATCTCTACCAAGGCTAAAACAGCTCTGTGCTCTTAATAGTCGCAAATTCAAACAATATTCCGCTTCTTATATCCAAAACAAGTAGTCGAGTTAAGCGGTTCACCCCCTTAGCCCAGAAGAACCGAGTGATATTTCCGGAAAATTTCCTTGATTCGAGGTAAAGCGCTCAGCTTTCCCTGGGAAGGGGGTAGGTTTTCAAGTTTTGTGCTGACTGATATGATTGTAGTACAGGGATTTAAATCGCTTCCGTCGCTACATCCGCCCTTGAAAAAGAGGCGGTTTAGTTCCTGTCGTTGTTTATAAAAATTTTTGTTACGATTTGGCAAGAATTTTGTACAACGGCTCACCTAGGGTATAGATCCATTCAGAGAGAATGATGTTAAAAGTTTCAAAAAGTAAAAACGGAAGTTGTCATTATTTCGCTATTGTATTGCTGGAAGTCGCTAGTGTGATAATGACGCGATGAGCAAAAAAGTTGAAGTTCTTTGTGATCAAAAAGCGCTAATTGCGCGAGCGCTTGAATTGATCTTGTCTAAAATAGAAATAGCTATCAAACAGCGTGGGCAGTTTACCATTGCCTTGTCTGGTGGTAGTACACCTAAACCGTTGTATGAAGCAATCTCTACCCAGAAACTGCCTTGGGACAAAATTCATGTGTTTTGGGGAGATGAGCGTTACGTTTCACCTGACCATCCAGATAGCAATCAGCTGATGACGCGTCGTGCGTGGTTAGATCGCGTTGAAATCCCACCAGGTAACATCCACCCCATACCTACAGATGAAGCTGACCCCGCAGTAGCAGCGGCTAAGTACGAAAGACATCTGCAAGAATTTTTTCACGCTTCACCGGGAGAATTTCCTGCTTTAGATGTCAATTTATTAGGAATGGGAGATGATGCTCACACCGCATCTTTGTTTCCCCACACGGAAGCTTTAAAGGTTACAGATAAGCTGATCACCGTAGGGAACAAAGATGGAAACCCTCGCATCACCTTCACATATCCATTCATTAACTCTGCCCACTGCGTTATCTTTGTTGTAGCTGGTGCGAATAAAAGACCAGCTCTTGCTCAAGTCTTTGCACCAGTGGCGGATGAATTCACTTACCCATCCCGCTTAATTCAACCTCAAGGAGAACTTTGGTGGTTGCTAGATGCAGCAGCTGGAAGTGACCTGAAAAAGGACGCAGGATAAAACAAGAGGGATGAAGTATGAGGCATGGAATTCTATTACACTTCATAAGACTTCATACTTCTGCCTTCAAACAGACTTGTTAGAATCGAAAGCTAGAGTTGCCCCTCTGCTTCAAGGCACTATTATACCATTGAACAACAACAAAGGCTAACTTAACCTCATGATCGTCTGCCCTAATTGCAATCACCCAAACCCAGACGGCGCTGTCCAGTGTGAAGCTTGCTATACCCCATTACCAGCTACTAGTAACTGTCCCAGTTGTGGGGCAACCGTGCAAGCAGATGCAGCTTTTTGCGGTCAGTGTGGTTATAACCTGCGTGCAGCTACTCCCACTGCAGTTGCCGCCGCAACTGTCGCACCTGATATTGCACCAGATGTACCGCCTCTGGTTAACCCTGAGCCACTTGTACAACCACAACCTATGTCGGTTAATGGTGCTGATTACACATTCCCTCATTCAGCAGCCATACCACCAACAGCAGTTGCGTTTGGTGATCCATTCGTAGAGACAACACAAAGCAGCCCCCCGCCACCAACTATAACTACGCCACCTCCAGCACCTGCGGTCAGCGAACAGCCATCAATACCAACTCCACCCCCAATACCAACACCACCACCACCCCCAGTAC
>NZ_QMEB01000339.1 GCF_012912135.1 Brasilonema bromeliae SPC951 | reverse complement strand
GGCATGTGGCGTCCCTGGGCTAAAGCCACAGGGTTTTCATCTCACCCACTATAATCAACTCATGACAAACCTATGATTACAGGCAAAACTAAATTACTTGGAGTGATTGGGTATCCGGTAGAACATTCACTCTCACCAGTGATGCACAATGCTGCACTTACGCAGTTGGGACTAAATTATGTCTATGTCCCTTTTCCGATAGAACCACAGAATTTAGAGGTCGCTGTCCAAGGCTTTGCTGCTATCGATGTTGTTGGTTTTAACATTACAATTCCACATAAACAAGCAATATTGCCTTTGCTTTGCGAAATTTCACCGATCGCTAAAGCTGTAGGAGCAGTGAATACGGTAAGTCGCAAGGACAACAAATGGATTGGTACAAACACTGATGTGGAAGGATTTCTTGCTCCTTTGCGAACAATGTATAATAATCACCGATTGAGCCAGAGAGTAGCTGTGATTTTAGGCAATGGTGGTGCAGCAAGAGCAGTTGTTGCAGGTTGTGCTGAATTAGGTTTTGACAAGATTTTTGTTGTTGGGCGCAACCTCCAAAAGTTAGAAGAATTTCAGAAGAGTTGGGATCATTTCCGTGAGTCGCAGAATTTACACGTCCACACTTGGGATTCATTGCCAAAACTCATTCCACAAGCAAACCTGCTAGTAAATACAACCCCTATTGGTATGTATCCCAAGGTTGAGGAATCACCTTTGAGTGTAGAGGAAATGGGGAATTTGCCAGCGGGGGCGATCGCCTACGATTTGATATACACCCCTAACCCAACAAAATTTCTCAGACAAGCGCAGCAGGTGGGCGCTATCGCGATTGATGGACTGGAAATGCTCGTTCAACAAGGCGCAGCAGCATTAAAAATCTGGTTACAACAGGACACTGTTCCCGTAGACGTAATGCGCCAAGCTTTGCGACAACATTTGGGTTTATCGTAAGTTCGACCTTTGAATGAGTCTAATTGAGCGAGAACTAACTCTCGATATTAAACATGTTGCCAAGCATCTCCCAGATACTCCCCAAATGCAACAGCTACTTCAAAAAGAATGAAGCGCTCACGTGTTTAATGATGAAGCCACAATGTCTATGGTTACTCAAGCAATCATAGAAAAAGGGGAATTTACAGGAGTCATTCGTGGACATGAACGCTATGGACTATACTTTAACGAACCTGTTGGATATCATCTCAGTATTGACGGTAGTAAAATTCCACTTTATTACGCACAGATGAAAGTAAAAGGAAACAAGTATCATGTTATCCCACGCACAAAACCTAGCTGATAACTGGGAGTTTACAGAGCTATGGATAGATCCAACCGCCTCGCCTCCCTACGTTTTGATTTTATTGAGCGACAGTTCTGGTAAAAGCTGTATTTACGATCCAAGTCAAAATTATCAGTTAGTGTTCAATAGCAACACCTACCTTGAGGCAAAACTTTGGCTACTTGAAGATGAATACGAACGAGTAGAAGGACGACTAAGAGCTTCAGTTTCAGCAACTCCATAATTAAAATTCCGACCCCTTTTTATGCTAAGGACGAACTCCCTCACTCCCTCTTCTCCAATAAACGCGATTCCATTCGTACATACCTTGAATTTCAAACTCAGCACCGTTGTAGAAGCGGACGATGCCGTTGGTTGAGGAAGAATCGCCGTCGCCTATTGTATCAACTTTAATGACAATACAGGAATACCATTCTGGGGTGCAAGGACCATTATCTTGTACCCATTCCCAAACAGCGTTGCAAATTTCAATGCGATCACCCAGTTTCAGCTTGAGGACATCCTCAGTAGAATACTTGTCAAAGTGATATGGTTCAATACGATTCAGCCAAAGCAATCCGTAGCGATCGCGAATAAATTGTACTCCCCCAGAGTCATTTTCATTCAGCCAGTCGTTCAGTAATTGCGCTTTCCATGAGCGATTTTGTTCTTCTTGCGCTTTGACGAACTCTAAAAATGCTTGCAATTCCTCTTTTGTCAGTTCGTCTAGGGGATTAGCGATATCAGACACACCAGTATGAGACCCCTTGATTTGCTCTAAGACTTGCAGTAATATCTCTTTCTGCGTATCACAGAGGGGACAGCTTGCGATATCACAACGATCAAACGCTGCTTGCAAGACTGCTTTCATCTCATCTGGACTCATAAGCTATATAGCAATTGAGAGTTTCATATTTCATAATTATTACAAAAGTTAAAAAGAACTAGCTAATATCTTAAGAGCTAATTTCGGCTAAGCTGAGGTTGAAAATACTACTAAACAGCTTTTCGCCTGTGTTTGTGTTAGTCGCAGCTCTTTTTTTGGTACATTGTTTCGTTATTCTTGTTATTGGAGATATGCAAAAGAAAAATAGCCTACTATCGTTATTAAATTCTGTGTCCTTATTTACAAGGAATAACTCAAAATTCAGGATTCAGTACTCAGGATTCTTGAAGGTGATTTTGATTTCCTGTATCATCGCAGTTGTATCGTGGGTGTTTACGCCAAGCGCCGTAGCGCTGACACAGATTAAACTATTTGACATTTCCTATCACAAATGTCCATCGGAAATAGGAAAAGGATCTGTGACGAGTGGTACAACTATGGCAGCAAATTGCTTTATTGTCACAGGCAAAGCTGAAAATGGGACGTACAAAACAGTTTACGATGCGGATATTTTTGGGCGCATTTATGATGCTAACAATAACTCTGTGATGGAAAACCGTAACCGTCTTGGTTCTATCCAGGAAATTCCACCAGGTGTCAGTGATTTTGAATTGAGGATTTCTGTGGCTGCAAACCAGCCTGAACCTTTGAAGTTGAAGCAGTTCAAGGCGGCTGGATTCAGTGCTCAAGTGCGTAGGTAGTTGGAAAATATGAATATGTAGAGACGTTGCCCTTCGGGTTCGGCAGTTGCTTCAAGTCGGGGAACCCGCCCAACGCACTGCCTCACATGCAACGTCTCTACGAAAGTCAATATATGTGGAGTTTATACTTAACCAACTAATGGAATGGTGCTTAGAGAAGAGAGCAAACTGCTTAATAGGTTGAGTAAGAGAAACGCCAAGATCGGGGAAAAATCAATACCGCCCAATGGGGGAATGATGGAACGGAACAGATTTAGATAAGGATCGGTTATCTGGCTCAATGCAGCAAATGGTTGATTGTACCAGTTGATGCTGGGAAACCATGTCAAGAGGACTCTAATAATCAGTAGAGTACTATAAATCTGTATGAATGTGCTCAGTGTGGTAATCAGTAAATTCATGGATTGCTTGATTTGCTACTAAGTGTCAAATGGGTCTTATCTTCGATTTTAAATGAGGCTAATTCAAATGGCGGTTGCAGATTCTGCATCTGGTCCATGATGAATACTCTTGCCTTTGTAGTTGGCATTTGCTAGAGTTCAATGCTAAGAACGTTAACGTAACTCCTCGCTACGCGACGAAGAACGTTCGTGAATGAGCTGCTCTGAATTGCCATTCACATTCCCTAGCTGCTGTCGCACTTCATCTATTGTGGCATTGAGCTGGGCGATTTTATCTTCAAGCGATCGCCGCGCCACTTCCATTTCCATATTCTCATTTTCCGAAGCTCTCATCTGACGCCTTCTGGCTGCTTTTTTCGCTTCTGTTGAATTGGTGGTCGTTTGAGGTTCTTCCTCTACGATTTCTTCTGGATCACGTCTTGTGGCAACAAGCGTACCAATGATACCACCAACCACACCACCGAAAATTGCTCCGGCAAAAAAACCACTTGCGAAATTATCTTGCTGACTCATAATTTTACTGCCTTGAAGAAACGCTGCATCTGTTGGGTTGTTTTCGCACCTCATGCTGTCTTAGCTGCATACTAGCTTATGTCCCAAAGATGCGATCGCCTGCATCTCCTAATCCTGGTATGATAAATCCCTGATTGTTAACCGTTTCATCAATGGTAGCTGTGTAAACAATTAAACCTGGAAAAGCATCATTCAGTTTTTGTAAAGCTGGCGGTGCTGCTACCACACAGATAATCCGCGTTAGGGCTGGGTCAACACCCCGTTGTGTTAATTCTGCCATTGCATTCATGATTGACCCTCCAGTTGCTAACATTGGATCGGTCACTAACACTCGCGTTTGCGGTGGGAATTTTTCTGGCAATTTGTTTAAGTAACAAGACGGCTGGAGTGTTTTTTCATCTCGCACTAAGCCAAGATGATAAATCGACGCCAAAGGCAACACTGTTTGTGCTCCCTCTAGCAATCCTAGCCCAGCTCGCAGAATCGGGACCACTGCCATTGGAACCGTTGGATCTATTAAAGTTGCTGGGCTGCTATCCAAGGGGGTTTGCACTGTTGCCTCTTGAGTTGGCAACCACTCTCTAGCCGCTTCGTAAGTCAACCAACGTCCCAACTCAGTCATCGCACTGCGAAATAATACGGAGGGTGTAGCAGCATCACGGGCAACTGCTAACCAGTGCTTGATCAGGGGATGGGGTGGTACATAAACACGCAGTTGTAGCGTCATAGCCGGTTTTGGGGCTTTTTCTCTATGGTATAACAACTGAAACATCATAATACTTTTTCTTGTATGCAACTCACTGCTATAATTAGCTCAACAAAAATTTATTGATACTTTTTATCATTAGTAGTTGACATATATTCTCAATCAAAGTTATATTGTATTTTTAGTGTTCTCCTCTCTTTAAGGATCGGCAGACGGGATTGGCCAGCGGTAGCAGGCTTTTCCCTCTTTTTTGTAATAGGGAATAGGGAATAGGGAACAGGGAACAGGGAACAGGGA
>NZ_QMEB01000338.1:702-4786 GCF_012912135.1 Brasilonema bromeliae SPC951 | reverse complement strand
CCCCTACACCCCTACACCCCTGTGTTTCTTGAAAGGCTACGCCAGCACAAAGCATGTCTGGAGGATACAGCCAGTCTGCTCCGAGGTTCGCGACCTAATTCTTAAACTTTTCGATACCTCTTTAGGAGTAAACTTGACTGGTATAGAGCAAAGAATGCTTGTACGTTAATTTTATTGGTAGATTTTGATTATAGGGGCACGCTTACCAGCCAAGAGAGAAAAAAGTTAACATTACTAAACTGGAGGACAGCGACTACTAAAATGCTTCAGTCGATTTTCTGATATGCGAGAGGTTAGATAAAAGCTATATATGACAATATATAATTTATAGATACCACCAGAATTAATATTTTCTAATTCCTGCTATCATCTATTGTTAAATCTAAATTGCTTATATATTATTAGGTGTAACTTTACTATGGGTTTTACGATGAATCGTCTGTCTATTTTTGTAGACGGAAACAATATGTTCTATGCTCAACAGAAAAATGGCTGGTTTTTTGACCCACGAAGAGTCTTAGAATACTTCAGACACGAACAATCAGACACAACATTAATCAATGCTTTTTGGTACACTGGCTTAAAAGACCTACAAGATCAACGAGGATTTAGAGATGCTCTCATTAGTTTAGGTTATACAGTTAGAACAAAAATTTTAAAAGAATATTATGATGATTCATCTGGTCGTTACTCACAAAAAGCTAATTTAGATATAGAAATTGTTGTAGATATGTTTAATACAGTAGATCAGTACGACCGAGTTGTTTTATTTAGTGGGGATGGAGATTTTGAAAGAGCAATAGAACTATTACGCGGAAAAAATACGCACATTACAGTAGTATCAACAGAAGGAATGATAGCCAGAGAACTACGTAACGCTACTGATAGATATATAGATTTAAATGATATTCGGGACAGAATAGAAAAAGTAGATTCTCAGTTACCTTAGCAATTATTTACAAAAGGAATAGCAAAGAAACTAAGGTAAAAGGTATTTTAAGTCACAACTAAGAAGTCAACAACAAGCCGCAAATGAACACGACACAAGAGAGAATCATCATCTTTGACACGACACTTCGAGACGGTGAACAGTGTCCGGGAGCAACACTGAACATAGATGAAAAACTGACTATTGCTAAGCAACTGGCACGTCTGGGTGTGGATGTGATTGAAGCAGGGTTTGCCTTTGCCAGTCCTGGAGATTTTGAGGCTGTGACTAAGATTGCCCAACTTGTGGGGACACAAGATGGTCCTGTGATTTGTAGTTTAGCAAGAGCGCGACACGAAGATATTCAAACTGCGGCAGAAGCAATCAAGCCAGCCGCAAAAGGGAGAATTCATACATTTATTGCAACAAGCGATATTCACCTCAAGTACAAACTGAAAAAGACAAAATCAGAAGTTCTGGCAATTGCTGAAGAAATGGTGGCTTATGCCAAAACATTCACTAATGATGTAGAATTTTCTCCTGAAGATGCAGGACGGTCTGAGCCAGAGTTTCTTTATCAAGTTTTAGAGCGAGCGATCGCCGCCGGAGCAACAACAGTTAATATTCCGGACACAGTAGGTTACACCACACCCACTGAATTTGGCGCGCTGATTAAAGGTATTAAAGAAAACGTTCCTAACATTGATCAAGCAATTATTTCTGTTCATGGACACAATGATTTAGGTTTGGCCGTCGCCAACTTCTTAGAAGCTGTGAAAAATGGTGCCAGACAGTTAGAATGTACTATCAATGGTATTGGTGAACGTGCAGGAAATGCAGCGTTAGAAGAATTGGTGATGGGTTTGCACGTCCGTCGGCAATATTTCAACCCCTTCTTTGGACGTCCATCTGATTGCGAAGAATCTTTAACAAATATTGACACCAGACAAATTTACAAAACATCCCGTCTCGTTTCTAACTTGACAGGAATGCTCGTTCAACCGAATAAAGCAATTGTGGGCGCGAATGCTTTTGCTCACGAGTCTGGAATTCATCAAGATGGTGTGCTAAAAAATAAGCTCACCTATGAAATTATGGATGCCCAACTCGTTGGCTTGACAGAAAATCAAATTGTCTTGGGCAAACATTCAGGGAGAAATGCTTTCCGGACACGTTTGAGAGAACTGGGATATGAACTCACAGAAACTGAATTAAATAAAGCATTTGTCAGATTCAAAGAAGTCGCAGACAAAAAGAAAGAAATTTCTGATTGGGATTTAGAAGCAATTGTTATTGATGAAATCCAACAAGCACCCGATTTGTTCCGTGTAGAATTAGTGCAAGTTTCCTGTGGTAGTAATGCTCGTCCCACTGCAACAGTCACACTCCGGACTCCAGAAGGCGAAGAATTAATCGATGCTGCAATTGGTACAGGACCAGTAGATGCAGTTTACAAAGCCATCAATCGTGTTGTCAACGTACCGAACCAGTTAATTGAGTTTTCTGTACAGTCAGTCACAGCGGGTATTGATGCTATTGGTGAAGTCACTATCCGTCTCAAGCATGAAGGTAGAGTGTTTTCTGGTCATGCGGCAAACACAGATATCATCGTAGCATCCGCTCAAGCTTACGTAAATGCATTGAATAGGCTGTATGCATCTTTGCAAAATAAACAACAGCAAGTCGTTGCAAAGAATTTGTCATGAACTAGGGGTTGCTTGGGTGTAGGGGATGAACCTCGTTACCAGGCTGAGCCTGGTAACGAGGGTTGGGAGGCTCTCTCTGCCTCCTTCAGCCTGGTAACGAGGGTTGGGAGGTTCTGTCTCCTCAGTCGGAGCTAAATAACAATAGTGCAAGATCTGAGTTATGATTGCTTTTGCAAGAAGTCTATTTAACTAGGTTCATCCTGAACAGAAGCGTAGGGTTGCGGTTCTCTCAAACGCTTTTCGATTTGCTCGCGTCGATATTTAGCAAGTTCTTGGTAAATTTTTTTCCGAGCTAAATTCACGCTACCAATTGGTTCATGTTCAGGTAAAGTATGCCAAGGATTGAAAGACAAACCCTCATCCAATCGCTTTCGCTCATCAAAGTCAAATTTTTGTCTAGGAATCCTGATAGTAGCCACCTTAATGAAAGGTGAATCTTGTTCTTTCCACTCCTGCATTGGATTTTCGATTGAAGTTTTCTCTTCATCTACATAAAGCTGAATGAGAAAATCAAAAATGGCTTCTTTCCCTCCATCAGTCAGATACTTGACAATTGCTTCACGTAGATAATTTTGTGAGTCGGGTATTGAGTCGGGAACTGTTTCTATTTGTTGAGATTTGATGGAGAATTTGATAGCTTGGGAGCCTAATTTGTAAGGTGTTGTACTCCAATATTGGATAAAAAGCGGATTACTGATTTTTTTACTAGTCATTTTCTGGAGTATTGCAAAAGAAGGCTGCATGGCTTGTGCTAATTCTGGATCAGCTTGTCCACTTGCTACTTTGGCAAGATCAACATATCCTTGCACATCTCGAACGAAAAAGACTGGATGATTTATGCTCAGAAAATCCTGGGTTTTCTCTTCATCATCAAGAACTTTTTCGCCCTCAACGTTCATCAATTTTATTGCCAAGCCGCGAACATCAGGTTCTTTATCTGGTTTGAATTGACCGCGTTTTTCTGCTTCTCCACCATTGGAAAAACGAACCCAGATGGGATAGGTTTGAGGTGCACAGAAGACACCAACTTTTAGTGCATCAGGAATGTTCTTCTCAACTATAAATTCTCCCCAAACCAAACCGTGGCTTTTCGGGTGTACTTGGCGTAAATCTGGTCCCTTTTCTTGCTGAGTTTTTAGGTTAGCAGCTAAGACTTCATCCGTGATTGTCTCTTGCTCTGAAGCAGATAATTTTGAAATAGTCATACTTTTCTCCTTTCAATTTATGCAATGAATGAAAAAGATGGGCAGTACCCACCTATGTAAGAAATTACCAAGGAATTGGTTTGCGAGAATTAAAGAAACCACCTGTTGGACCATCTTCTGGAAGTGTAGCAAGCCACACAGGAGTGTCAGCACCTTCTTCTACTGTTCCTGGTGCATCTGCACTACCCATGTCTGTCTGCACCCAACCGGGGCAAGCAGAATTGACCTTAATTGGTGTATCAGCC
>NZ_QMEB01000338.1:0-692 GCF_012912135.1 Brasilonema bromeliae SPC951 | reverse complement strand
CAGGCCAATTCTTTAGAAAACTGAGCGGTGATTTCATTGAGCGCCGCTTTAGTCGCTTGATAAGCTAGCCCTCGCAATCCGAAATAGTGTGAGTTCGGATCAAGGGTGTCAGTCAGGGATCCAAGAGTACTCGACATATTCACGATGCGACCAGCATTACTCTTACGAATCAGAGGTAGCGTTGCTTGCAATACTGCAAAAGCACCGAATACATTTGTCTCAAATGTCTGTTTTAGAATATTGAGGTCAAGGTCGCTCGGATTCGTTCCTGAGTCAAGGAAAATGCCTGCATTGTTGACCAAAATATCGAGCTTACCGAAATGCTCCTCAATATTTTTGGCAGCAGTGGCGATAGAGGAGATATCTGTGACATCAAGTTTGATGGATTGCACATCAAGCCCTTGGGCCTGTAATTTCTCTGCAGCTTCAGCACCTTTAGATTCATCACGGGCACCTATCAGTACCGTAATTTCTTGTTTGGCTAGTTGGCGGCTGATTTCAAAACCAAGCCCTTTATTTGCGCCCGTGACTAGGGCAATTTTTTTGTCGTTACTTTGCATAGAGTTCTCTCCTGATTTTAGAAAAGTGGCTCTTATAGAAGACCACTTTGAAGAATTAGACTGACATTGTTGGAATTCAAAGTTCCTAAAAATGCTGATAGAGCGACAGATGGCTTATTGATTTCAATACCC
>NZ_QMEB01000337.1 GCF_012912135.1 Brasilonema bromeliae SPC951 | reverse complement strand
ACTAAAAGCTGGAGTTGGGGCATAAGTATCCGTGAGTAATACATCAAATCCAGCAGCACAGACAACATCCGCGACTTTCTGAGCAAAATCTTCTGCCATAAACCGTCGGTCGTGTCCCACAATAATTGTACGGTTACCTGTAGTTTTTCCGTACGTATCAAGTAAAACTTTTGCGGCAAGTGGCGCAACCAAGGCGACACGCTCAAAGGTGAACTCATCGCCAATGACGCCCCGCCAGCCGTCTGTACCAAATTTGACTACGTTAGCTGCTACTGACATTGAGGTATCCCTACTTTCTAACAGTGGATTCTAACATTCACACAGGGCACCCGGTAACAAGACTTTTAGTATAAAAAGTGTAATAGTAATTATGATACTATTGATGACACACAAATAACTAAATGTGTTCCTGACTCATTGAAAGTTTGCAAACTTATCTGTTGCCGAAATCAAAGCGCTGAGAATTCCTGGTTCACTCATTGAATGTCCAGCATCAGGGACAACAACAAATTCTGCTTCCTCCCAAGCACGATGTAATTCCCAAGCCGATATCATCGGACAAACAACATCGTAACGTCCCTGAACAATCACAGCAGGAATATGGCGGATGCGCTCAACATTTAAAAGTAATTGATTTTCTGTTTCAAAAAATCCTTGATGAATAAAATAATGACACTCAATTCGTGCAAAGGCTTCTGCAAACTCATTTGCGCTAAACTTTTGCATCAGTTCTGTGTCTAGAAACAATCGACTTGTACTCGCTTCCCAAATTGACCAAGCACGGGCTGCTTCCAACCGAGTGAATGAATCAGGGCTGGTTAAGCGTTTGTGATAAGCTGTGAGCATATCGTTACGTTCCGCAGGCTCAATTGGTTTGAGATATTCTTCCCAAGCATCAGGAAAAATATAACTAGCTCCCTCTTGATAGAACCATCGCAATTCTTTGCGCCTTAACATAAATATGCCACGTAAAATGAGTCCTGTGCATCGAGAGGGATGAGTTTGACTGTAAGCTAATGCTAGAGTGCTTCCCCAACTCCCACCGAAGACAACCCACTTTTCTATACCCAGATGTTCTCGCAGCTTTTCAATATCACTAACCAAGTCCCAAGTGGTATTCTCCCGTAGTTCTGCATGAGGCGTACTTTGACCACAACCACGCTGGTCAAACATTACAAGACGCCATTTTTCTGGATTGAAATATTGTCGATAAAAGGGCGGACATCCACCTCCAGGTCCTCCATGTAGCAAAACAATTGGCTTGCCCTGTGGGTTACCTGATTCTTCAAAATGAATGGTGTGGAGGTCAGAAACCTTTAAGTTGCCTTTTTTGTAAGGTTCGATTGGTGGGTAAAGTTTTCGAGTTCTTTCCATTTTACCGCCTATATTCAGGGACTTGTATATTAAATTACTTCAATTTTGGATGATTTTTCATACAAGATCCCATGATTTATGCTGAAGAGAGGGATTGAAGGCGATGGCTTTGCAAGCAAGGATGTTATGAAAAAACTTTTCTCACGGATGGCTGTTGCGATTGTTGCTTTGGTTTTGTGCTTCACAACAGTAGTAGGCTTGCCGACGAGCGCTGATGCTAGCGTCAGCCCTAGTCCGCAGTCAGTAGTTATTAAGGACATTTTCTCTAAAGGGGTCGTAAAACAGACGGAATCAGATGAATATGTTGAAATTACCAATCAGAAACCAGCAATAATAGATCTATCAGGGTGGAGACTCAATAGTGAGGATGGTCGGCAAAACTTCTATTTCCCCAAAGGAACCCTATTGACACCAGGAAAAAGTTTGCGAGTGTATACCAATGAGATACACCCAGAAACCGGGGGTTTCAGTTTTGGCATCAAGCGAGCAGTTTGGAACAATAAAGGGAGTGTGGGGCTACTGTATGATGCACAAGGGAATCTAGTGGATAGCTTTAGCTATGGTAATAAGAAAACCGAAATAACTGCCGTCTCAAAGCAGCCACAAACACTACAGAGTACGCCTCCTAAGTCCTTAACACAAAACAATAAAAATTCATAAATAGAAAACCTCCTTAAGAGAATTCTCATTAAGGAGGTTTTCTAGCAGTCAAATACATTCACACCCTGAAATTTCCTTAGAAATCATCCAGAAATTGACTAATGCGGCTGATAACTGGATCAATTTCTTGAGAATAAGTGGCAGCAGCATGAGTAGGACTAGAAGTATGATTGATAACTTCTAAGGTTGAGACCTGTTGAGGGGTTGGAGGGGAACTGGTTGAAACATTATTCAGCATAATAGCCAACTGAGCTACTTGTTGGCTCAGCTGTATCAGTTGCTGTTCCATAATTTCCAACCGATTAGATTCCTTAGCAAAAAAACGTTCCTCAAGGTCAGCCATCTGACTTTGCAGTGCAGCAATTTGTTGTTCCACCCCTTGTGTTGCTGTTGCTGTTGCTGCTGCTGGTTTCGGGGCTGGTCGTACAGATTCCGGTACGCACAAAGATTGCCATAAGGCTTCTTTACAAAGGTCGCTGAAGGTCTTTTGGGGATCTTTCTCCAAATGACTTTCCACAAGAGCTAACAAGCTTTCGTCAGCCACCCCTGGCTCAAACGTAACGGATTTCACTACTTTTTTTGACCATTGGAACATCAGTGTTAAGTTCTAGCGCGAGCGTTGGATAACTGTGCCTCTCCATAAATATATTGCCCTAAAGCATTTGCTTGCCGAGACGGTGAAGCTAAATGGGCGTTAATTTTTGCTTCTTTGAGCAAGCGTTGAACATCTTCCCAGAAGAATTCTCCACCTCCTCCGGTGAGAATTACATCGGTGACGCGCTCTGGTAGCCATGCTAGCACGCGGTTACAGATTTCGCGAGAAAACATTTCTATCAGATTGGGGAGAAAGTCATCTAAATTGGTAGGCTTGCTGGCACCTCTGGGACGGTAGAAGCGATCGCCCTTGGCTCGGTTGACTGCAGCAATTAAAGATAGAGATTGGCTATCTGCGCCCTCAATTTCGGCAGCAACCAGTTCATAAAACTTGCTCATACCGAAGTCTTCACTCTTTGACGCACCTCGGGCAAAACGGAAATTATCAACCATCAAACAATCGGTTGTTTGATGTCCAATATCAACAATTGCCACGGAGACTTTGGTAAGATCAGGCATTGCTGCAGCTTTCTTTGGTTGAGCCTCACACCATAGTAAGCTGCCATAGCCTTCTGGCATGACCCAAACCTTGTTGATATTCAACGATACGGATTCTCCGCGAAAGTTCATCACATGAGGACCATTGAGTTGGCTGATGATCTGTGCTTTTTCCTTCTCAAATTGTTCTTGAGAAAGGTAAGGCAGACCCAGCACCACAGAGATATCATCTTTGAGCTTAAAATAGCCAGCGCAAGCCAAGACTTTGATCAGTGCGGATTCGACCTTAGATTGACCCACTCCTAGGTTAGCCCCAAAATCTGCTGCCAATTGACCAACAGCGTATCCATTGCCTTGATACTCCAGCCACAGATCCATCAATGGGTCAGTCGCGCGGGCTTCAAAAACACCTCCACGCACTTGTTCCATTGACATCTCTTTCACGTTAGCGGAGACGAACGTCACATTATTAGACTCGCGGCTAATACAAGTCTTTGTTGAAGTTCTACCTAAATCAATACTGAGAATCTTTTTCCCCGGAATACCAGCAAGTGGTTGAGGGGGAGCAGCATTTATCGGGGTAGATGCCGAAACTCTATTCATTGGAATAGCAGCGGCGTTCATGGGAGTGGCGGCGGAAGGTTGGTCTGTCATAAAAGCTCCTAATACTGAACTTAGCTATCACAAGTTATCATGCTCATCTTACAAAAATGGGTGTACCAGAAAACATCTGTTGCGTCAACTGTAGCAAGCAATATACAAAGAACCACTTAATTGTTGAGCGATAAACATAGATAGCGTGTAAGTTTCACTTGATACCATAGAATCACAAAGCTAACAAGCAGAGTTAGAGAATTGCTAACGCTTGCTTTTACACAGAGAATACTTATTTTTCCAACGCTAATTAGAAACAATAATTTTTACTGTCTCCTGTTTTTTCGCTTACGCCTCATCACCCAAACGACAAATGCCAGGATCAGAACTACAGCCACAATTTTAGAAACAGGAGCCAGATACTTGTCCACGAGTTCATACTGACTACCCAAAGCATATCCTGAGTATGTTAGCAAACCGACCCATACAGCGCTACCTAAAGTTGAGTAGATTAAAAATGGTAGAAGGTGCATATGACTCATGCCAGCGGGTACGGAAATCAAAGTGCGGACTCCCGGTACAAGGCGACCAATACAAACTGCTTTGCCGCCTTGCTGGTCAAACCAGCCCTTTGCCTTGACAATATCCTTGCTAGATATACTCAACCACTTACCGTATTTGTCAGCCCAAACTTGCAAGCGTCTTTCTCCCAAATATTTGCCGGGATAGTACCAGACGAGTGCGCCCAGGACAGAACCCAGCAGTCCTGCAAAAAATACGCCGATGACATTAAGCTTTTCTGGGGTTGCCCTTGCTGTAAATCCCGCCAATGGCATAATAAGTTCTGACGGAATTGGAGGAAAGACATTTTCGAGAAACATCAGTAGAGCAATTCCCCAGTAGCCCAGAGAGTTAATAGTATTGGTTATCCATTCAAGCATCAAGTGTATTCCTGAAGTTGTGAGGGAAGTTTTGTAGTCATTTGTCGTTACTAAATAAAACTTGCTTTGTCTATAGGACTTACGCAGGAGTAACGGAAAAACGTAGACGCGGAGCGGTGAGACAGCGCGAATGACGGTGAGACAGCGCTGCAGGAGGGTCTCCCGACAGAGGCGACTGCGTTCGCCCAAGCCGCGTGCCGCAGGCATACCCGAAGGGCTTTCCCGACAGAGGAGCCAGTGCGTTGCGGGGGTTCCCCCCGTTGT
>NZ_QMEB01000336.1 GCF_012912135.1 Brasilonema bromeliae SPC951 | reverse complement strand
ATACGCCGCAAAAATACAAGGGTTGTCCATCCTTGTCGAGGGTTTGCCCAACCCCACGAAAGGTTGTCATTTTTGTATAGCAGTTGACAATTGGGGCGATTTTTCCGCCAAGAACTCGGAGGCTTAGAACCCGTTACTTGTAATGAGGCACCGCAGTTTTTCCGGATTTGATGAAGCGGCAATTTATCAACTATCGCACTGCGTTGCGTACTGAAGACCCAAATATAACCATTAATTTAGCTGTTCCGCTCGCGATTTATAACGATTTCTTTAATTTGCCGTTTACCCAAACCGTAGTAAGCGAAAACCAATTGAAACTTATCATTTACAACGTTGATACGGAGGAAATTGTGCAATGGATAAATTAGATGAATACCGGACGAAAGTTAAGCAACTGCTAACCAAATATGTACAGTACAAACCTAGCTACGGGGATGTTGAAGTCGAACAAATCTTTGATACCGAACGTGACCACTATCAAATTATTAGCATTGGATGGAACAATCAAAAGCGGGTTTATGGTCCGATAATGCATCTTGATATCAAGAATGATAAAATTTGGATTCAGCAAAATACAACTGAAGTTAATATAGCCTCAGAATTGATGGAAATGGGCATACCTAAACAAGATATTGTTATTGGGTTTCATACACCGAAAATGCGTCAGCTATCGGGTTTTGCTGTCGAATAAGCTTTAAAAGGGCGACTATTAAAAAGTAAATAGTCGCCCCTTTTAAATGCTTGTGAGTAGTTCTTGACTCGCTACACGCGTACTAACACTGATTCATTCTGTGCAGTGTTAACTGAGTTGGAATCTGACTCAGTACAATAAATTTCGCAGGAGTTATTCGGAGTTTCCATTAATTTTACTTTGTATAGTGTCGCTCCTAATTTTTGGATGGGCGAAGTCAGCTGCTGACTAATACAAAGTGCAATATTCTCAGCAGTGGGAACAACTTCAGCAAAGTATGGAACGTCTTTGTTTAAGAAGCTGTGGTCAAATAGCTCAATGACGTACTCTTTTATAGCTAGATTCAAAGCGCCCAAATCAATAATCATCCCAGTGCGTGGATCAATCTCCCCTTTTACAGTCACTTCTAAATGATAGTTGTGCCCATGACCGTTGGGATTAGCGCACTTACCGTAAATCTTGAAGTTTTCTTCGCTGCTAAGACGAGGATGAGCTAGCTGATGGGCGGCGCTAAAATAAGTGCTAACAGTGAGATATGCTTCCATGCCGTTTCCTAAATAATCAGCCCAAAGTTCGGGATGTTCAAAAAGCTGTATACGCACTAAAGGTAAATCGGGTGCAAGCCGTTGCCAAATGACCCGTGCAATGTTCTCTGTGGTGGGTAGAGTTTGTTGAAACTCTGACCATACATCGTTGAGATAGGAAAAGTCCAGTATACTCGTCACTTTTCGGTTAATAACGTGTTTCACGTTGGACAAGTTGAGAATCATGCCATATTCATTTAATTCCCCAACGAGGGAGACAAATAAGACATAATTGTGTCCATATCCGGGAAATCTTGAACAAGCACCAAATTTCTTAATGTTTTCTGCTTCACTCAGTTCTGGCAACCAATAGCGATGACTTGCTGAAAACTGAGCCCGACGACTTATAATACATTGCATGAGCACGCTGGGAGTAAAATTTAAAATATCTTAAATTTTACTGCTTCCAGCATAAACTAATTCTGGTGTAAGTTGTTAATAGTTGGTTGTTCGTCAATATTCCTGGATTCACTGGGGACTTAAGCACAGTACAAATGCACCCACTTATCGATTCAGACAGGTTATCTTTGTCGGCAGGTTTGGCACAACCTAGACGACATTTACTCTTACTGCAACACGCCCGGCTTGGATTGATCCAGTTTGGGCGCTTTGCAGTTTGTTTATCTACGGCAGACTTCTAGTTTGTGAGCCTAACGTGACTTCTGCATAAAATGATTTTGCTGACACCTATTAAGAATATAGAAGAAAAGCTTCTTCATTGTTAAGTTCTGTGAAAATCAAACTTTTGTTAATGCCTAAGTTCTCAAAGTATATAGTGCTTGCAAATCTTTCTGAGGCTCTCAAACACAAAACAGGGTTTTCGTAGCATTTTTATTGATTAAAACACAAGTTTAGGAGTAATTTGATGACAGGACTTCACCGTTACAAAAGCTTTTTAAGAAAAGTCAACCATAATACAGCAAGCGACTCTCAACACACTGAGGACATAGTTTTATCTAATAAACCAATAGTAATTGGACGAGATCCTAGTTGTTGTGACATTGTTTTAGATTCCACGAAATACCAGGAAGTGTCCCGTCAGCATTTAAAAATTTCTCCCCTCTCGTCTGGATCTCCCAGTGATCTGCCTCAATGGGAAATATCCGATTTGGAAAGCCGTAATGGTATTTATATTAATGGTCAGCGCTTACAAGGTTCTCAAATTTTGCAAGTACATGACCAGATCAAACTTGGTCGCAAGGGTCCAGAATTCGTTTTTGAGTGTGAACAGATTAGCTTTGTTGGCGTCAGCGATATATTTCCTGTCGTCTCAAGAAAGCTAGATTTACATCAGAAAGGTTTCCTTGTTCCGGGCATTGTCACAGTGATATTCGTAGTAGCAATGTTGGCTACTCAAAATAGCAATAACTTCCTCTACATCTTCGCAGCTTACCTAGCTCTTGCAAGCCACTATGTTATTCACAAACTCTGCCATAAACATAAGCCCTGGTGGTTGCTAGTGAGCTTAGGTTTGGCTACTGGTTTACCGCTTTTAACTGCCCATCATGAATTGACAGCTATTTTTTCTGACATTTTACCAGGAGATTTATTTAAACATAACGAGAACATTCTTGCTATAACTATTAAAGAATTTTTAAAAGCAGGCTTGTTAGAAGAATTGTTTAAAGTGCTGCCAGTGATATTAGTTTACTTTATAGGCAGACTCCTCCAATCACCCAAGCGCGAACTCATTGGGGTATGGGAACCTATGGACGGAATTCTGTTAGCGACAGCATCTGCTACTGGATTTGCATTAGTAGAGAGTATGATGAAAGTACATGAAGAAACTCAAAGCAAAGGTAGTTTTGCGGGATTAACACTTTTAATTCCCTTGATCTTAGGAGATATTTCTGGACAGGTGGCATATAGTGGCTACTTTGGCTACTTCATTGGATTGGGTGCAATGAAACCTAAAAAACTTTGGCGGTTTATAGGAATTGGCTACCTGACTTCAGCAGCTCTACATACCATTGGAGCGATTATCTCTGAGTTGCAAAAGGAGCATAAGCTAGATTTTCTCATCGGTAACGTACTCTTAGCTTTGATCGGCTCTCTAGCCTATATATTTTTAATGGCAGCAATCCTCAAAGCCAATCAACTTTCGCCAAATCACTCACACAAATCTGCCAATGGGTAGAACACAAGCGAGATGTAGGGCGTATAACATTGTCTTCCTCTACCATATGGTTTATAATTGATGCAAATAAAAGATGCAAATAAAAAACGCCGTAAGTGGGTGCATTTGTACAGTGGGTAAATCCGATCACTAACCATTAACCACTACACATAGGCTCCTAGAGATTCTTGTGCCTCACGATACATATTCGTGGCAGTGCGAAACATCTCTTGCCCAGCGTGCAAGTAACTCTCGTCATAGTTAAGAGGGAAATACGCTAACTGGTCTAGCCCATCGCCTATTTGATTGAGACAATAGTAGAGATGGGCTGCTGCTCTTGCTAAACTAGGTGGATTTGGTAAAGAACGAAAAGTCAGGTGCGCTTGCTTGAAGTCAGCTTGACAGGCGTGTAAGTAATCCTGAAATTCTTCCAAGAGGATATCATCAAAGGGGTCAGCAGCTAGCTTCTCGATTTGCTCCCGTAGAGAAGCCAGAATGCTAAATACCAGGCGATTCACTGGCTGATAAACTCGCTGCAGCCATTCCTCTACTTGTTCATCCGCATCTTTTCCTCTTTTTTTTGTCGCCTGGTATTGCTGTTGAGCAGCTGCTGTACGCTGTTGCCTATTGGTAGTGGTTTCTTGAGAGCGTTGACGCAGTTTTTGGTCGTAATTTTGGCGATTTTGAACGTCGCCTAAGACCTCATATGCTGCATTGATACGGATAATTTGCTCAGGATCTGCTGTGCCCTGATTGCTATCAGGATGAAACATCTTGACCAAGCGACGATAAGCTTGCTTAATCTCCGCTTGGCTTGCGTTCGGATTAACTTTGAGTGTTTGGTAGTGGTTCGTCTTATCTGCCATTCTTTCAATGTACCGTTAGCTGATGCTAACTGCTACCTTTGGCTCCAAGTCTTGGAACAACGGTGTACTCAAATACCTTTCTCCAAAACTAGGCTGAATCATCACGGATTTTGCGTCCCGAGTTCTCTTTGCGTTGAGCCACACGAATAGCAGCACACAAAGCGGCCCCGCTGGAAATACCAGACAGCAGTCCTTCTTCTTTTGCCAGACGCCGCCCGTAAGCGATCGCCTCTTCATCAGTGACCGAAATGACTTCATCTATAATGTTGGCATTCAGCACTTGAGGAACGAACCCAGCACCAATTCCTTGAATTTTGTGAGGTCCTGGTCTTCCCCCAGATAACACTGGGCTATTTGCGGGTTCAACTGCGATACGCGGAGCGTCAAGCCTCCGGCTTATCGCCTGAAAACTTGGTTTGCGTGCTTTGATAACTTCAGCTACACCTGTAATTGTACCACCTGTTCCGACTCCAGCAACTACTATATCGACCTGTCCTGAGGTATCTTCCCAGATTTCCTCCGCTGTCGTGTCCCGGTGTATTTTGGCGTTGGCTGGGTTACGGAACTGCTGTAACATGTAAGCATCAAGAGTCGTATCAACGATTTGCTGCGCCCGTCGAATTGCCCCACTCATGCCTTCAGTTCCTGTAGTGAGTTCTAATTGCGCGCCATATGCCCGCAACATTGCCCTTCGTTCAG
>NZ_QMEB01000335.1:4844-4983 GCF_012912135.1 Brasilonema bromeliae SPC951 | reverse complement strand
CACCAACACTGTTTGGTCATGAAGCTGCTGGGGAAATTGTCGCTGTCGGAGAGGGTGTCACAAGTTGGCAAGTGGGCGATCGCCTGGTCGCAAATAATTCCGCTCCATGCATGAATTGCTTTTTTTGTCAACGTCAAGA
>NZ_QMEB01000335.1:0-4834 GCF_012912135.1 Brasilonema bromeliae SPC951 | reverse complement strand
TATTCCCTCTGTCCAAATTTGACATGGAATAACGGCACTTTTGCCCAATACTTAAAAATTCCCGCACCGATTGTGCAACATAACATGTTGCCAATTCCTGATGACTTGCCTTATGAATTGGCAGCAATGACAGAACCTCTGGCTTGTGTGCTACATGGAGTCGCCCGTTCCAACGTCAAACCAGGTGATTTTGTCGTGGTGTTAGGAGACGGGGCAATTGGGCTGATGTTTGTGGCTAAATTAGCACATGATGTCAAAGCTGAAGTGTTACTCTTTGGAGGCAATGACCAAAGGCTAGAAATTGGAGAAAAACTGGGTGCAGCAAAGACCTTTAATTATCATCAATTCCCAGAGATTCCTAGTTTAGTGAAAGAACTGACACAGGGATGGGGTGCAGATGTGGTGATTGAAGCAACTGGTGTACCAAGTGTCTGGGAAACTGCAATTGCTTGTGCTCGTCCTGGTGCAACTGTTAACCTATTTGGTGGTTGTCCACGAGATACAACTATTAGCGTGAATACAGAACAGCTACACTACAGCGAACTCACTCTCAAAGGGGTTTTTCATAATACTCCAGAGTACGTTCGGGCGGCGCTGTCACTGATTGCAAGTCAGAAGATTCCCTTTGAGTTACTCATCAGCGAACACCGTCCATTGCAGGATTTAGAACAGGTGTTTTGTGATATGAGAGATCGTAAGGTCATAAAAGTCGCAATGATTCCATCAGGCTGACTCTTAAGAAACACGCTTAACAGGGAACAGGGAACAGGGAACAGGGAACAGGGAACAGGGAACAGGGAACAGGGAACAGTACCTAGCTTCGCAAAAATCAAAAAGGAATCCTATAGACTGATAACTGTTAACTGTTAACTGTTAATGTAAATTTTGCCACTCACCAGAAAAGATAGATTCAGTTGCAGTGGCGATTCTCAGCAAATCTTGCAGTAGTAAGGGTGACCATTGAACGCCTGCCTTGCGCCCTGCTGCAAAAAGTTGTTGAGTCCTAATGCTTAATAGATATAAGGCGTAAGCTAATTTTTTGTCTATAACAGTAGCATCTTTTACACCTTCAAACACCACTTTCAATGCCAACAAAATCGAGGTAATCTGACCAGGTATTGGTGGTTGTCCCCGCTGTAGACGTATCAACAAGGCATCTGGGTTTTCCTCGTTATAAAGTGTTTGGTCAATCAAAAATTTGCAAGCGGTTTCGTAATTCATTTTCGAGGGGCATCCATCACACCTTTGCCTACCTATTGCAACATTTGACTCACGAATTAACATTTTACCTTGATAGCCTTACAAACGCGTCATATAAAAAGAATTCCCTTACATCTTGCACCTGGAACAAATATGTCAAATTAATTACAGGCTGCTTGACTTTGTTCTCGTCCGCCTAGGACTGTAAGTCCCAGGCTAATAAGCGAAGTCCATTCAAATGGACTGAAAAAAAATGGAAGGAACTATTTAGTATATTTAAACACTATTTCATATAAGTATTAGTGGTTTATTCGTAATGATGCAAGATCTCAGTTCCCTCGTTCAGTGGCAGCTAATACTGGCATAATTGCACAATGAAGGCAGTTCCTCATTGTTCTTGTCCGACAAATGCCGACTTTACTTGCTGACGCTCAAAATTTACTTTCTGACTTACTCAAGCGCTACTCATCCCGTGTAGATTATCTGATGATTCGCCTTGAAGAGGCTGAAGGTACCGATATCTTCTTGCGTGGCGACAAGGTAGAAAGCCTTAGTGAAGGTATCTCCATTGGTGGACAGATTCGCGCATGTTACAAGGGTGGATGGGGGTTTAGTAGTTTTAACCAACTGGCGACAATTCGCGATCGCATTGAAGAAGCGATCGCCGCCGCCAAAATTGTTGGTGATGAAGAAACTGTCCTAGCTCCAATTGACATAGTGCAAGCAGTATGCAGTATGCCCTTAACTGGAAGCGATCCTCGGCAAATCTCGTTGAAAAAGAAAAAAGAATTGTGCGATCGCTACACACAATTACTCAAAAGCGTTGACAGCCGGATTACCACCACCTCTGTCCGCTATGGAGACAGCGCCCAAAAAGTTATCCTCGCCACCAGCGAAGGGACTTTTATTGAGCAATCTTGGGTGGATATGGAAATGCGCTTTGCAGCCACAGCGAGAAACGGCGAAACTGTGCAAACTGGAAGAGAAACCACAGGTTCGCGCAAAGCTTTTGAAGATTTGACGGCTTTAGATGAACAAGTTAAAGAAGCAGCACAAAGGGCAGTTGCAGCGTTATCTTTACCATCTGTGAAAGGTAATATTTATACTGTGGTGATAGACCCGATTCTTTCTGGGTTATTTGTTCATGAAGCCTTTGGACATCTTTCCGAAGCAGATATGGCATACGAAAACCCAGATTTGTTGGAAGCAATGACGATTGGGCGTCAATTTGGACCAAAAGAATTGCAGATTTTTGATGGTGCTGCGCCCCAAGGACATCGAGGTAGCTATTTTTACGACGATGAAGGCACACCTGCAACTACAACCCAACTTATAGAAGATGGAATTTTGACAGGACGTTTACATTCTCGTGAAACGGCTGGCAAATTGGACGAAGCGCCAACGGGCAATGCACGCTGTCTCAGTTATCACTATCCCCCAATTGTACGGATGACAAATACCTGGATTAAACCAGGAAAAACGCCTGTCGAGGATTTATTTAGCGGTATAAAAGAAGGAGTTTACGCCCGTAACTGGTTGGGTGGAATGACGAATGGGGAAATGTTCACCTTCAGCGCTGGGGAAGCGTGGATGATTAGAAACGGTAAGATTGCTGAACCTGTGAAGGATGTGACGCTTTCAGGGAATGTTTTTCAGACTTTGGCGGATATTGAGGCGATCGGGGATGACTTTTACTGGGATGAGTCTGGCGGTTGCGGTAAAGGTGGACAAAACGGTTTAGCAGTAGGTTGCGGTGGTCCTAGTTTAAGGATACGTGATGTGGTGGTGGGGGGAGAAGCGGCTTAGAGGTTCTTTGCTCGCTCTCTCGCTCCCATGCTCTGCGTGGGAGTGCCATACAGGAGGCTCTGCCTTCCATAATTATATTGAGGCAGCAGCCCACAGTTATGCAAGATTGCCCTGTTTTCAAGAAAATATATATAATCATATATATTTTGATGTATGTCTTTCGAGTGGAACGACGCAAAAGACAAGCAGAACATAGAGAAACACGGCATACGCTTCGAGGAAGCCAAGAGGGTATTCAATGATCCTTTTGCAATCACCAGGGAAGATTGCCGATTTGACTATGGTGAGATACGGAAAGTCACCCTTGGTGAGATCCCGTTAAGCACACTTGCTACGAGCATCGTGGTGGTAGTCGTTCACACCGAACGTGATGGGCATACTCGGATCATCTCGGCTCGCAAAGCGAACAAGAAAGAGAGGGCGTACTATGAGCAAAACAAACTTCTCGGGTGATATGTCCCCCGAGGAACGTCACAGAAAGCTCGTCGAAATGGCGGACGAAGAAATCGATTACTCCGATATTGCACCGCTTGATGAAGACTTCTGGAAAAATGCCGAGCTTTCGTTACCCCAGAAGAAGGAGGGGATTTACATAAAACTTAACCCTCGAACGCTCCAATGGTTTCGCAGTCGAGGGAAGGGGTATCAAGCGATGATTGATTCGGTGCTGACTTCCTACGTTGAGCATCAGGAAAAGCTCGGGGTAAAGAGCCAGGAGTAATATCAAGGTAATTAATTCGTAGATAGCAGTAGTGCGAGCGTCTCGCTCGCGGGCAGGACAGCCCGCACTACATCTTATATTTCATTAAACCCACTTACTTAATTGCTTTCCTGCTCGTCTAACCAAGTCAGTAAATCAGCAATTGATGACATTCTAAAAAGCGCTCTACCTAAAGCTTCTAGCTGTTCTTTATTGAAAACTTGAACTCGCTCAAGAATTGACGAATCAATTTCACCAAAACGTTCATTAAGTAAAGACAGACAGAATCTAAGTGCTTCTTTTTGTTCTCCCTTCTGCAAAATATCCTGATAAATCACTGACTCTTGCATAACGTCCTCCCGTAAAAATTGCCGAATTGAATCTTTTTCAAATTTCAAACCCGCTAATATCTCTGTATAAGCTGCAATATTCTGCCTCGTCTCCCTATCCGAAATTCTAGCAACGCTCTGGGCAACCTGCGATAATAATGCTTGGGGTGAGTTTGTTTGCGTTAACGGTGCTAACGGTAAGAGTGCAGGATTATTGAGAAATTGCACTGAATCTTGTTCCCACATCCGCAAAACGCGATAGCGATGAGTTGTCGTTTCACTGCGATATTGTTCAGTGAAGGCAATTTCATCACTTGTCTGTTGTAAAAAAATCACGACTTGCGTGACAGGGACTTTATACTGACGTATCAATCTGACAGAATAATCCAACATCCGAAAAGAAATCGGTGTTTTAGACCTTGTGATAGTTTGAAATTCGATGTGTAAGATGCGGTTTTCTGTTTGCAGAAATGTCAACGAATCAGCGCGAATTGGTTCAATGCTCAATTCTGTTTTTAAAACTTCGATGGTTCGGGGTTCAACCGCTAGCAACCAACGCGCAAAATCGGTTGGGTATTTTTCAGCTAAGATTTTACAAACGTTGTCGTAGCTCACAAATGAAAATCTAATTGACACTGATAGAATTTTATTATTTAGTTGCTATCTATAAGATTTATTTCTTCTTCAATCCACGCTGATTTAACCCCACCCCTCAATCCCCTCCCCTTAGCAAGGGGAGGGGAGGTTTTGGCAAGAGACAAAACCGGGGTGGGGTAAAGCGAGAATCGTGGGTAAATAT
>NZ_QMEB01000334.1 GCF_012912135.1 Brasilonema bromeliae SPC951 | reverse complement strand
ACCCAACACGCCAGAGTTTCAGCCAGCGTTTCTTCATAAAGTTATGACACTGGTTTGCTTAAGCGCGACAGCACCAGGATTGACAGTTGTGCTTGTGGGGGATGTACCGCTAAAAGCCCAAGTGGGGACAATTCTTGCCTCTGAGTTTGGTTCACGGGTACAGGTGGAAAAAACTTGTTTGGATGAAAATGGTATTTTGGTGAGTGGTTGGGAATTTTGGCGTGAGCATCAAAAGGTTTTGCCTGCTCCCCAGCTTTTGGCGATCGCGACTTTACCCTTGCCATCTCTAGAAAACCCCTTAGTGGCAGGTCGAGTGGCGCACTACAAGAGTTTGCATCAAGATTGGTTTCGTTTGTACTTGTTGCCAATTGCTATGAATGAATTGCAACGGGCGATCGCCCCACTGCGCGAAAGTAAAGGCATCGTTGCTTTGCTAGATAGTCGCGTGATTATCCGTAGCTATGGTGCTCAAGTTTTGGCTGCCCTCAGTCCCCTCGCACGTATTAACTACCTTGATCCCAATCTGTTTTCCTCTGTCACAGAGGAAGATTCAGCTTAAGTCATCTAAATTATTCAGTATTTTTTAGCTATTGCTTCAAGCAAACGCTATCATCAGCAGTATTCAGGGATTTATTTTAGATTATGGGTGAAGCAAAGCGTCGTAAAACTACACTGGGAGAAAAATACGGTCAAGATACAACCAGGATCTTGCCGTGGATTCCTATCTCCAAAACCCAAGCGGAAAAATTCGTAAAATGGTCAAATCGGCTCACCTGGATTGGTATTGGTGGTTTGGTCGCCGCTTGGGTGATAGTTCGTTTCATCGGTCCAGCTTTCGGTTGGTGGGAAGTTGTCTAAACCCGAGCTTGGATAAGTTTCTGACAACGATTGAAAGTGTCAACACAACAGCTAGGTTTTCCTGGCTGTGTTATTCTTTTTATTTGTTAATTTATTTCGGTTAATTTAACTGACTTTAGTATATACAGTATACTGATAAAAGTTATGAGAGTAAATTATATGTAAAAAACCTATTCATATTAGTATATCTCGAACCTAGCAGAGCATACACTTTTTAAAAAGCGACTCGTTATTCTCTCGAATTGCTCTTTTAAAAAGTATAAATAGCAACTCAAAGACAGTCAGAAAAATATCTGCCGAAATGGCAACATGGTTATCTTGAGTTCAGTTATTGTCAGTGTTAAGTCAAACGATTTAGGTTTTACACTTGGGATTGTGGATCAGGGTATTTCCCTTTACAGATAGTCACCCCCCGACTTGGCTTTTTCCTGCAGAGCTTGATACGTCACTTACCACAATGGGACAGCTGTTGCTATCTCCTCTAAAGACGCTGCTTAGAACAACTGGGGAAACTCTCAAGAGCGCAAGTGCTTATCCGCAAGACATAGTTTGGACGGGCAGTTTCAGCCGAGCAACAACTCTTGACAACGCACTGCTGACAGCAACGCAGTGGTTTATCTACCGCACTGTATGACTACTAAGTACTGATTATTTAGTAAAAAGACTCAGCCCTGAGTCGTACAAAAAAGTACTAACCTTAAGCGAGAATCAAAAAACAGCTACGAGCATCTACCAGTTTTGCCAGATTCTATGGAGAAGTTGCAGCCAATAGGTTAAGATCTTTACATTACTTAACTGGTGTGTAGACGTTTGACGAGATAATCACCTCTTAAAACAGGCTGAGAAGACGTATGTCTGCCTTGTTGGGACAAAGGGTAATGAGTCTACCTAAAATTAGCGGATAAAAGTACAAAATCGGCATTTTCTCGACTTGACTTGTGCCAAATATGAGTTAATCTTATAGCGGAATTGTTTCAACTTACCATTTATCCTGACGGTAATCTGTAAAAAAAACACAAAGTTAGCAATTCTATCCGATATTTCAGATCTACAAACTGAATACTTTGATACGGCACGCAAAACTTACATCGACTACCCTAAGCTAGGTAGCCAATTCATAAATATATATCTGTGAATTGTAATGGATAGTTTACAATACCAATTGGTGCAAGAATCTAAAGAAAATATAAAAGGAAGCAAATAACTGTGGTGTTTGGAGGGAAAAATGTTTTTGAGACTAGCACAACAACATCGGCAATTCGTGCAAGACTTAGTGATGAACTTGCAAGCTTTAGCAATTGTCTTAGAGAGGCGAGGATATCCTGCGTCCTGCTACACCTGCGGTGACCAGATGAATAGTGCTTCATTTATGGTTAGCCTGGGAGAAAATCATCTGATTCGGTTTTTAGTCTCTGATTACGGGATCACTTGGACAGAAATGCGGGATGACCGCGAATTAATGAAGCTAGAGGGTGCAGAGGCAGTCAACCAGCTACAGGAACTTGCCAATATAGTCAAGCATCCTGTACCAACCAGCGTAGGTAATAAACTTTTAGCTAAGCGGTGTTAGACAGTAAAAAGTTAAGAGTTGAGAGTTAAAAGTTAACAGTTAAGAACTCGTAACAGTGGCTAATAACTCGTAACTCTTAAGAAACACAGGGAACAGGGAACTCTTAACAGGGAACAGAGAACTCTTAACAGGGAACAGAGAACGCTTAACTCTTAACACCCGAACGCTTAACTCTTAACTCTTAACGGTGTTTGTTTCATATGTTGCTAGCGGTTTATTACGCTAGTTAAAGGCTCATAACTTTCATAGGTGATCTCAGAACTTGATTGACATTGCTGTCATTTTGATTGTGATATTGGCTCGTTATGCCTGTGGAGTCTTAATCAGCATCTTAACAATTGCCAGCAGCGTATCAATGTCAATCAGCAAGCCAGCGAAAAGAATGACAAACCGTTTCCAATAAAAACAAATAGTGCCTAATAGTAGGAGTGACTGAGGCTGTCACCCAAGGCTTAGTGTTGAGTGTGTGTCAGTTTAGTTTCTATAATCAAAGCGATTTGTGCTTGTCGTAAAGCTTGAGCTTTTTTCGTCCACTTGCCTAAGGGTAGCAAGGTATAAAAAAAACTTATCAAAGAGCTGCGTCCTGCCATCATCTACAACCCACAACAAGGCAATAGCAGATTGATCCCCAGTTTTTTTAGAATCTAATAACCAAAACTTAAAATTTCCTGACCTAAGGAAATACACGAGTGCAGAAGGCACCAAGTTTGAGGTTCGACATAGAACCTCAGATTCTTTACCTTGGATAATAGTTTGATAGTCGTCGGAGTGTCAACTTATGAAGAAATTGCACAAGACGTGTCACTTTATGCTATTCCAGATTTGGAACATTTATCCTTGTCTCCAAAAAATTTAAGATGTCAGAGGAAAAATCACAACAACCACAACTGAAATCAACCACTGCAATTGACAGTCCAACAAGCGGTTCCTTTGGAAATTGGTTTGAATATTCCATAAGAGTCTACCCGCATCATACAGACTATGCAGGTATTGTCTGGCACGGTTCCTACATAGCTTGGTTGGAAGAAGCACGAGTCGCATGCTTGCGAGCGATCGGTATCGAATATGCTGATTTGGTAGCTTTGGGCTGTGATTTACCAGTTGTAGAACTCTCTGTGCGCTATCACCGTCAGCTTCAGTTGGGTGCAACAGCGGTTGTAAGAACGCGCATGGCTGAGGTGACTGGCGTCCGTATCAACTGGGATTATGCAATTGAATCACCAGATAAGCAAGAATTATACGTTACTGCTCAGGTGACTTTAGTGGCAGTAGATCGAGAAAGAGGTAAGATTATGCGTCAGTTACCGACTACTGTTATGGATGCCCTGGTACGGCTTTCAGGCTCAAAAAATAATTAACTCATCCGTTTTATTAAAGAAGTGAAAAATCCGGTTTAATGAAACGGCAGCCTGATTTCTAGAGGAGGCGCGCCCGTCTCACTCGCTAACGCTTCGCCTATGTTGCAGCCATACGCGTTCGCGCAGCGTGTCCCCTTGGGACTCAGCGCCTCCAAACGAGATATGCGAACGTGGTCGAACAGAGAACAAATAACTGATGACTCATGACGGGCAACATCCAAAAGTCATATTACCTAACCCTAAGGACTTGAGAGAAGGCTTGAAGTAGCTGTATTATTTGATGCCAAATATCTTGAGGGCTAATTCCAAGACCAGAATGCAAGATAACAACAGTAGTAGCACTAATAAACGCAGTTCTCGTTGTCGTTCTCACGACTTTTACTAATACTGTATACAGAATCCAAGCCACAATCAGGGTAGCAAACATAGATACACCTTTTTTAAATAGAGTCTTACGAATGAAGCTATTAGAAGAGAGAAAATTTTATGAGTGTAACCGTGACAGACATAAAGTCTCTCTTCAGGAATTCAGTAGTGCTGAGCGTTGAGGAGCCACTGCCTTGCACTGAGTCCAGCGCTGCGGGAGGGTTTCCAACGCCAGATGCTCCACTTGGGGAGACACGCCAGATGCTTTATGCCGGCGAAGCCGTCCACCGCACTGGCTCCCCAAGACCCTTACGGGTTCGGCAGTTACTTCACTTGGGGAGACCCCAAGACCGTACTGCCTCACCGCACTGGCTCCTCCGCAGGCGACTGGCGTTCGCCGTAAGGCGTGCGCTCCGCGCACACCCGGAGGGAGGTTTTCCCCGTTGTTGCGAGTGACGTTTGACGTGGAATTCCACAACCATAGTCCGCAGTATCGGATCAACTTACTGCTCAAAGAGTACAGATGTGAAAGCCTTAAATTCAGTATTCCGCAACCCCAGTTGGCACCACTAAAGTAGCAACTGACGTGGAACCTCCACAGAAAAAAAGCTCTGCATTGCTCAGCATTGTTTTGCTGAGAATGTTGAGTTTACTTGAGCTTTTTCCTGTAGTTGTTCTGCGCTCACTATACAATAAAAAATTTGAAAAATTAGTATGCCGCAAAACCTTCTTTCAAAAAAATATTAAATTTTGATTTTTACTTTTGATAGGATTTTCAGAAATTCTATAGAGAAAACTTATGCAAGGAAAAATAATTTATTCTTTCTCAGTATAAT
>NZ_QMEB01000333.1 GCF_012912135.1 Brasilonema bromeliae SPC951 | reverse complement strand
GTGAACAGTGAGTCCAGCGCGCATGAGGCGTTTTCCCGCCGTAGGCGACTGGCGTATCTCCTCCACCAGACGCTGCGCGAACGCCCTTGGCGTGCGCTTTGCGCATACCCGAAGGGTGAACAGTGAACTGAATTGATGTCAACATTTAGTTAGGAATAAGAGGTGACAACCATGCAATAAATAACTCTCGTTGAGGCATCTAAAAATTTGCCAGAATTAATTGAGGCAGTCATCAGTGGCGAAGAAATTATCATTAATGCCTCATAACAACAGTACAATGATGAAATTGATTACACCTGAAACAACACTTGAGACTTCACGGCTGTTGCTTGAGCCACTGGTGGCATCTCATGCAGTACATATCTACAGGCAATTGAAGGATGAGAGGCTTTATCAGTTTATCCCACAGGAGCCTCCCATATCATTGCAAGTTTTGCAGACTCGATATCGTGCGCTATCTTCAAGACTTTCTCCTGACGGGCAAGAAGCATGGCTGAATTGGGCTGTGAGTCTTCGCCAATTTGAAACATATATTGGAACATTGGAAGCAACAGTATATGCCAACCAAACAGCTGCAATCGCCTACATGATTTTCCCACCATTCTGGCAACAAGGTTATGCAAAGGAAGGATGTTTACAACTGCTAAATCATCTTTTCAACGATTATCAAGTCAACATTGTGGCAGCCGAGATAGACACTCGTAACGTCGCATCCATTGAACTCATTAAATCACTTGGATTTAAGCGCGTATCTACAAAAGAAAACGCGGACTTTTTTAAAGGATGTGTCAGCCATGAGTATCGATATGAGTGTATGTCGTCTCCTACTTAACTCACTCATCTGCCAGTTCGATAAACTAAACTGAAGTTGTTGCATCAAATAACCAATTTTTGATGTAAGTATGAATTAGGAACCCAGAGGTGATAGCTATGCAAGAAATAACTCTCGCGGAAGCATCTAAAAATTTGTCTGAATTAATTGAAGCCGCTATGAGTGGTGAAGAAGTAGTTATTACAAAAGACAGTCAGCCTGTTGTCAAACTAACTCCAGTTACGCCTGTTAAAAAACGTCGTCCTGCTAAAGCAGGGAGTGCTAAAGGGTTAATCACAATCTCAGATGATTTTGACGAACCTTTAGAAGACTTTAAGGACTATATGTAATGAGGCTACTGCTGGACACTCATACCTTTATTTGGTTCGTCATCGACAGCCCTCGCCTCAGTATTGTAGTACGAGGGCTAATTGAGGACGAAAATAACGAAAAACTACTCAGTATAGTCAGTGTTTGGGAAATAGCAATTAAACAAAGCACCGGTAAACTAAGTTTTGGGGTGCCATTTCAGGAATTTGTAGAACAGCAACTTAGTCTTAATAGTATCGATTTGCTAAACATCAATCTTGACCACCTTGCTGTTGTTGCAACCCTACCGCTTCAACATAGAGACCCATTTGACCGACTTTTGATTGCACAGTCTATTGTCGAAAAAATACCTATTTTGAGTATTGATTCAGCCTTTGATGCCTATCCTATTGAACGGCTGTGGTAGGTAGCAATTATTAAATCTAATTAAAGATAATTTCATATAAGGAGTTGCCATGCTGCACGACTCAAATCAAATGACGCTGTTTCCTAAATTGCCAGATGATGCTTTGGAGGAAATGAAGCAGTTTGGTAAAGAAATACAACTGAATGTGGGCGATGTGCTGTTTAGTGAAGGCGACTCAAAGTATCATTTTTATGTTGTCTTAGAAGGTCAAATTGAAGTCACTAAGCAAGTGGGCGTTGAAACGAAAGTGCTGGCTATTCATCGTCATGGTGAGTTCATGGGTGAACTTTCGATGCTGACGGGTTCGGGTGCTATTGCTAATGCTCATGCGATCGCACCCAGTCGTGTTTTACAAATAGACGTTGAAACATTCAGACATATCCTCGTTGAATGTTCGCCGATTGCTGACATGATTCTCTCCGCTATGGCAGGACGAACCAAAGACGTAGAAGCGCAACTACGACAGCAAGAAAAAATGGCAGCGCTAGGTAAAATGTCAGCAGGTTTAGCACACGAATTAAATAATCCAGGGGCGGCGGCGCAACGGGCAGCTAGTCAATTGCGCGGGAATTTTAAAAACTTACAAACTCTTGCTTTACAACTCAATTTACTTTCTAAAGACCAACTAAAATTCATTACTGATATTCAAAACCAAGCAACAGAACACGCCATCCATTCTCCTAAACTTGACCCTCTGACTTGTAGCGATAAAGAAGACGAAGTAACTGAATGGTTGGAAGACCATGATATTAGTAATAGTTGGAAACTTGCCCCCACTTTAGTGACCGCTGGGCTATATACCGAAAAGCTGGATACTGTTGCTGATAATATCCCCATTGACTGTCTTGAACATGTCCTCAAATGGCTTGACGCCACACTTTCATCTTTTGGGTTGATTCATGAAATTGAGCAAAGTACCACCCGTATTTCTGAGTTAGTAAAAGCCATTAAAGGCTATTCTTATATGGATCAAGCCCCTCTACAAGAAATAGATATCCATGAGGGAATTGAAAATACTTTACTCATCCTCCATCATTGCCTGAAAAAAGGAATTATTGTTAATCGAGAATTTGACCGCACTCTGCCAAAAATTTGTGCTTATGCCAGTGAACTGAACCAAGTGTGGACAAATTTAATTGACAATGCCATATATGCCATGAAAGGCAAAGGCGATTTGACCATTCGTACTTATAGAGAAAATAACTGTCTTGTTGTAGAAATTCTTGATACAGGTTCAGGTATTCCACCAGCAATTCAATCTCGGATTTTTGAACCATTTTTTACAACAAAAGGAGTAGGAAAAGGCACTGGCTTGGGTTTAGAAATTGCCTATCGTATTGTCGTTAATAAACATCATGGTGACATCCGCTTTGAATCCCAACCTGGTCATACGCGCTTTCGAGTGCATTTACCTATTCAAGCAGAGAATCGTTCATGTCAAGGGGTTTCAGAATAAGTAATGTAAAACAATATTTTAGCTATTAATTCAATACTTACAAATTCAAGGTGTATCATGCTTGATATAGAAACTTTACGCCAAGTTCCTCTCTTTTCCAAATTACCAAGTGAACAGTTGCAATGGTTACTTGAGGAGGGTACAGAGGTCTGGCGAGAACCTGGAGAAATTCATCGCCGTGAAGGTGACCCTGCTGACCATGTTTTTATATTGCTAGAAGGTCAAGTACGGATTACGCAGAAAGTTGGTAATCAAGAAATTTTATTGGCAATGTACGAACCAAAAACGCTGTTTGGTGAATTACCCGTGTTAATGGGTCAGACACATTTCTGGGCTTGCGGTCGTGCTGTAACTCGTAGCCATATTTTGGAAGTGCCAAACCAGGTATTTTGGGAAATGCTTTCAAGTTGTACTTGCGTCATGACTGAGATTCTCCGCACAATGGCAGAACGGTTGCAAGCAGTACAGACGATATCACAGCACAGAGAAAAACTAGTAGCATTAGGCACTTTGGCAGCAGGATTGGCACACGAGTTGAATAACCCTGCTTCAGCTTGTCGTAGGGCTGTGGGACAATTACGCCAAACTAGGCAGGTGTTGCAGCCATTGACGGTAAAACTGAATCAAAAGCAAATGACTTGCGAGCAAAAAGCGTTTGTTGCTAAATTGCAGGAAGATGCGATCGCCCGTGCTAAAACAGCAACCAGACTCGATCCATTAACGCAGAGCGATCGCGAAGATGAGGTAATCCAATGGCTAGAAGCACACAACGTTAGCAATAGCTGGAAACTGGCTCCCACACTAGTGACAGCAGGACTCGATATCGAATGGCTAGAGAATGTTAAGAAAAATGTCGGTGAATTGTTATTGGGTAATGTCCTAACTTGGACAGATATAACGTTACAAGAATGGGGTTTGTTAGATGAACTGGACCATTGTACAACCCGAATCTCTACTCTAGTTGATGCTGTCAAAGATTACTCCTACATGGATCGGGCACCCCTACAGGAAATAGACGTACACGAGGGTATAGAAAGTACTCTCACCATTTTGAATCACAAGTTAAAGCATAGTCATGTGACGGTCACGCGAGAGTATGACTGCGAAGTCCCGTTAATCACTGCATACGGTAGAGAACTCAATCAAGTCTGGACAAATTTAATTGATAACGCCATTGATGCTATTCATGGACAGGATGGTCAAATCTGGATTCGCACAAGTTGCGAAAGCGACTTTTTACTCGTAGAAATTGCTGATAATGGTCCGGGAATTCCTCCAGAGATGCGGTCTCATATTTTTGAGCCATTTTTTACAACCAAAGGAGTTGGTGAGGGGACTGGGTTAGGTTTGCACATAGTCTACCGCATTGTTGTAGAACAGCATCAGGGTGATATTCGGGTGTTGTCTCAACCGGGAGATACTAGGTTTCAAGTGCGGTTACCAATTAATTTGTCATGAATTATTGATTGTTGAGAAAACATTTGGCAATAGTCACTCGCTGCTTTTTTTGGCTGCGTGTTCGCCTGGTTTGGATTGATGGCACATCCAAAACTTTCTTTGTCTGTCTATGTTAATGAATTGTACATAAGTAGAACGGCATAAATAATTCACACTATGTCCGCCGCGAAAAGAAGTTGGAAAAGGCACTGGGTTGGGTTTAGAAATTGCCTATCGCATTGTTGTTAACAAACATCACGGTGACGTTGACTTGGAATCCCAACCTGGTCATACATCTTTTCGAGTACGTTTGCCTATTCAAGCTGTGAATTAATCATTTCAAGGGGTATCTGAGTAAAATTTTTACGGACTGGGCTTTTTCTTTTCGGAACTGATAAGACCTGGCTCGGTCTTTTTTGGTTTATCTTTTGGTTGTGGATTTTGTTTTGGAGTCGTCGTCATATTTTCATCCTCTGAGTTAAAGTACAAATTTATCTACATCATCTCTATGAGTCATTCCAGACAGACAATATGAAAAAAATTACAGCGTTTTTAAAAACAGAAATGAAAATGAACTCCTATTGATTGAGATCCCCGACTTCGTAAAAGTTGTCGGGGATCTTGTTTTTTTATCATAACGAAGAACCTCACCCCGCCCTCCGGGCACCCCTCTCCTTATTAAGGAGAGGGGTGCC
>NZ_QMEB01000018.1:31722-43285 GCF_012912135.1 Brasilonema bromeliae SPC951 | reverse complement strand
CTGATAGAGTGCTTGTATCTTGTAATGGTTCAGTGGGACTCATGGGTAGTCCGCCACGCCCTGTTGACACAAAAGAACTTTGGCTTTGCCGACTTCCAGGAGTGCAGGCGGTGGAAATTTGCTGCGAGACATCAACAAGATTAGTAGGGAGTTCGATTAAACCGTTAGTGGGGTCTACTTCAGGTGTGTTAATTTGCACATTGCCGCTTAAATCTGGCGTTGCTCCTTTTGCAGTAATGCTACTCGTTTGCGGGAATGATGTTGTTTGGGATTGAAAACCAAAGATGTTAGCTACATTAATCGTGACATTTCCACCACGAAAGTTTTCAGAATCAGCACGAATATTACTATTCTCATTTTGAACTGCAACAACAAAGGCATTTTTGCCATCAATTTTAATATTGCCACCAGTAATATTTGTTCCAGAAGCATTAGTAGTGATTTCACTATTACGACGCATTATTAATAAATCTCTGGGATTTAGATTTATATTGCCTTCTCGTGCAATCGTATTGGCTGAAATTTTACCTCGGTTGTCAAGACTAATCAAATTAGCATTTACCGTTAAATTGCCTGCTGCTCCATTTCCCTGACTGCTGCTAGATAGTTCGGCGCTATTGGTAATAAGAAGTGATCTAGTTCTAAGATCAACATTACCTGCATTGCCCACAGCATTTTCTATTACCTGAGTCTCAATCCTACTTGGCAATCCATTGCTGCTTGCTCCATCGATAGATACCATATCTTGGGCAATAATATTTATTTTTCCTGCATTCCCTACTCCGTCCGTGCCTGCGCGCAAGTTCGCACCATTTCGCAAAAAAAGTGAGTCTGTATTAATATTAATATCATTTGCCCTACCTGTTCCTAGAGGGAACACAAGACTATAGGCACCACTTCTGTTTATTTTAATGTCACCATTAACGTTTTTTATATTTACACCATCAAATAAAACAAAATCAGTCGCGTTGATATTGACCTTACCAGCATTTCCATTACCATTTGTACGAGTAGCCAAGAGCGCACCATCAGTGACTTTCAATGATCTAGCAGTGATATTTACATTGCCTCCATTACTATTTGGTTTATCGGTCGCAACTTCGCTGTAAATACCTCCTGGAAAACCTTTTTGGTTGACTCCACTTAAGTTAACGGCATTAGCGGCGTTAATAGTTACATTGCCAGAATTTCCTTGCCCTAGAGTGCTTGTTGCCACAAAAGAACCATCACTCAGCGTCAAAGAATCTGCTTTAGTATCTATATCACCTCCCGTACCAATGGCATTTAGTTGTACTCGACTATAAGCTCCTCCCTCAGTTATAAAAGACACATTATCTCGTGCTTGAATATTAATATTACCGCCGTTTCCCTGTCCAAAAGTATCAGCCTGGAGCGAGGAAGCACTGGCAATTGAGAGTGAACCTGTGGTAATGCTTATATCACCTGCTTGACCCTTGATTCCTCCTCCTAACAGGGTTTTTATAGAACTTCCATCTGATAAAGAGACGGTATCGCGGGCATTAATGATGATATTACCTGCTTTTCCTTCTCTGCTGTAGCTTTCTGCTGTTAATTTGGCTTGATTGGCGAGCTGAAGCGAACCTGTAGAGATTTTTATTATTCCTCCGTTGCCTAATCCTACCCCATATCCTTCCAAACCTATGCTGCTAGCAGCATAACTTTTATCATCAAATATAACTGAATCTGCAGCATCAATTATTACATTACCCGCGTTGCCTTCACCAAAAGTACCTGCTGTTAAAAATGATCCATTAGTAACCGAGACTGACCTTGCTTGGATTGAAAGGTCATTTCCATTTCCTTTGCCGCCTTCTTGGACTGTGGTAAACGCTCTACTATTTGCAAAGGAGACAGCATCGCGAGCTTGTATTTGCACACTACCCGCATTTCCTTTTGCAATGGTACTAGCACTAAGAAACGAATTATTATTCAGTGCAAGTGAACCCGTGTTGATTTTTATGATACCGCCATTACCTTCTCCTTTTTCAACTTGGCTTAAGGCCAAGGAATTATTATAAAAATCAACGGTATTACGAGCATCAATTGTTAAATTGCCAGAATTTCCCGTACCTAAAGTACTAACCTTTAATTGAGAGTCGTTACCAATTGATACAGAATCAGCTTGAATCTGCAAATCTCCACTTTTTCCTACACCTGTAGGTTCTAAAGTAGTCCAGCCAAAACTTCCATCTAGAAAAGAGACTTGTGTGCGAGCATTTATATTGATATTCCCGGCATTACCTTGACCGAAGGAACTAGTGTAAATTCTAGCTCCGCCCTTTACGGACAATAAGCCAGTAGTAATATTAATATCACCAGCATTCCCGATGCCATTCGGGCGAACCTGATTTCTAATTTCGCTTTGCTCTTCTATCCTAATTGCTTCCGTGGCGTTAAGAGTAATATTTCCTGCTTTTGCAGTTGCTGAACCCAAAGTTGTCTCGATACCAGCATTGATTGAACTGTTTTTTAATAAATCTATGTTGCGTGCGTTGACTGCAATACTACCACCACTGGCATAAGCAACATTAGCGATCGCTCCATTATTCAAAAATACATCACTTCGTGGCAATTCAGGTACTTGAGTACTAAAAGTGTTGCCATCAATGATAAGGTTTATATTTCCCGGACCAGCTAATCCTGCTAATTCGATTCGTCCACCATAAGCATTTAATTGTCCACCATCCATCGTTACATTACCACCGATTAGTAATAAGCTTTTACCATCGGGTACTCGCAAACCAAATGTTTCAAAATTTGCTAAATGAAGACCAGCAGGTGCAACTGAGTTATTTTGAATTGCTCCTGTAGTGATTTGGTTGTATAAAAAAGCTGAAGGGTTAATCGTCAGTAACGGTGAAGGTGCTTCTGGATTTGTAGCGCTGAAGCTGCCTAGATTACCGAATCCTAAAGCGTTGGCTGTTGTAGCAACAAAAGAACCGCGAATATCTAAGCTGCCATTTGGTCCAAATATAATTCCATTGGGATTGATTAGAAACAGGTTCGCTGCGTCGTTAGCTTTGATTAAACCATTAATCTCAGAGATAGATTTACCCGTTACTCGACTAATAATGTTTTGAATATCCCGTGCATTATTGAACAAAGCTGTCTCGCCAGTGCGAACAGAAAACTCAGAGAAGCTGTGGAACAGATTAGCGCCTCTTGTTGTTCCACCTTCAATAACTCTAGTGTTACCCTCTAATCTGACGTTGGAATTATTTGGCAGAGTCCCATCTGGCGTGATTTGGGCGCGAGCGCTATTTGTATATAAGGCTATTACGCTGCCAATCACAATTCCTAAACTTTGCCACCAGTACAAACGTATAGATACCCCAGACATTGCACTCTCCTATTAAGAAGGAAATTTAGCGAGTGAATCCTCAATTAGGTATAGATGTCAGGGCGATCGACTTATGCACTTTTTTATTAATTCATAACTAGAAAGAATTGCATAAAAATTTTAAGCACTATTACTTATTGACAAATTGTTTATGATCTTAACCTGTCAAGGATGGTTTACTCTTGTCGTTTTATTCAACTAAAAATTGTGGAGTACTGGAAAATTCCCGACGACGTTGAATAAATAACACAACAACACCACTTGTAACTACAGCAAAGGCTGAGGGAATAAATGGTAACCATACTGCTTGCTTAAAAATGGCGATGCTTCCAAAGGGAGCCGCGCAGAGAGCGATCGCACAAACTCCATATAAAATGATAACTATCACAAATATGGCACATCCCTTATCTGAGTGCGAACGAAAGCGCCAAACAATCAAACCAGACACACTCGACCATCCCCATATCCAGAGAATATCGCACCAGAAAGGCAAAACCCCAAGAATAGGACGTTTGTCTAAAACTGCACTCAAAATTTGGCTGACCATTTGCGCTTGTATAAATACGCCTGGTATTTTCTGGTAATTTTGCTGGGCAGCAGAGTAGGGAGTTGACCAAGTATCGCTGACGGTGTTAGCTGTCACCCCGATGAGAACTACTTTATCTTTGAGCCAATCAGAGTTAACTTTATCACTCAATACATCTTCCAGAGAAACTCTTTCGTAATCTACATCACGGTAGTTGACAAGTATTTGAATTCCTCCTACAACTGTTTGTTGATAGCCACCACTGCGACCAGGCTTTAAGCGTTTAAAGACTTTAGAACCAAACTGTACATAATCTTCATTGAAATCAGGTTTAATATTTTCGTAAGATAAGTAGCGAGCAGCCAATTGTAACGAGAGTGAGTGAGGCGTTGTACAGGGAGACGAAGGCTCTTGTGCCATCATCAAAATTTGACGACGAACGATACCATCTGGATCTTGAATTGCATCGGTAAAACCCTGACGTTCTTCAGGTACTCCTAATGGAGGTTTAACACCTTGGGGGTCGTGTTTACGATCTCTGCCTTTACAGACAACTACCACATTTTCTTTGCTCAGTTCAGTGGGGAGTTGTATTGGCTTTGACTTATTTGGGGCTTGCCCTGAGCGTAGCCGAAGGGGGTCAGCAAAATCTCTATAAATATCTAATCCAATAACTCGCGGTTGATGCTTTTGTAATTTGTTGAGTAATTTAGCTAACGTACTATCAGAAATGGATTTCACTCCTGTGATCATCTCTTGTGGGGATTGAATATCTTTTTCGGTGATTTCAACAACGAGCAATCTTGGATCTAACTCTTCCTTTGGTCGCAGGAGTAGCATTTGGTCAAAGATTTGCAGTTCAAGTTTTTCAAAAAGCCCGAAGTATCTCAGACCTATTGTTGAAAGAGTCACAATAACAGTACTCAGCAGTACAGTCCAAAGTTTGCACCTTCGAGTCGAAATTCTGCTTTTCGTCGAAACTTCGCTGCCAGTTTCAGTATCACCCCAACCACTGCGCAGTTCTTGCCAAGTTACCGGAACAGTTGTAGGATTTTGGCAGATGACTGGTAACCAACTAGCACAAGGAAAGTCATTCTCCAATCCCTGAAGTCTTTCCCGCGCTTCTCGCACAGCCAGATAAAATGGCTTCCCACCCGCAAAAGCGACAAGAAAGTTTTTCAAGAACTCCTGTGCGACTAAATCTGGTACCCCTTCTCGCATCACAATTATTTGGGGAATATTCAAATCAGCCAAATTTCGTGCCAAACTAATTCCATCACAGGAGTTGAAAATTGCCAGTTTTAAACCGCGTGTAATTGCCGCCTTCAGTGCATTCTTAAACTGGGAAATTGTTAAACTCTCGCTTTGATTAATATAAATTTCCCCTATCTCTCCATCTGCAATACTAGCGCTATGTCCTGCAAAAAACAGAATATCCCAATCCTGATTCCACAGTTGCTCGTCAAGTTCTTTCCGTGTTGGTTCGATAAGAAACGTAGTTTGAGTATCTGTTAAACCTTGCAACAAAGAGCGGTCTTTCTCAATATCAATACCAAAACTGTTACCTAGAATTGCTAAAATATTGACTTGATCTGTAGGAGATTTTCGCACTACCTGAGGAGATGCATACTCATGATTGCTCAAAGCTAATTCAGCTTTCGGGTAATCCTCAAAAAAATCCCACAGATGCCAAGGTAAGCGATGCAGTAAAGCTATATTTGTTTCAATAATAACTCTAATTTCATCATCTCGACTGAGTAGAGTCCGTAGCTGTCGCTCAATATTTTGGAATGATTCAGATTTCAACCAAGCATTGATATTTGCTTGTAGCTGTTGACACACTTGCTCGAAGTCATTCACAGAAATATTAGTAATATCTTGTGAATGCACTTTTATACGTTGATTGCTGCCCAAACGTTGATGGACAGCTTCGTAGAGTAACTGCCACCTTTTATAGAGTTCGCTGAGTTCCGGTATGGCTGGCAGACTCCCTGTTATTTTGAAAAATTGGTTATTATGCCAAAGTTGAGCCGTGACAACAGGAAATCCTTGATTTAAGTCTCCTCCCAACAAGCTGAAGACGACTAGCTTACTCATTTGTTGTTTGGTAGTTGTGAGTTGTTAGTTGTCATTTGTCCAAGAGCCATTTGTCATTAACGTTCTGACTTATGACTAATATCAAGTTCGTTTGATTAATTACAATAAAAAGACCTCACCCCCATCCCCTCTCCTTAATAAGGAGAGGGGTGCCCGGAGGGCGGGGTGAGGTGATTCGTTTTTTATAAGTGTTCATCTGAACATAATATAATGATTAATGACTAAATAACAAAATTTTCTGTTATCTGGTAACTATCAAAAGCAACTTGGATGCTAAAACATTCTCCTACTTCTCCATCAAAGCGTTTCAATTGTATATAGTTATCTTGAACTCTTGCTTGCACTTCCTGAATAATTTCCCCTGACTCTAAAAGCAAAGCTAACTTGATATTAACAGGTAAATAAGATTCTGCACCCGTTGGATGAAGTTGCACGCGAATACTAACTTGTTGGCTATCCTCTGGTATCAAGGCAACTAATAGCACCACTTTTTGAGACTCTATTTCCATTCCCAAGTCAATCAGCTTGGCTCGTTTGATACTACTAACATTTAGCCCAGAGCTACTCCTAAAATTGAAAGCTAGACTACTGGAATTTAACTGGAAAAATGTTTCTATTGCTTCCCAAGTATTATCATATATACCTTCCAGCCAACGACTGAGATTCACTTGCACTTGGGAAGATTGTGACTGCTGTCGTTGTTGGTACAAACGCTGCCGCCACTGCTCATTCTCTAGTAGTGCTCCCCAAGTTGCAAATGGCACTCCAAGCCTAGAGAAAGTCACATAGGAATTGCCTAACCGTAGCACAAGATTTTCTGCTTGTTGGGTGGATAATTGTGGTAACGGAGCTATTGCAGCTTTCATCTGTTCTTCTCCACAAAATTGATAGCTCAAAGAGAAAGCATTGAGGTCTTTTGTCAAATGCCGTGCATCTATACAATAAGTCCTATCCACTGAGTCATAGTGAGCCAGAGATTTCAGTTCAGTATGAGTTGTGTAACCCCAAATTCGCACCCACTCGGCATCTGGTTGGACTTGCACTGCTAAATAGTAGTCTGCTGCCCAACTGGGAATGTCCACCCATTCCTGAGGAACTTCTAACTCGCTATCATCAATTGCCTCACTGGGGATCAACACGACTCGCCTCCCCTCTAACAAAATTGCTGTGCCATTGACAAATTCCCAAAAAGCTGGCGTACCAGGGGAAGTATACCAAACACTCGCTTGGGGAAAATCTTCAGTTGAGATCCAATCCAAGAAGGCATGGAGACAAATTTGATTTATGTAAGCGCACCAGCGACTGCTAGGCGTGGCAAAAATCTGGCTTTGCTGCCAGGATTGCGCCTGAATTGTTGGTGATATTTCTAACAACCATTCTCTTGGATCTGCAAACGCGCAAGTCATTTTTACTACCTTATGAAAACTACGGATTTATGTTGTACTCACCATACTGGTTTCTCAGCCATTCTTCCAAAGCAAGACTCATATCTTTAATTTGGTTGGAATTAATAGAAATATTCAAATCCTGGCTCCACTTAATCAGTGCTGCAAGTATTGATTCTCTACCTTTAACCAGTCTGCGAGACACCGTAGGCTGACTCATCTGCAACTGTTGCATAATCTGTTGTTGAGTGAGTCCCTGTTGATAGTAAAGCTTAAGTACTTCTTGGGTTTGTAAATCCAGGTTCTGTAAAGCTTTTAACAATACAGAAAACATCTGAGATATTTGGTTTTGTCGATTTTGCACATCCTCTGCGGCTATCATATCAGCCATTGGTGAGTCAGAGGATGGGTCTGGCAAATCAAGCGTTACTGTTGTGTCATCATCTTGCTTAAAAGCATTTAGAGATTTCACAGGTGGAAACAGATAAGCTCGCACGTAGAGAGCTGTCTGATTTAACCACTGTTCAATTGTCTGTGCGTTGCGTTGCTCAGTAGGTTGAGTGAGTTGGCTTTGGCGTTGGTGGTTGTAGAGATTAGTAATAGCTTCCCAAAGTTGACGATTCGGTTCTGGTAACTTACTGCTACCTCCTGGTTGGTTTTGGACGTACAGTTCTTTGAAACAAGTCCAAGCTAAGCGATATTGAGCAATTGCGCTTTGTGATAATCCAGCTTCACTAAGAGCTTCACTAAGCAGCTTTTTGCTCACTTTGCGTAACAATGCCCAATTGGTGCAAAGATTAGCTTCTTTGCGTTGGCGTAAAATATCTCTCAGCCGACTGGGAATTGCCATAATGGCGTAGGCTTTTAAACTAGAGCATTTTTCCGGATTGAAGTCTTTAAGAATTATTTCGACTTCTGCGATCGCCATTTGGAAGTAATCAGCTAGACTATATTGGCTGTTCGTAAATTTGGCAACTGTTTTTGAAGCCGCCCAATAACATGGTTCTTGTAAATAAGCCGACAAATGCATTCTGGCAAGATTATTGGATCTAGAGCGCCAGTGCTTGTGCCAGTAAAGCGCCCAAAAGTTTTCTGATTTCAGTGCTTCTGACGAACGCCCCAAGTGATTTTGGATATTTCTATACAGTTTAGTATCAGTTAACCATTTGCTGAATCTGTCTCCTTCCAACTGCATGAATGTTGAGAACATATCCGTAATTTCTTGGCGAGGACGCATAAGCAATTAAAAATATAAATTGAGCGGGACTGCAAATAGCATGCCTTCTTGGTGTTGGCGTTCAGGCACACGCACTTGCGTTCGTTAAAATGAACTATGCCACGTGCAAGAATAGGATTTACTGGAATGCTTACTCAGCTATCATCTTACAACCAAAGAGATATCATTTACCCGGAAAGCGACGGACAGCCAATGGCAGACAATACAAAGCAATTTGAGTTGATTGTACTCATTAAAAAAAACTTGGATCTGCTGTTTGACAATCACCCGAATGTGTTCGTTGCAGGGGACTTACTGTGGTATCCTATTGAGGGCAACAACATCATTCGCAGAGCACCTGATGTTATGGTTGTCTTCGGCAGACCAAAAGGAAACCGAGGTTCCTATTTACAGTGGCGAGAAGACAACATTCCCCCACAAGTCGTGTTTGAAATTCTTTCCCCTAGCAATAGCGCCAAAGAGATGATAAGTTTATACAAATTTTATGAGCGCTATGGTGTGGAAGAATACTACTTGTATGATCCAGACACAGGTGAGTTGACTGGTTGGTTACGCTCTGGTGATGAATTAGCAGAAATTGAGCAAATGATCGGTTGGGTGAGTCCTCGTCTAAGCATACGCTTTGAAATGTCAGACGGCGAACTTCAGATTTATCGTCCTGATGGACAACGGTTTCTTACCTATTTGGAACTAGCGCAGAAACAAGAACAAGCTGAAGCTAGGGCAGAACAAGCTGAAGCTAGAGCAGAAAAAGCTGAAGCTAGAGCAGAAAAAGCTGAGGCCGAACTACAAGCACTCCGTGCTTTACTTCAAGAACGAGGAGTGAATCCAAATTAAGTGTGAACGAATTTTATCTAGAAGTCAAACAAAATAGCGATCGCCTAGATCGCTACCTCTCCCAAGAATTACCAAATTTATCGCGATCGCGCATTCAACAACTCATAGAACAAAATAATGTCCAACTAAATGACAATGTTTGCACATCCAAGAAAACTGCTGTCAAAACAGGCGATCGCATTTCCATAAAAATACCAGAACCTGAACCTCTAGAACTCCAACCAGAAAATATTCCTCTCGACATTCTTTATGAAGACGACTCCCTACTTATCATCAACAAAAGCGCTGGGTTAGTCGTCCATCCCGCACCAGGTCATCAAGACGGTACTTTAGTCAACGCTATTTTAGCTCACTGCCCTAATTTACCAGGAATTGGGGGAGTCCAACGTCCGGGAATTGTCCATCGATTGGATAAAGATACAACGGGGGCGATCGCAATAGCCAAAACAGAACACGCCCATCAACATCTACAAGGTCAACTCAAAGCAAAAACTGCACGGCGAGAATACCTCGGCATTATCTACGGCGTACCCAAAACAGAAAGCGGTACCATTGACTTACCCATCGGTCGTCATCCAGTTGACCGCAAAAAAATGGCGGTTGTTCCAGTAGAACAAGGGGGAAGAACTGCAGTTACTCACTGGAAAGTGAAAGAGCGTTTTGGCAACTATACATTGATGCACTTCCAACTGGAAACCGGACGCACCCATCAAATTCGTGTCCACAGCACCCATATCGGTCATCCTATTGTTGGCGATCCTGTGTATAGTTCCGGTCGTTCCGTTGGTGTGAATTTATCAGGTCAAGCACTTCACGCTTGGCGACTGAGGTTAGAGCATCCAGTTTCTGGAGAATGGATCGAAGTCACTGCACCTCCTCCACAGGAGTTTACAACTTTGTTGGAAGTTCTCAGGCGACGATTTAGCATGTCTCAATTTTAATTAAGATAATACTCACTGGAGTTTTGACTAGTTCGCGGTCCGAAACTCCAAACCTTTATGGCAATTGATGTACATCAAATATAAGCGTACTCACTTATAAATCGAGTATTTTAACTTATTGACAAAAGGCGCTTTATTTTAAAGCCTTACAAATGCGCCATTGAGAAACCTAGACTAACCTTTATGGCTATTGCCATAAATGTTCTCTGGGGTTTTTCAAAACTGCATAAGTTATTTTTGTTTACATCTATATAAATTGTAAGGATTTACGGTTGTTTCAACCAACTAAATTCATTCACACCTACCCTTGAAAACGTCTACAGGTTATTAACGAATGAGCTACTTGTACGCTTTGCTAATAGGTATTGATTGTTATCTCCCTAATAGATTACCCGATGGTGCTTCTTATAAAAGCCTTGAGGGATGCGTGCGTGATATTAACCATGTGGAAGCTTTCCTAAAGCGCCAGTTTAATCTACCATCTAAACAAATTTACAAGCTAACAGCTTCTAATGTTGACGGTTCTAATGTGCTTTTTGCTCTGACTAAAGGTCTATCGTCAACGTGGTGTGTGGGTGTAGCTACTGAACCGATTAAAGCGCATGCATGGGTAGAAATTGGTGGTAAACCCTTCCGTGAAGTGAATAACTTTCAACACCACTTCAGAAAATTGCTTGCAGCTTAGGCTTTAAATTAAGAATAATAAAAGATTCATCTTTATTAGAAGCCACACAAACAAGGGTTGAATTGATGACTGATTTCAGAAGCTGGCTTGAGCTTGTACGTAGCTATACAAAAGCTTTCTTCCGTTCTCTACCATTTTTATGGACAGCAGCACCAAGGGAAACAGTCTTTCTCACCGTCGCTATTCTGTTACAAGGGCTTGTTCCAGCACTGAGTATCTGGATTAGCAAGCGAGTGGTAGATACGATAGCAACAGCTTTGACTCAAGGCAGAGAATTAGGCAATGTACTCATTGGGAGTTTAGTGGCTGGATGGATAGGGGCTTTGCTACTAGAGGTGCTCCTGAGTCCTTGGATAGCAGCAGTTCGGGGAAATCTCAGCGATAAACTCACGGCTCACATCAACTTACTTTTAATGCGTAAAGCGGATACTTTTCCAGACCTGAGCCGTTTTGAAGACCCTGAGTTTTACGACGAACTACAGCTTCTCCAGAAG
>NZ_QMEB01000018.1:5369-31712 GCF_012912135.1 Brasilonema bromeliae SPC951 | reverse complement strand
TATCAGCCGGCGAGCTTGCTTCAGACTTTGGCTGAGGGAGGTCGGTCTTTCGTCACTTTAGTAGCGATGGTAGGGCTGCTAGCTCCTCTAGGGTTTTGGATTCCCCTTGCGATTCTCATCGCAGTCATACCTCAGATAGTTGTTTCTTTCCAGTATGAGACAAAGATTTGGCTAACTCTGTTTGAGAACAGTCCACAAGCCCGGCGGATGCAGTATTGCACTTCAGTCATGCTCACTGATACCTATGCCAAGGAAGTACGGTTGTTTAAGCTAAGTTCGTTCTTTACAAATTTATACCTGCAAGCATTTCGGTCTCTACATCAATCTATGCGTCATCTGAGGGGTAAGCAAGCCCTTTGGTCTTCTAGCTTGGCGTTCGGGAGTACTATAGGAAATGGTTTTGCCTTCTACTGGGTAGTGCAGCAGGCTTTTAGAGGACGGCTCAGCCCAGGAAGCGTACTCCTTTTCCTAGAATCACTGGCTTATCTCCAGCGAAATCTTGAAGAATTGGTCAGAAACTCCCTAGAACTCTACGAGAATTTGCTCTATATGCAGCAGTTTTTCAGCTTCCTAGACAGTAAACCACCAATGGCACTGTGCGTCCCTGGAAAGCCCGTGCCCGATCCGATTCGGTCGGGCATTACTTTTGAGAAAGTTCACTTTTGCTACCCAGACAATCGCTCTGCTTTGGTGGATGTTTCTTTTACCCTTTACCCTGGTGAAACAGTCGCAATAGTTGGGGAAAATGGAGCAGGCAAAACTACCCTAGTGAAGCTACTCACCAGACTATATGATCCCACAGATGGGGTTGTTTTGGTCGATGGTGTAGATTTAAGGGAATTAAATTTAGATGAGTGGCGGCGGCAGATTGCGGGAGTGTTTCAAGACTTTGGTCGCTACGCGCTCACCATAGGGGAGAATATTGCTTTGGGAGACATTCAAGCTCTGGATGACCCAAAACGCCTTAGGCGTGCAGCCCAAAAAGCTGGTCTAGCAGAACTGGTTGAGAAATTTCCTCAAGGAGAGGACACACCCTTGGGCAAACAGTTTGGCGGGACAGAGCTTTCCGGAGGAGAGTGGCAAAAGTTATCCCTCGCCCGCGCCTTCGTGCGGGAACAAGCCCAGCTACTGATCCTTGATGAGCCTACTGCTGCACTTGACCCCCGTAGCGAGTACGAAGTTTACCGCCGCTTTGTTGAGCTAGCTCAGGGCAAAACTACCATCCTGATTACCCATCGACTAGCTTCAGTGCGTATGGCTGACCGTATCTTAGTCATGAAGGCTGGTCATTTAATCGAGTCGGGCACCCACCAAGAACTTTTACAGCGCAAAGGTGAGTATGCTACTCTTTGGAATATGCAGGCAAAGCAGTACGACCTTTAAGCTGTTGTTTTTTCTGCTGCCTTTCTAAACGTATTCAAAGGTGTCGATTTTTGGGTGCCATTTTGGAGCGCTCCTTGGCTGGTTGTTTAAGCTGCAGCTACATAACCCAAGTCCTTTGGAGCAAGATAGAGATGAACAACCAGCCCATCTTTGAACCATAGGACTTACGCAAGTGTCATACATCACTTGTGCCCAACGATTGATCGCAAATGATATTGACAAACTCCTCCTCCTTGTGGAATGAAACAGCCCTGCTTTTCAGAGCGTCCAAAGCGTCAGCTTTCAGCCCGATGGAGAGTTAAGAATAGTCACTATAGGACAAGAACTCCCTTCCATCATACATAAAGTTTTTTTGTCTAATTTTTCAGGAAAATCGACTGTCCTGAGTCATGACACATCAAAAGTTAGGACTCATATCAATTTCAATGCTGATGGCAGCTTAATTGCCACCGCGTCATACGCAAATGTCGTCCTTTGGGACTTACAAGGCAGGCAGTTGATGGAATTTAAAGCATATGAAGATGAAATTAAAAGCATCAGCTTTAGTGCTAATGGCAGTAAGTTGGCTGTCAGCTGTCATTGGCAAGGACGGTAAAGTTAAGTTATGGCAGCTAGGAGGATTAGATGAACTGCTAGAACGGGGTTGTGAACGAGTGCGTGGTTATCTAGCTACCCTTGATGAGAAAAATAGCGATCGCCATCTCTGTGACAATATACCATCAGCCCCCATAAATCCCGACAAGTAGGTTTAACTACTCGTCATTCTTCTTCAAACTAAGCATTCGCCCTCGCAATCGCAGCCGCAACCTCACGAAACTTGCGCGGATCGCCTTCTGGCAAGGGTTGTTCCTGACGCTTACGCGCATAAAGTTTTTCGAGAGTTGCTTGCCAGTCGATGTCCAAAGTGCTGACAGTTGCAGCAGTTGCCTTATCCAGTACCTCAACGGCATACTCCTGAATTTCTCTCTGCGCCAGCCAAATGCGAGCAATGACTGTGAGATTGTCTTCAGATTCCACCTGGCGGTCAAAATGTGTTATAATTTCCATCGCCCAATCGGTATGAGAGATAGCGACGGCGATCGCCAATTTCTGCAACGCAGTCACCGCTGCATAACGCACCACCCATTCGTGGTCTTGGGACACTTGTAGTAGAGTCTCTAGCACCTGAGTTTGTGCGCTTTTAAGTTGCTCTGGTGGTAAATCTTCCCAGGCGATCGTACCTAATCCTCTCGCAGCAGCTCGCCGAACACTGAAAGAAAAGTCATTTTTTGCCGCATCAAGCAACGTCTCCAATCCTCGTGGATCGCCAATTCCAGCAAGGGCGCGAATTGCCCAAGCCCTAGCACCATAGTTGTAGCCATCCAGCAATTCCATCAGGGGCGTTACTGCTGGCTTGCCGATTTGAATTAATCCCTCAACGGCTGCAACCGCCGCCCCTGGGTTGTTGTAGCCTAGCGCTGCAATCAGGGTTGGAATCGCCGCTTCCAGACGGGCAGCTGACAATTGCTCGACAGCTTCCAGTAGACGGGCAGAGGAGTCTGCTTCTTCAACAGCGCGGATTAGGGTTTGGGCAAGATTAGCAGTCATAAACTTAATTTTTAATATAGGGATGGCTGGACGTTGAATTTTTTATATAGTCTGAGTTCTTTGTATTGTTTCAATTTTAGACTAGTCGCTGGTCAATAATGAATGAACTCATAAATGAGGTTTGTGCTATTGTGAAGTGTATCCAAGCAAAAGAATTATGACTCCTGTAGTAAAAGAATTCCTAAGCACCTTTGATCGCTTGCCAGACTCAGAGCGGCTAGAGATTGCATTGGAAATTTTGAAGCGGGTGATTCATGTAGATTTTCCGCCTTTATCGGATGAAGATTTAGTCTTAAATGCTGAAGCAATTTTTTTAGAGTTAGATAAGCAAGAAGCTGCCCATGAAAAATCCTGATCGTGGAGAGGTATGGCTCGTCGATCTAGGCTATGCAGCAAAAGTTAGACCATGTTTGGTTATTAGTATTCCAGCTTTGGAACAAGATCGTGCCTTGGTAACCTTAGTTCCTCACACAACTAGCCCACGTGGTTCGAGATTTGAAGTAGAGGTCAAAGTCAACTTCCTTCGATCTGGAGTGTTTGATGTGCAGAACATCATTACAATTCCTCATGCAAAGTTACTGCGAAAGTTAGGAAGTTTGACGCCAAAGCAAATGGCACAAGTGGAAGAAGTATTACTCTTGTGGTTAGGATTTAACGAAGCAAGCACTGAAAACGAGGATTAATCTGTGTGTCGCTTGCTGCGGCATCATACTAAAGTAGCCCATCCATTAACGTCATCACCCGAACAGCACCCTCAGATAATTCATTGGAAGGTGACATATAAATCTGGTGTTCCAGCAGTCCTTTAAGCGCGATCAATTTTAGACTGTTTTCAGCAAGAGTTTGGGAAATTGCCTCTGCTGCTGGCAAGTAGCCGATCGCACCCAAGTCTGCAAGCGCAGATCGACGTAGTTGCAAATCTTTACCTGCCAACGCTTGCACCAGGCGTTCTCCATAAATCATATCCTGAGTTAACTGGTACATGGCTCGTGCAGCAGCATACTGAATCCGCTCGATTGGATGCTCCAAAAACGGCTGAATCAGGGGAACGGCTATGGTTGCTCCTAAGGTTCCTAAAGCTTCTAAGATGGCATCGTAGGGTTGAGAAAAGTCTGGCTGATTGCTGACGAGTTGTCTCCCTTGTAAACCTGCTTTGAGTAGCTCAATGAGATTAGGAATACAAACTGGATCGCCCAGCATCTCTAGTGATTGAGCCGCAGCTTCCCGGACATAAAAATCTGAGCAGTTTAAAGACTGAATCAGCGGTAGCACTGCTTGGCGATCGCCCAACTTTCCCAATGCCCTAGCAGCGTTCCGTCGCAACGGGTATCCGCCTTCCTCTGTGCGATCGGCTTCGTCCTCTAATGCTTGGATGAGGGTTGAAATCGCTGCGGGTTCCTGTACCCGAAATCTGCCTAGCCACCAAGCTGCATACATCCGCAACCCCAAGTCTTCTCCCTGGAGGTTGGCGATCGCCTGCTCGACAGTTAAAGATTCACTGCTACTCGATTCATTTGGATCAAACGTGTCTAAACCCATAATATCAGTCATTTCTCACAGCTTATTGATGATTCTCCTATGGAAAATCGGCAATCAGCAGCTGGAAACTTCCATAGCTGATTGCCGGTGATAGTTTTTTCCACCAAAGGACGACTCACCAAAGGGGACTACAATGGTGTGATGCTGGCTATCTTGCCCCCTTCACGTTGCACCCGTTGCATGTAATCTGATAGCTGATCATAAGGAATGACAACAGCTTTGTTGCTGCGGCGTACACGTGGGTATTTGGGGGTTAAAAGAGCAGATACTTCCACACGGTACAAGCGACGATCTCCATAAATGGTTGAGCCACCGAAGGCAGTATTGGGAGTGACTCCTTTGGCTGAGGGACGATAGCCAAAGCCAGGGCTACCTGGTGCGACAACTGCCGATGCGGTATTGCGTCCCAACTCTGTGGCTAGGTGTGGAGAATTGCCAGCAAACTGAGCGCGATCGCTGTTGGCATAACCCCGATACAATTGGAACATCCGGCTAAATCCAACAGTTTTCTGTCCAGTTTGAGTCGCAAAGCCGCGATAATAGGGGACTATGTATTCGCCAAAGTTTCCTTGATACTCAGGTGAATCAATGTAGGAATCAATGTCGGCGTCGTAACCTTTGTTTTGATACAAATCCAAGTGATGGATGATTTCAGCTTCGTCATATGGTGCCCGACCCAACAAGTGCTTATAATTCAGTTCAATGGTTCGGGTTTGGAAACTGTTATAGAAAAACTTGGATTTATACAGTTCTGATTTAGCCACTTGCCGGACAAATTCTTGCACTGTAATCTTGCCATTTGTCAGGAGCGATTCCATACTGGTGAGGCGTTGCGATGCCATTAAATAATCGTTGCCCAACAGCTGACGATAGACAGCGGCAATAACATTCTGGACATCTCCCGGACTACGCAGTTCCACAGGGGAAAAATCACTAAAGGCAGAGGTTCCAAGGCGGGATGCTTCTGTTGTAATAGCCATTTAAAAAATCTCCTTATGAACCTAGTTCATCATTTGTCATTGTCCTTTGCCTAATACCAATGACTAATGACTAATGACTAATGACTGACTAAGAAAGTGTAATGCTCATAACCTTGAAGCCCTTGCTGTTCAGTTGTTGCAACTTGCTGGAAAGCTGCTCAAAAGGCACAACAACTTCACTCGTAGCACGCCGAAGCACGGCTGATTTGGAAGATGGTGGTTGCATAATCCGCAGTCGGTAGGTACTTCCACCACGGCTACCTGTTGAGATACCAGTCAACGACCCACTGGAGGCTGCGTAGATGGGTGAGGCGGTATTCTGAGCTACTTCCCGAGTCAGCCGTCCTTGATTTTGTTTTTGGGCGCGATCGCTACTGGAATAGCCCCGGAACAGTTGGAACATCCGGCTAAACCCGACATTTTTCTGACCAACTTGAGTCGTAAAGCCTCGATGGTAGGGTACTATATTTTCGCCAAAATTTTCTTGATATTCGTCGCTGTCAATGTAAGAATCAATGTCTGCCTCAAAGCCGCGCTCATCCAATATCTGACTGTGACAGACCATTTCACTGTAGTCATTTGGAGCACGACCAAGCAAATGCTTGAAGTTCAACTCAATGGTGCGGTAACGGTAGCAATTGTCAAAGAACCGCTCGCGGTACAAATCCGACTTGGCAACCAGCCGCACAAACTCGCGAACCGATATCTCACCGCGCTTGAGTTGAGATTCCGGGACAACGAGTCGCTCACTTTCCATGACATAGGAATTGCCCAATACTTGTCGATAGACTGCCCGGATGACCACCTCGACATCTTCTGCGCTGTCATTAGAGTGCAGTTCTATCCATGCTGAAGCCTCGCTTGGTGTAATCCCTAGTCGTTCCGATCCAGCGAAAACCGCCATATTTGCCTCCCTCTTTTAACTGCCAACTTGACAATTTTTTCCAGGCATTTCTTACAGTTACTAGTTATCAGTTATCAGTTATCAGTTATCAGTTATCAGTTATCAGTTATCAAAGAGAAATACGGATTCGTTTCTTTTGTTCCCTGTTCCCTGTTCCCTGTTCCCTGTTCCCTGTTCCCTGTTCCCTGTTCCCTGTTTTAATGTGCCTTATCGGAATAAAGCAGCCCGGTAAAGTGAACAACTACATCATCAATCATCATGATTGCTAACAAAGCTGTTTACCTTACCGGGCCTGTGTGTGTTTACTAGCTTAGACAGTTAATAGCGTAGTCGAGGTAAGAGTTAGCTTCTACAGCTGGATCGCCGCTGAGACCGTGGTTAGCTTTAATGTACTTGAGTGCTTCAACGTACCAGCTAGGAGATAGGTCGAAGGTCTTGTTAATTTCAGCTAATCCAGCAATCAAGTAATCATCCATTGGACCTGTACCACCAACAACCAAGCAGTAGGTGACCATCCGCAGGTAGTAACCGATGTCACGGACGCACTTTGCCTTTCCACGGGAATCAGCTGCATACTGAGGTCCCTGCATTTGGGTGGTGTAGGGATATTTTTGGTATACCGCATTTGCAGCACCTTCAGCCAAACTTTGAGCTTTAGAGGTCAAAGCTTTAGCAGCTTCCAAGCTAGCGCTAGCTTGACGGAAGCGACCAAAGGCAACTTGGACTTCTGTGCTGCTTAGGAAACGTCCTTGGGAATCAGCAGCGCTAACGGCTTCAGTGAGTGGAGTTTTCATTGCTTTTTCTATCTCTTGTATTGTTTTACAAAGTTTTGCTTGAAAGCGAGTTTGTCTAAAGTCATTTGTCTACAGTCATTTGTCTCAAGTTAATGATCAATGACTCATGACTATTGAGCTGACTAATAGATTTAAGCAACTGCAGAAGCTGCACGATCAAAATAGCCAGCGACTTCTGACATTAACGCGCTGCAATCTCCTCTGGTGATACCGTTGGTGTCATTCGCAATTTTTAACGCTGCTTCTTTCATTTTTTGAACACCCACTGCCACAGAAGCACCGGGGGTTCCTAGCGCCAAGTATGTTTCCTTCAGACCGTTCAGACAGCGATCGTCGAGTACGCTAGCATCTCCAGAAAAAATAGCGTAGGTGACATAACGCAAGATAATTTCCATGTCGCGTAAGCAAGCTGCCATCCGACGGTTGGTATAAGCATTGCCACCAGGAGCGATCAGCTGGGGTTGTTCTGCAAACAGACTGCGAGCTGCATCAGCAACGATCGCGGAGGAATTGCTGGTAATGCGGTTGACAGTATCCATCCGCTTGTTGCCATCTGCAACCATTGCTGACAGAGCATCCAATTGACCAGCGCTCAGGTATTCACCTCGTGCATCGGCTTGAGAAACAACTTTTGCAAATGCGTCTAGCATAAATTTGGTCTCCTAATTCCTTTGTTTTAGTTACGATTTCGTTGTCAAACGACATCGTTCTAGAGTGAATTTTGCCTGTGTGGGCAGCTTAGAAAGGCTATACAGTGATATTGGGCATCAGAGTTCTCAGCAATTCTCAGATTTACCTGTTTCAGAGTGTTGAGAACAGTGTTAAGTTCTTTAACGAATCTGAGACTAACTTCTCTCCTCCCTATGTTATAGGAAAATGAGTCTGAGAAAACAACAACTGAGCCATAATTTGCTTCTCATTTTTGCCTTCCTAAATCTTTATACAATGTAAGGGGGAACTTTGTGTGTTAAAAGTTGTTAGAACTTACTATTTTTTTACAAACGGTAACAATCTAGATGCAGCTTAGCTTTTAAGCTTGACAATACGTACCATAGTTACACCACTTTTGCGCCGTGGCAACGAAGAAAAGTAGACTAAACGTTACATTAAATGACATTGAACGGGAGAAGTTAGAAAAGCTCGCCGAAGAGTCTGGACTCTCCCTATCTCGTACGATCGCCCAATTAATTCGCAAAGCAAAGCTTAAGCCAAATGATAAGGAAAGTTAACGCTTAACAGGGAACAGGGAACGCTTAACAGGGAACTCTTAACGCTTAACTCTTAATTCTGAACGCTTAACTCTTAACAGAACCTCGTAAAATCTCACTTTTGCAAGAGGTCTATTCTGTGCAGGATAACTGCTGAGTGTTAACTGACAACTGATTCGGTCAGCTTTCTCTCTAGGTCAAACAGGAAGCCATGAATGTATTCCTCTGTCCACTCTTCGCCGTAAAAACGCCTGAACATTCCTCGTGCGGGGTCTTTTTCGGCACGATACCGCAAATAGCGCAATTGTGCCTGCTTGATCCTAGCTAGGGCTTGAGCATCCATCACAGGTTCTGCCTGTTCTACAAAATCCAAGTATGCTTTGAGATAGTCTTTAAACGCAGCAAACACATGAGTTTCAACAACAGTAGTCTCTTTGGGGCGAGTCCAAAGGAATGCTGGCGAAAAGAAGGGGCTGGCTTCTTCGGGGAAGTCTCCACCCCACGGTAGGTGTTGCTGATGAGTGTGAAAGATGGGCAGAATGGGTGCGGTATACTTTGCCTGATAGTCCGGATCATCCCGGAACAACGGTTGCATATCCAGGGCAATCAGGTGTCCTCCTGGCAAGGTTACTAAGTCTGCCCCAAAAAAAGGCAGATCGTAGTTCAGATGAGGAAAAATAACGAAATTGAGAACCTGGAGAGATTGACCACCTTGTACGTGCGCTGCCCGAATCTGTCGAAGTTTCGGTGCACAAAAGCCATGACTGGTCGTGACAACTTCCTCCTGATTCTTGCCCTTGCCCGTGATAGCACTTTTGTATTCAAACCCTGAAGGGATGGGATAGGGCATGAGTTCTAATCGCGATTGCAAATAGGCGATCGCATAATCGAGAAACGGTTGATAAAGAGTCATTGGTTATTAGTTATTAGTCATTAGTCATTAGTCATCAGTCATTAATTTTTTTTAACAAAGGACTTTTGACAGATCACAAGCGGCAAAAAACTACTTTTTGGCGGTAGCGGCTAATGGGACTGCATCTTCAAATAAAAACCCGTAGAGGAAGCGTTCTGCCCACTCATGACCAAAGTAACTGCTGAATAGACCTGATGCTGGATCGCGATCGGCACTGTATTGGTCGTAGTCTTTTTGGGCTTTTACGATTCGCGCAATGTCTTCTGGATCTTTTTGAGGTTCCGCCTCATCTAGCATTTGCCAGTACAAATTCAAGTAGTCCTTGAACGCCGCAAGTAACCGTGTCGCCACGGTTTCAGGATCTGTCTTGGCAAATAGCAGGTATTTAGAGAAATATTGGTTGGCGTCATAAAACTTCATCTCTAAATTTTGTGCCAAATCTGGATATTTAGCATGTAGGAATTTTAATGGCTCAATGTACTTGCGCTGATACGCCTCATCTTGGAACAGAGGCTGGAAATCAAGCACAACCAGGTTTTTGATTTTGCCAAACGACAGAAAGTCTACTCCCAACAAGGGTAAGTCGTAGTCATAGCTAGGATAAATAACGCTATTGAGAATTTGGGCGCTTTCGCCCGCATCAATGTAGGTATAGCGAATTTTCCGCAATTGATGGCATTGATAGCACCAGCTTTGAATGGTTGCTGGGTTTCTGCCGCGATCGCTGACCTTCAATTCTAAACCAGTAGGGATTGCCCGATTTTGTAAATTAAATCTGTTAAACAGTTCATTTTCTAGATGTTTTACAAAGGGCTTGTACATTGATATTAATCCATATTTATAAGACTTTCTCGACAATAAAGGATTATGAGAACGTCTGTCCCATTTGTTAACAAGGACGCAATAATTTGTGACATACTGCAGTCGCTGAACCTAGCGCTTACCCTTTAACTTAATTTCCTGATGCCCTTGCCAAATTCTTCTGAATCAGTTGCTCTAACGTTGCCTCTGATACGCAACGACGCTCTGAGCCATAGGTCATCATATATACACCATTCATCGTCCGCACGGTGCTAACACGCACGCGAAAGTCATCGGTAATGAACCAGCACCGTTCTTGTCCCTGGTTAATGTCATATTCTGTGTCGATTGTCAAAATGCCGTCTTTACCAAACCAGTACCGACTAATAACGGGCATTTTTTCCACGTAGCCGCGATCGCGGATGAGTTTTCCAGACAACAGACTTTCATCATCGGGCACATCAACTAGCACCGCCGCTTGGTCTGGATTAGGTTCGCGATTGTCCTGGTTTTCTTGCCACATAAAACTGCCTCCCCCCATTCCCTTGGCAGGATCAATTCCTTGTTGTTCACAAATCGCTTTGACTCTTGGATCTTCCCGTTCAACGACTTGAACAATCAAATTTGACTCCCCAGACTGATCCGCCGCCAGGTCAAAATGGTGGACAGTGCGTTGGGTAAACCACGTGCCTTGACTCTTACGAAAGAAGTCCATCATATTCATGGGTGGAATCAGGCGCATTTCTAACCTCAACAGCAGAAAAAATATAAAGGAATGTAACAAGAATTTATCTGATGTCCCACATTGTACACTTTTATCAGTTATCAGTTACCAGTGATCAGGGAGGTCAAGAAATCGCTGACTCTGTTCACCCTTCGGGTATGCGCAAAGCGCACGCCTTACGGCTTTAGCCCTCTGGGCGTGCGCTTTGCGCATACGCCAGTCGCCTACGGCGGGAAAACGCCTCATGCGCGCTGGACTCACTGTTTACTGTTTACTGTTGACTGTTCACTGTTTTCCCCTACTCTAAGCGCTCCTCAAAGAAAATGACTGCAAAAAACTCCAATATTTCCTTATCTAGTAACATCGCAGCCCTCAAAGCAGGAGAGGCTCTCAATCATGAAGATTTGTATCAGTCCGATCTTAGGGGACTCGATTTGCAACGAGCAAACCTGCGTCAGGCAAATCTGATTGGAGCTAATCTGAGTGGGACAATGCTGTGTGAAGCAGATCTGAGTGGTGCGGATCTGCGTAAGGCTGACTTGCAGGGCGCTGATTTGAGCAATGCCAATTTGCAAGGAGCCTTTTTGCACCGGGCATATCTTCAGAAGGCAAATTTCAGCGGGGCGAATTTGGAAGGAGCCAAACTACAAGCAGCTCGATATGACCAACACACGATTTGGCCCGAAGGATTTACTTACAAAACCTGTGGGGCAATTGGTCCTGGTGCCAATCTCAGCGGTGCCCATCTCAACACTGCCAATTTGAGAGATGCCGATTTGAGGAATGCAAATCTGCTAGGGGCATATCTGTGTGGCGCAGATCTCACTGGAGCAAATTTACAGAATGCACGCCTGAGTGGTGCGGATTTACGGTTAGCGTATTTGACAGGAGCTGACTTACGCAATGCGCGACTAAATAATGTAGATTTACAAGGGGCTGATTTGAGAGCAAGCAACTTCAGTGGTGTTGAAATCGAGTACCTTCAGAGTATTGCTGGGGCAGATTTTACTCTTGTTCAAGGATTAAGTGAGGCGATAAGAGCAATCCTGCTCAGACGTCCTGCTTCAGAATTGGATGCTTGGAATTCCTTTACTCGCAGAACAACGCGTCAGAGTTTAGAAGTTGGTGATAGCGCAAACAAATAAGCCAGGACTTACGCAAAAATAACGTACTTGCACCCGTTGCGACGAGGAGTGCCCAATCTCACAGTCTTGTTCTTTCATAACTCGTGCGTGAGTCCTATAGGCGTTACATTTTTGCGGGATAATTTTATTTTCTTTGCTTACAATAAAACTATTTTCTCGTTCCTTGTCTCTGGCAAGGAATGCATAACTGTGGGTTGCTGCCTTTATATAATTGTTGGGAGGTGAGGAGAGCGCGAATGACATGGAACAAGCAAACTTAGTCTTGGAAACAATGAATTTGTATTTCTGTAATAACAGAGGAAAGCAATGGCAACTTTTGAAGTTATAGCACAAGAAGGATTGCGCTTAGTCAAGGTTATTTTGCAAGACGAAACCGTGAGAACGGAGTCTGGTGCTTTGTACTATATGCGTGGCAAGATTACCATGCAATCTAAAGCACCAACAGCCGGTAGTTTTTTAAAATCTCTAGCAACAGGTGAAAATATTTTTAGACCCACTTATACAGGAACAGGTGAATTATATTTGGAGCCTTCTTTATCTGGATTTCATATCATGGAATTAAATGGCAGTGAATGGATTTTAGATAGAGGAGCATACTGGGCAAGTGATGGTTCTGTAGAAGTCAGTGTTGAGAGAAATAAATTATTTTCTGGTTTAATCGGTGGCGAAGGTTTGTTTCAAACTAAAGTCAAAGGTAGAGGTAAAGTGGTCATGGTAGCGCAAGGACCTGTTGAAGAAGTGCATTTGCAAAATGACCGCTTGGTTGTGGATGGTAATTTTGCGATTGCTCGCACGAACACCCTAAATTATCGAGTTGAAAAAGCTACTAAGTCTATTTTCGGTTCGATGACTTCGGGTGAGTTTTTAGTCAATACTTTTGAGGGAACTGGTACTGTGCTACTTGCTCCTGTTCCTTATTGGGGAGTGATGTTGCTGCGTCAGATTAACTCAGCGCGTCCGACAAATACTTCTGGTTCAGAATAATTAGGAAAGTGGAGAAAAGAAAGGAATTAGAAAATTTCTCGTTCCTTGTCTCTGGCAAGGAATGCATAACTGTGGGCTGCTGCCTCAATATATCAATATAATTGTTGGGAGGCAGAGCCTCCTGTAGTGCATTCCCATGCAGAGCATAGGAACGAGAGAGCCTAAAGGTCTTGTCAGACTGGACTTTTGTCTCAATTGAAAAAACCTTTAAATAAGTTTGTAAATTATTGCACCAGTTTCTTGATGATTAGCAGCTTCTAATAAACCTTCAGCACATAAGCTCTCAATAGTTTGCTTGACTTCTACAATAGGTTTACCAGTGGCAATCACACAATCTGTAACGGATATGTTCCCACCGTTATTTTTCGCTAATTCTAGAATTAGTTGGAGATCAGACTTAGTAGATAGTGGCTTATTAGTATTGGCATTTGGAGCTATGTAGTCAGCTACATTAATGACAACCTGTTGAGTATTTGAAATATTGTTACTATTCGGGCTACCATGAAGCATCCTATATTTAAGATTTTGATCTTCAACCATTCCTGGAATTAGCGCTAAATCTACAAGCTGACCAAGACCAAATAACCCAAATGTAAACAGCCACACTATTCCACTAACATACTTGCCACTGTAAAAACGGTGGGTTCCAGCAAGTCCAAAAATACAAGTGAACCAAAGAAGATAAGCGAGTCCTGTACTTCTCATAAGAATTACCTTTGTAACTATGTATGTTTTCTGTGTTATTTTTTACTTAAATCAAAGATATATAGCGTTCTCATTTAGATGAAGTACATATTTATCGGTGTACTTTGCCATAAGCCTTACGGGTATGCACGGAGCGTACCCCCTGTGGGCGTACGCCAGTTCCTCTAGCCTGGGGCATTTACATCTGCGTACCCTCCGGGAAGCCCTCCGGGTTCGGGGGTAACTCCTTCGGAGACGCTGCGCGAACGCAATCGACGGAAACCGCCAAGACTGCGACCCCCTCACCGCCTCCGGCGTCTACATCTACGGTTCCCTAACTCCTTGATGTATTGCACCCAATTGAAAACTTCTATACAAATTATAATTAGTACAAACACCTGACTGACATCAGGATTTTTAGAATTAAATCTGTAAATTTCAATACATTAAATTACTGATATTGATTTCCAAGCGCTTTAACCAAGTGGAGCAACGCTTACAGAATGACATACATATTGCTACGAACTTGTGCAATCCTGTACTAAGCAATAATTCTGATAAAGTACCACTACGCGATGACTCACCACATTCTCAAAGCCACCAAGGAAACTGTGCATCTAGGTGGGTTTTCTCATCTTCTAGAACCAGCACTGATTGTTGACTCTGGCGATACAGTTGAAATAGAAACATACACTGGTTACTACGTTCACGACAAAGCACCACCAGAGTTTCTCACACCTGCATTTTTGGATATTTGTCAAAATCTTCCCTCAGAACGCAAAGTTGCAGCAGGACCACATTTACTGACAGGACCAATTTATGTGCAAGGTGCGGAACCTGGAGATGTTTTGGAAGTCAAACTAGAAGCAATAACACCGAGTTTACCTGTTGGCTTCAATGCGATTCGGACAGGTTGGGGAGCATTACCACATCAATTTCATCAACCAGCTTTGAGATTTATTCCTCTTGATTTAGAACATAACATTACAGAATTTCCAATTGATAGTGGTATCAAAATTCCCCTCAAACCCTTTTTTGGTATTCTGGGTGTCGCGACTACGGAAGCATCCCGAAACTCAATTCCTCCTGGTAATTATGGTGGTAATATTGATAACCAGGAACTCCAAGCTGGGACTAAGATTTTTCTGCCAATCTTTGTTCTTGGTGCTTTATTTTCTATTGGTGACGGACATTCAGTACAGGGAGACGGGGAAGTTAATGTTACCGCAATTGAGACTTCAATGAACGGCACGATTCAGTTGAAAGTTCGCAAGGATTTACAATTGACAATGCCAATTGCCGAAACTCCTACAGATATTATCACAATGGGATTTGGTCAAACATTAGATGAAGCTTTGGAACTGGCTTTAAAAAACATGATTGACTTGTTAGAACGCTTCATCAATTTGTCGGCGGAAGATGCTTATGTTTTGTGTAGTTTAGCCGTGAATTTTCGCATTACTCAAGTTGTAAACAGTCCGCAAAAAGGTGTTCATGGAATGTTATCAAAGTCCATTTTGCCTAAAGCAATTGAACTATAGCAATCTTATTTTATTTGTGAAAATTATTTCTTTTCACTAACCCCATAGACGCGTAGCGGTGAGACAGCACCGCAGTACTGGCTCCTCCGGAGACACTTCGCATACGGCGATAGCCGTGGCCGTACCCACTAGGCATACCCGCAGGGTAGACGCCGAGAGCGCCAACAAGGGCTGTATTACTTATGAGCCGACGTGCTTATTTAACTAACGAACAAAGTGAAATTCGACAGCAATACGGTATACTTCACAGTTGTGAGGATTGATATTTTGTATCTAAATTAACTCATTTTGTTATAAATTAAGTATAATCTACATTGAACCTACAACTTAAGGCTTAGGATTACTGAATCTGCAAGCCTGAGCTTGGCTTATCTATTAATTTCTGAGGCTCATTATGCAATTAAGATTGCGTTCCTTCTCAACTCGTGAGGAACAAAACATTGATAGATTATTAAATCTTGATACGAACTTACTTTATGTTGAATTTGGTCAGCAAATTGGTTCTTTAGGACCAGCAAATGATATTACATCTCAAGTAAAACAATGGATAGTTGATAGAAGAGAGGATATATATCAAAAAATTTGTATTGAGGGAAATTATTGTTTATTTATAAAACAAAATAAAAATGCCAGTCGTATAGCAATAATAATTGCTATAGGTGATTTGCTTGCAACTGTTTTTTCATTAATTCCTGTAAATACTCTAGCAGTGCTACTAACTAGAGAATTTCTAGATGATTTCTGCAATTGTATAGATAACTGAAGTTTAGTTTCATGAATCTCATCAACTCTGAGTTGTCTCTACAGTTTTTTTATATTGACAAACAAATTTTAGTTGTTTGTACAGGGTCAAGTGGTGAAGCATATTCCTTTATCAAAGAATCTGATGTAAAAGCTTTGATAAAAAGGTCAATATTAGTACATCAGCATATTGATAAATTTTTTCCAAAAGACTCAATACTATTTGAGTCAAATCATAATTCAATTGAACAGGGTGAGGCGATCAAAGATGCAAGCTCTCCCGTAAACTTAGATACAACAGGATTAGGTAATCGTGTATTAAATTCCAAGCAGGAACGAGAAAAGTTGTCTAGTAATTTGAAACAGCTAGGAACACTTTTATTTAAAAATGTATTCAATCACCAGATTTTGGATTTATTAAATGTAGCAATTGGTCAAGCGATACGGTTGAAGAATGACGTTCTAATCAGGTTAATGATAGCTAGCGACTTTCTTAATCTTGTTCCGTGGGAACTATTCTATAATGAGGATAGGTATTTGTGTCATGTCTATGATATAGTTAGACACCCTTTCACACTTCAACCTGTCAGAAAACCAATATCTAGCAGCGAAAACATTCGATTGTTATTCATAGGTGCTAATCCTTCACATGATATTTATGTACAGGGACAAATAGAGGCAGTTCAAGCTGCCTTAGAAGAAAGTAGCATTCAGTTTGAAAAACTCCCAGATAGTACGTATAAAAGTATTGCAAACAGCATCTATGACGGTATAACTATCCTTCATTTTCTAGCTCATGGTGAGTGCGAGTACGATGGTAACCATCTCAAGTATTACTTTCGTATAGATAGCGAAGATGAAAATAAACCGTATGATAAACTACCAATAGAAATGTTAGAAAGTTTTTGTCGTGCCAATCCAATGCAAGTTGCAGTTTTAAATGCTTGTAGGTCAGATCAAGCTATTATGTACAGTAAATCTAAGTCTGGTAAAAAATTAACCAATAGATTAACTGAATCTGGTTACTATAGTATGGCACATGCACTAATTAAAACAGGTATTCCATGTGTTATTGGCATGTCTCATCCAATATCAAAAATAGGAGCAGAAATATTAACCAGAAGACTTTACAGAACACTTACTTCTAAAGGTGGTAGTATTTACAAGGCTGTTAGACAAATAAGGCTTGAATTATTTGCTCATACAGATTTTCTTCCACCGTCAGATTGGTTGACTCCAGTTTTATATTTACGAAACTCGAACTATAACGGTTTGATTCAGACTCAATAAATTATCATTATAGAAGTCCGGTAATGGAGAATTTTGACCTAAAAATTATTCCAGTAAATGATCATGTAGCTATTCTCGCTGAATCTAACTTCGGAGAAGCAACTATTCAAGTCGCTAAAAAGTTTTTTGATGAAATGGCTGACACATCGAATGACCTTCGATTACTCTATAGTCGCCTTCTAAGAAGGAGTATTTCAAGAAAGAGCATTGAGTCAGAAGTTGAAAAATTTGGAATCAGTCTATTTAATGAAATCTTCAAAGGTGAAATTCTAAGCCTCCTAAATAGAACTATAGGAGGAGCAACAGATTCACAAATCAATCTTCGTTTAATGCTTGGTCAACCAATGCTAAATACTATTCATTGGGAAGTTATGCGTTTTCGTAACGAATATATTGGCTTTAGACATAACCTAATTAGACACCCATTTGTGCCAAAACCTGTTAATATCCCTGGTGAACGTAGAGAAAAGTTACATATCCTGATTGTCAGCGTAGATCCTTTTTCTCAGAGAGGTAAAGATGTTCTTGATAAAGAGCACGAAACTCTAGTCAATATGCTCAAGGGCTTTGGAGAGCAGATCAGGATCTCAGAACTAAGGGATGAGAGAGCAACTGTAGAAAACATCAAGGATATTCTGTTTGAAGGTGTAGATATATTTCACTTCGGTGGTCATGGATTTCTGGACAGTAGAAATCCAATGGAAAGCTCGTTAATTGTCTGGAGGAGCGAAAGTAGTAATAATTGGAATATTCCAGGTAGAGAATTTGGGAACCTATCTATCCGTTTGTTAACGACATTAGCAGCAAATCAAAGCCTGGGCTTTTGTTTTCTTAATGCATGTGACACTGCTCGCTCTGTAGAAACTGACACTGTAGAAGGAATGTCTAGTAACAACGTGGATGACATCCTTAGAGGAGGAGCTAATGATTTTGTTAACATGGCTCACAACCTAATTCAAGCAGGAGTTCCAATTGTGTTAGCAACTAATCATGCTATTACATTTGAGGCTGGATACCAATTGAGTAAAAGGTTTTATACAAGTGTTTTGAAATACGGTAGAAGAGTAGATCAAGCTGTCAAAGATGCACGTGCAGAACTGTACATAGATGCCAATATACAAGATGCAGGTAGTGGATTCGATACTGTTGCATTCGGCGATTGGTCTTGTCCTGTTTTATATGCACGCTCACGTCAAATGGAGTTCGGAACCAAAAATCTAAGGTGGGAGCCAACTCTAGATATTTATACTATCCGTAATGTTGAGAAACCTCCTTTAGCTCTAGTAGGACATAATTTCTAAAAACCGTATTTTCATTCCTCATGGAACTTGCGTTGAATAAGCGTTTTACAGAAAACAAAAACACGGATTTTAACGATTAAGGACTACTAGTTGCTAGTTGAAGTATCAAGAACTTCTCTCTAGGATTCTAGTTTTTCTGAATTGGCTGTCAGCATGGGTTGACATTTTGAGACGAATTTTGGACATTACACGAGAGGGGATTTTCGTGGAATGACAGAAATTGTTCTGAAAATGTACACATGTGCTAACAGCCAATGCTGGGCTTGCGGATTGCGCCTACATTGGCTCTAACATTGCGTTACAAATTATTTTGCCATTAGGAAGAAAGTGAATTGACACTTCCTGCTATATTATCGATATCATATTTTTCTAGTTCCCCATGTAGGTTTTCTCCAGCAACTTGACACTGGCATAAATAGCATCAATATGGGGTGTGGGAGTTTGCGTCAGTCTTCCCAATTCTGCGACAGCGCCGACGATCGCATCCACTTCTGTTGGACGACACGCTTCAACATCCTGCAGCATCGAAGTTTTGTGAGCACCAACTTTTTGGGCACCTTCAATTCGTTGCTCTAAGGTGATGCCAAAATCAATTCCTAGCTTTTGAGCGATCGCCTGTGCTTCGCTCATCATCTGTCTTGCGAGTTCGCGAGTCAAAGGGTATTGGCAAATATGATCTAGTGTTGCACGCGTCAGGGCACTAATGGGATTGAACGCCAGGTTCCCCCACAACTTCACCCACATATCAGTCCGGATTTGAGTGCGTATGGGTGCTTTCAAACCTGCTGACTTCAAAGCTTGCGCTAACAACTGAATGCGTTCGGTTTTAGAAGCATCGATTTCACCCAAACTGAAGCGATCGCCCTCAATATGTTTAATCACACCTGGTTCAACTATCTCAGTTGCTGGGTAAACAACACAACCAATCACGCGCTCAACATTAATATGAGCTTCAATGGTACCATCCGGATCTACAGATTGAATCGCAGTTCCTTCATACTCGCCGCCGTGCTTGCGAAAGTACCACCAGGGAATGCCATTTTGAGCCGTCACTACCATTGTTTCTGGTTTATAGAGACAGGGGAGATGGGAGGCGATCGCCGCCACACTCGTAGTCTTGACAGCCAAAATCACCACATCCTGAGGTTCGGCTTGACTCATATCACTAGTTGCCATTGGGGTAGCTGTGTGGGTTGAGCCATCTGCCATAATCAGTTTCAGCCCATTTTTTTGAATTGCTTCTAAATGAGCACCACGAGCAATCAGCGTCACCTCATGACCAGAGAGGGCTAACTTTGCTCCTAAGTAACCACCAATAGCACCCGCGCCAACAATACAGATTTTCATGAGAACTCTTGCCAAAGTATTTTTTTTATATGGAACCACAGATTCACACTGTTGAATTATCTGTGTGAATCTATAGAAATCCCATCTGATTTGTGAAATTTTCTTTTGTTAACGAACCACGTTAGCGCAGCGTGTCCGAAGGACATAGGCACGAAGTACACGTAGACGCCCGGAGGGCGGCTTCCCGAAGGGTAGAAAAGAGAGAAGAAGATTTCACGAATAAATTAGGATTGCTATATGTTTATCTGTGTTCAGTCTCTATCTTGAGCAACTTCGCCATATTCAACCGTTGCAGCTTCCCTGTCGCCCCACGGGGTAGTTCATCCAAAATGTGAATTTGGTTAGGGAGTTTGAAGTCTGCCAATATGGTTGCACAGTAAGCCAAAAGTTCCTTTTCGCTGGTTTCACCCTTAAGAACGACAGCCGCATGAATATCTTCTCCCAACGATTTATGGGGTACAGCAAAAGCAAGGGCTTCAGCAACCGCAGGATGACGCAGCAGTATATCATCTACTTCTAGTGGAGAAATTTTTTCACCGCCTCGGTTAATCAATTCCTTAATCCGTCCAGTCAGGCGGAGGTATCCGTCAGCATCAAGTGTCCCCTGATCGCCAGTACGGAACCAACCATTGACAAAAGTAGTCGCATTGGCTTGCGGGTTATTTTCGTAACCATCAATCACATTTGGTCCTTTAACCACAACCTCACCCAAGCTTCCTTGAGAAAGTAAATTGCCATCTTCGTCCATAATACCGACTTCCACACCAAAGCCATAGCCAACCATGCCCGGTTTACGTACTTTAGGCGGTAGCGGATTAGTCGCCATCAAGTGAGCAGCTTCGGTCATGCTGTAAGATTCTAAGACAGGAGCATTGAGCGTTGCTTCCATCTGTTCGATAATGACAGGGGGAAGGGGAGCGCTGCTAGAGCGAATGAAGCGGAAGCGGTTCGCTTTGATAATGGCTTCGTTGCGGCTAGCTCGCGCTAGGATTGTTTGGTGCATGGTAGGTGCAGCCGAGTACCAAGTGGGTTTATAAGTTTCCACCAGTTTCCAAAAACTTAGGGCATTGAAACCATCGGGTATGACAAGCGTTCCGCCAGATGCCAGAGTCGCCAGCATACACCCTACCAGTCCGTGAATATGGAACAGAGGCATAAAACAGAGTGTTTTGTCAACTGCCGAGAGCGAGTATGCATCAACAATATTGTTAGCAGAAGCAATCAAGTTACGATGCCGAATCGGGACTCGCTTGGGACGACTCGTGGTACCGCTGGTGTGCAGAATCATTGCCACATCGTCGGAGTCGGGAAACTCTTGATTGCCCAAGGATTCCCCTTCCCCGGAAGCTGTTTTCACTAACTCAAAGCTTAATGTGCCGTTCTCGGTAACTTTAGCGTGAATGTGTATCATGTCGGGTGTGGCAGCTGCGATTGCGGCTTCTGGCACGTCAGGCAGCGTAATCAGTGCTTTTGCCTGAGTATCTTCGTAGTAGAAGGCAAATTCTTCTTGCTTGTATTTTGGATTGAGTGGTGCTGCGGTACCACATAAAGCAGCTGCAAGAAAGGTGAGTACCATTGGTACCCCGTTTGACATAGCAATGGCGATGCGTTCGCCCCGTTGCAAACCAAAACTGTTAAGTTGGGATACCAGTTCGACAATGTTTTCACGCAGTTGCTTGTAGGTAAGTGCTGATCCCTCAGGTGTAACTAGCGCCTTATGATTGTCTTCCCCTGCTAAAAGCTCAAATATGTTCATAGAAAATATTTGTATAGAAAATATTTGTGTTGATTTATCAATACGTGATTTTTCTGTGGTATCAATGCAATTTTTGCTACTTTGATAACCAATTTTATTGGTTATTCACACGACTTTATGGGTAATTGTTATTACAGCAATTTCTGGTACGAGAAAACACGCTTGGAGCCGCAATACAATATTTTAATATCTTTCTTAATATCCTATTTATGCAGCGTCGTAAGTTTCTAAAGTATACCACTTTAGCAGGAACTAGCTTTACATTTGCAGGCTGTACTCAGGGCAGTAAGTCTCAACCACAAGCTGAGGTATCTGTTCAAGCTTCGCCTATGGCGGCGAATGAACCTCTTAAGGTAGGATTTGTCTATGTTGAACCTGTGAATGATTTTGGATGGACTTATGCCCACGACTTGGGTCGTAGAGAAATGGAGGCAAATCTTCAGGAGAAGGTGAAAACAACTTTTGTGGAAAATGTCAGTGAAGGTGCGGACGCCCAGAGAGTCATTCGTCAACTGGCGTTAGAAGGTAATAAATTAATTTTTGCGACTTTTTTGGGCTACATGAATGCAACCCTTAAAGTAGCAAAAGAATTTCCCAATGTTCATTTTGAGCAGTGTAGTGGAGACAAACGCGCTACAAATGTCGGTACTTATCTGGGACGTTTTGAAGAAGCGCGATACTTAACGGGCATGATTGCTGGCAAAATAACAAAATCGAATGTGATTGGTTTTGTTGGTTCATACCCAATTCCTGAAGTCATTCGAGGGATAGGTGCGTTTACGCAAGGACTACGGCAAACAAATCCTAAAGCAAAAGTGAGAGTAGTCTGGGTGCAGAGTTGGTATGATCCAGCTAAAGAAAGAGAAGCAGCCCAAGCTTTGGTTAATTTAGGTGCTGATGTTCTGGCACAGCATACCAACTCTCCTGCCCCCATCCAACTAGCAGAGGAAAAAGGTATTTATGCTTTTGCCTACAACACCGATATGAGTCGATTTGGTGCAAAAGCTTGTTTAACATCAGCCCTGAATAAATGGGGTAAGTTTTATACAGATAAAGCCTTGGCTGTTATCAATGGTACTTGGAAGCCTGAGGAGGTTTGGTATGGAATTGCTCAAGAAATGGTGGATATTTCGCCCTTGAATCCTGTCATTCCTCAAGATGTTCAGCAACTGGTGCAAGCATTGCGTGATGAATTTATCAGAGGTGTTGCACATCCTTTTGATGGCCCAGTGAAAGACCAAAAGGGTGTGGTGCGAGTCCCGAAGGGTCAGGTGTTGGGTGATAAGGAACAACGAGCGATGGATTGGTATGTAGAAGGAATTGAAGGGTTAATTCCAAAGGTACAATCGTGAAGGGTAAGAAACTCTTGCCTCCGTCCTTCCTGATTACCTGATCTGTTATATATAGACATTAATACTTAATGCTCTGTGTCTTTTTTATGTAAATAATCATAAGACAAGGTTTTTTTGCGACTTTATTAATTAAGATGAGAAGTTAGTGCAGTCTTTTCCTTGTTGTGCTAACCCATGAACTTTTCTTTTGCTCAGGATGTGTCAGTTTATCAGCAGTTGGCTTCAGGGATGCAAGCGCTTCCCCAACTATTGCCTCATAGTCCTGCGACTCTGCTGTCACAATTGAAGTCACAAATTGATTTACTCATTGAGCAACAGATTGCAGCTACTTTATGGGTTAAGCTACCACCAGGAAAAATTTGGCACTCAGAAATTCAGCGTTATCAGCAACAACTGACGATGTCTGGTGTGATTCGTACTTTGCACATTCAGGAAAGCAAAACAGGAGTACAGGAACAACAAACTCCCCCATCCTCACGGCAGGGGCGCGCCGCTGGCACTCAACAAGGAAACTCTCCTGTGTTGACACAGACGCCACGCCAAAGCAGCACCCCTGTGCAGGAGACACGCGACAACTCTTGGCACGGGAATGCATCCCCTACCTCCTCATCTTCCGAATCTTTTCTGGTAAATAGCATGCCAAATAGCCAGTTGCAACGAGAATACTTTGTGATGGTGTTGTCGTCGCAGTATTGCTGTCTGATTCTAGCTCATAGACCATTTAGAACACGTAAAAACAATTTAGCTAAAGCAAACAGAAAAAAAACTGCACCGTTACTTGCTGTGACGATTTTTGAGGGAGAAATTATTCAAAAAGTGCTAAATGTAATGAAATCCGCCATCACGCCACAGTCATCCCTACTTATGCCTGCTGATTTTATTTGTCCCTCAGCACCAGATCCAAGACTTCTCAGTCAACTGTTTGCAAAACAACTTCAGCAACAGGATGAAATTTATCGTCAAAGAACGATAAAGCGTCTTGCTAACATGCAGCAGAAAAATCAAAAACTCCAAGAGAATCTGCAACTCAAAGATGAATATTTGAGCAATGTCTGTCAGGAATTACGTGCACCTCTAACACACATGAAGACAGCTTTGAGTCTTTTAAATTCCCCTAATTTGAAAATGATTCAGCGACAACGTTATTTTCAAATGCTTAAACAAGAGTGCGATCGCCAAAATGCTCTGATTACTGGAGTCTTCGATATGGTACAGTTAGAGCGCAATTTACCACGGATGCCTTTGGAGGTTGTACGTCTTTCGGAAGTTGTGCCTGGAGTCGTTAGTATTTACCAGCCCCTAGCCCGAGAAAAAGGTATCATGCTAGGTTATACCGTACCAACTGAACTTCCCGCTGTTTGGTGTGTGAGTGGTGGACTGAGGCAAATTGTGATTAATTTGCTTTTTAACAGCATTAAGTTCACCCCCAAAGGTGGACAGGTTTGGGTACAAGGACGTGTTCAGGGTGATTATGTCCAATTGGAATTTCGCGATACTGGTATTGGTATTGCTGATAGCGAGATTCCTAAAATCTTTGAGCGTTTCTATCGCTTACGTCCAACCACAACAGAAGATTCTGGTGGTGTTGGCTTAGGCTTACCAATTGTACAATTATTGCTATCTCGCTGTAGTGGTTGTATTTCTGTCAAAAGTAAGCTAAATGAGGGTTCCATTTTTACAGTGCAGTTGGCGATTGCCTACGGCAGAGCTGCGCTTAACGCTCCCGGCGATGCCTCATAAGACTCTCTTTGAGATGAGTTTTAAATGAAAGCTTACGTTTATCACCTTAATCTGCAATTAAGGTGATAACCGCTGTCATGAAAATTTGTCAACATCAAACTGTTTGCCACTTCTTTTTCAAGAGTGCAACAAACGTGGCATACCCCTCTGAAAAGTGGGGTGGATCCGGCAGAACATACTCTGGAAATTCCTTATAGTACCGCCAAGGTTCTGATGAACTGTGTCGCAGGTGCAACACACAATCTGTCGTCCCTGGGAGTTTCCACGTCATTTGACCTGGGAGAGTGTCAGACATAAATAACCTCTTAAATATGAGCGAAACAACTGCATTTTAGTGTTTTTGTGTTTATGGTTTTTTACAGACAAGTCAAGAAAATATGTCAATATTTATACTTTTTTAGTCCGATTTTGACAATAGCTACGTAGAAGTCTTTTTGATGGACTTTTGGAACTCCATGAATTTTTTTGCAAATTCAACAGAATTATGTATTTATATGATAGCGTTCCCTCCTTGGATACTGTCTGCCAAGGAGAGGAATTCTTTTTGCTTCAATTGGCTGACATTACTGCTGAAGCAAGTTTTCTAGTGCAGCGGCGACGACTTGATGATCAGGGTCTTGGCGGAGTTGCCTGAGGGCTTCTTTTGCCTGCGGATGATCAAACCGCTTCAGCGCGTGAACAACGTGTATGCGAATCTGTTTAGACTCTGAACCAACCAGCGCCAACAATTGAGACAAAGCGGGTTCCTCAAGACTTGTGAGAGCAAATGTACCAAGCGCATCTATAGCATCTGCCTGTACACTAGAATCTTCTCCTGCTAAAGCTTGGATGCAGACTTCAAACAATTCCTCAGGACACTCCAGATCAAGCAAAACTGCCAGAATACTACGTCGCACTAACCAGTGATCATCGCGAAAAAAAGTCAAAACCAGATGAGACGCAGCGACTCTGCCAAACAAAGAAAGAGAACTCGCAGCCTCTGCCCGGACATTGGGGGTGTTGTCAAATTTCATCAACTCCAGCAAGGCAGCGAAGGATTCAGCAGTCTGCTGCTTGCCCAGTCCCATAGCAACGAACGATCGCACCAAAAATTCCGAATCACGAAGTTTGCTGGTGAGTAGGGGAACGGCTATCTCTGGTGTATAGTCTTTGAGGGCGGCGATCGCTTTCAATCGATATTGAAAATCAGAATTATTTAAAGCAGTTTTGATTTCGTGAATATCCATAGCAACATATGGCACAACTTCACCATCACTGTAATCAAAAAGGTTTGCTTGGTGGTGACGTGATCTGAGAAAATCGAGCGTAGACTTTATATAAATACAAATTTAGGAAAAACTCAAAATGACTGAAACTTCAGAACACACGCCAACAGAACAAGAACTGAGCGAAGTCATTGCAGAATTTGAAGAATATCGGGAAAGGTTGATTAGCCAAACTCTAGCAACGGCGCAAAAGGCTAAAGTCATGAAGGCAACCGCACTCGCTCAACTTGAGCCGGAACTTGCCAAAATTGATGCTGTGCTCAAAGAACTCCGTGATCGCGAAACGACTTCGTAAACTTCAGTCAGGAAAAGGGAACAGGGAACAGGGAACAGGGAACAGGGAACAGGACGGATGGTGTTTCTT
>NZ_QMEB01000018.1:0-5359 GCF_012912135.1 Brasilonema bromeliae SPC951 | reverse complement strand
CCCTACACCCCTACACCCCTACAGTTAGTACGAATTTCATAGGTATTTGATAATGAGTGATTTGCTCAATTCTGAAACGAAATCCGGCGGTAATTTAATACCTCCGTCCCAGGAACAAACCGATGCTTTGCTGGAAGCGGTTAAGGAGCAAATGGATCTGGACACCTTCAATCCCAATGATCACGAACTCCTCAAAAATTTGATTGAGTCTTTGGGAGATTCACGGGGCTTGGTTAGGATGCGTGTTGCGGAGACACTCGGTCAAATTGGTGAGTTGGCAACCCCATTCTTATTGGAAGCATTGGCACATCACCCGAATGTGGTTGTGCGTCGCGCTAGCGCCAAAACTTTGACAATTATCGCCGATCCAAAAGCAGTTCCGATTCTGGTAAACTCTTTCCTGAATGATGAGGACACAGTTGTCCAGGGTTCATCAGTCGGCGCGCTTGCGAGGACAGGTGAAGCAGCTGTACCAGCCTTGCTGGAAATTTTAGCGGACTCAAATTCCTCTGAAAATACCAAGGGTCATGCCGCATGGGCGCTGGCATTTATCGGGGCACAGGCAAAGGAGTATATTTATAAGGAAATTGACTCCTCATCGCCTGATGTTCGGGCTGCTGTGGTTGGGGCGATCGGCAAAATTCTCCAAGAAAATCCCGAAGAAGAAGCATTTCAAATTCTCGTTAACGCCCTGGGCGATCCAGACACAAGTGTACGGTGCGAAGCAGCAGCAGTTTTGGGCAACTTGACCTATCGACCAGCAGTTGCCAACCTGATTTCGTTACTGCATCATCCTGATTGGGAAAGCCGCAAAGCAGCAGCACTGGCATTAATGAAGATTGGCGATCGCACGGCATTAGAACCCTTGCAAGCGGCGTTAGGGCAAGAAAGTGAAACAGGGGTTCAACCAGTGATCAAGTTGGCGATTTCTCAAATAGACAAACAGTCAGAGCAAGATGACGACTGGGAATAAGAAATCCAGACTGGAAGTCATATGAAATCTCAATGGGACTGTGTATTGCAAAAACTGGGAGAGTGGCACGGATCATTCACCCGTGTCTCGCCCCAGGGAAAACTTATGGAGTAGCTTAACCCTAGTGACTGAACACCGAATACGTTAGTACAAGAACTTCAAGATTGTATTTGTTAGCATACGTTAGCGAAAAAGTATCGGTAAAACATGAAGCCTGAACTCAGTGAAGCAGTCAAAGAACTCATTCAAAAAGCGAGAATTGTCAGTTTTTCCAGCTGGGAGACGACGCACCCAAGAGCGATCATTCCCCTGTTTCAAGCAGCCGATGATCAGGGGCGATATCTCACCGATGAAGATTTACAGCAGATCCAAACCCTCTCCCCCCAAACCTCAGGATTCATTCCAGTCGCACGGCTGTTGCGCGATCGCGTGACTGAAATCGTAGACGAAGCGAGAGTTCAAGTGCTGATAACCTTCCCTGACATTACTCAACCCGGAGGTGGTCTTTACCCACCAGGGCGTGCCGAAGCCTGCTGGCGTGATTTTTGGCACTTTTTGCGCTGCATCACGTATGGAATTGCTGGTCAGAGTACTGATTACACAAGCCCCGCAGGACTAAACTACATGAACATGCTGTATCAAGAATTACAAGTTCCTTTAGATGCAATGGTGGTTGGCTTGGAAAATATTAAAATTGCTAGTTTGAAACGGATTGATTCTGAGCAGCAAGCAGCCCTCGCTCCCTATTTTGACCATCTGATCACTCAACTGAAATCTTTCAAACCGTGAATAGCAAGACACTGATAACTGATAACTGATACCTGATAACTGAACAATGGATTCCTCTCACGCAGTCAGCTCGGCAGTTGCCAAACTTTACAACACCTATCCCTTCCCTCCAGATCCGCTTCTAGATGAACCCCCACCAGGATATAACTGGCGGTGGAATTGGAACACAGCTTATAACTTCTGCACGGGGCACAAACCTAACCGGGAAAATATTCGTATCTTAGATGCGGGATGCGGAACGGGAGCAGGAACAGAGTATATCGTACACCTAAATCCCCATGCTCAGGTAGTCGCGATTGATTTGAGTGCAGGGGCGATCGCAGTTGCCCGCGAACGTTGTCAGCGTTCCGGAGCTGATGGTGTTGAATTTCACAACCTGAGTCTGTATGATGTGGAACAGGTATCCGGTGAATTCGACTATATCAATTGCGTTGGCGTTTTACACCATCTCCCCGACCCCATTAAGGGCATACAAAGTCTAGCGGGTAAGCTCGCTCCGGGGGGGTTGATGCATATTTTTGTCTATGCCGAATTGGGACGTTGGGAAATTAGCCTGATGCAAAAAGCGATCGCACTCCTCCAAGGCGATCGCCGTGGAGACTACGAGGATGGGGTGAAAGTCGGTCGGGAAATCTTTGCCAACCTGCCGGAAAATAACCGACTGCTGAAGCGGGAAAAGGAACGTTGGTCGCTGGAAAATCACCGCGATGGTTACTTTGCCGATATGTACGTCCATCCCCAGGAAATAGACTATCGCATCGATACTTTGTTTGAGTTGATTGATGCCTCTGGGTTAGAGTTCATCGGCTTCTCAAATCCTTTGTACTGGCAATTGGAACGCTTGATTGGTCAACAACCAGATTTGATGGAACGGGCAGCACATTTGAGCGAACGTCAACGCTACCGTCTGACTGAACTTCTTGATCCAGAAATCAGCCACTACGAATTCTTCCTCGGTCGTCCTCCAATATCCCGCATGGATTGGTCAGATGACGCGACTGTTCTCAATTCCATTCCCGAACGCAGTCCATGCATGGAAGGATGGCCAAGTCAAGTCATCTTAGATTATAACTATCAAGTCGCGAAACTCAGTGAAGCAGAGTATGCTTTCTTAGAGGCGTGCGATCATGCTCAGGCACCGGAAACGGTTGAGACATTAATACAGAACACGGGGATGGATTTGGAAGGAGTGCGATCGCTCCAAAAACGCCAGTTGATTCTGCTTACACCGAACCCCCAGTAACAATGTGACTCCTGAGGAGTGAGTGATTTGTTGGTTCAATCTCTATTACGTTTGAGCGTATTATAGTACTGCAGTACTATGCCAGGAGGCAATCAAAAAGTGCTAATGCCTCTATCGTCACGGGTTACGAGTGGGTAAGGCAGCAGTCTACGCTCAGGCTGTGCGTAAACGTTGAATATTCCTGATCGGTGGCGCACCGAACATGCGGGCATATTCGCGGCTGAACTGCGAAGTGCTCTCATACCCAACCTGATAAGCAGCCTGGGTCGCATCAGCATTCTCGGCAAGCATAATCTGACGCGCTGTCAATAGTCTCAATTGTTTTTGATATTGCAGCGGACTCATTGAGGTGACTGCCTTGAAGTGGCGATGGAACGATGAAGGAGACATATTCGCTTGCTCTGCCAAATCCTCAACCCGCAACGGCTTTGCAAAATCAGATTTGAGCCGTTTGATCACAAGAGCAATCCGCTGCATGTTGCTGCCAGAGGTAGCAATCTGACGAACCGCTTCGCTTTGTTCACCCATGAGTAAACGGTAATAGATTTCGCGGATGATTATCGGTGCTAGAAACGGGATATCCTGCGGTGTATCCAAAAGCTTTGTCAGCCGGATGGCGCAGTCAATCAACGATGGATCGGCATCGCTGATGAACCAGCCTCTGACTGATTCTTTCTGACCTATGTCTGGGTTGGTTTGAGCAATGATGTCACAGAGTTGGGCTGAGTCTAGCTTCAGCTTAAATCCCAGATAGGGCTGATCGGGTGTCGCCTTTATCGCACATCCACTCAGTGGCAAATCGACCGAAACAACTAGATACTGAGCGACACCGTACCAATAGCTTTCGTCATTCAGCAACACTTCTTTTTTGCCCTGCACCACAATGCCAAGAATTGGTTCGCTAACACTGTGAATTGCTTTGGAAGTATCACATTCTCGCGTGAACGCTAAGGGATCGATCGCAGTTGTATGGAAACCGTTTCCCTTGCTGTCAGTGTGCCTCGCAACCAATGCCGCCAGTTCTTCACATTTGGTGATCGCTGTCTGGTGGCTCAGTGTCTCAATCGTCATGTTGAATTTTTGACTGATTTAACCATGTGCTTATTATAGGAAATATTTCTTCGTTGCCAATGCCTTGCTTGAGAGGATTAGGCAATCATCTGCAAGGTTTGTGTATTCATGCTAAAGCCGATCGAGCCTATGATGAAACCATGCCGCAAGATAAGACTGAAAATCGCAAGTTAAATCAGGAGAACGAAGAGTGAAAACACGTCAACTCGGCAGAGAACTGGTGGTTTCAGAACTAGGGCTAGGCTGCATGGGCATGTCTGAGTTCTATGCAGGGCGTGATGAGCAAGAATCGATCGCCACAATTCACCGCGCTTTAGAACTCGGTGTCACGCTGCTGGATACGGCTGATATATACGGTCCCTTCACAAATGAACAATTGGTGGGCAAAGTAATCCGCGATCGTCGAGATCGGGTTGTGTTAGCCACTAAGTTCGGTAACGTCCGTGGCACCGATGGTCAATTTTTGGGCGTGAGCGGCAAACCAGAATATGTGCATCAAGCGTGTGATGCTTCATTGCAACGCTTGGGAGTTGATGTCATTGACCTTTACTATCAGCATCGGGTTGATCCAACGGTGCCGATTGAAGAGACCATCGGGGCAATGGCAGAACTGGTGCAGCAGGGCAAAGTCCGCTATCTTGGTATGTCCGAAGCGGCTCCCGCCACGATTCGACGGGCACATGCAGTTCACCCGATTACTGCCCTGCAAACGGAATACTCCCTGTGGAGCCGTGATCCAGAAGATGAGATTTTGCCGACTGTGCGCGAGTTAGGCATTGGCTACGTGGCTTACAGCCCGCTCGGTCGTGGATTTCTCTCAGGGCAGTTCACCAGCCCAGAAGATTTTGCTGAAGATGATTATCGCAGAAATTCACCCAGATTTCAGGGCGAGAATTTCTACAAGAATCTGCAATTGGTAGAACAGGTGAAAGCGATCGCAAAAGAAAAAGGCGTGACACCCAGTCAACTTGCCTTGGCGTGGCTACTGGCTCAGGGCGATGACATTGTGCCGATTCCGGGTACAAAGCGACGGAGCTACCTGGAAGAAAACATTGGCGCAACTGATATTACGCTGACTTCTCAAGAGTTGAGCCGAATTGAAGCGGTTGCTCCCAAAGGAATCGCCGCTGGGTCTCGCTACGCACAACAGCAAATGAAAGCGCTCAATCATTAAAGCCTTTTCACCTCTAATCTCTTGAAAAAGCGCAAAAAATAAACCGTAGAGAGTGAATTTGCGGTGTGGATGTTCCTCCCGCACTCGTTCGCGGTGGGCGCAGAGAACA
>NZ_QMEB01000332.1 GCF_012912135.1 Brasilonema bromeliae SPC951 | reverse complement strand
CGGGTTCGCCAGTTACCTACGGAGGGAAACCCTCCTGCAGTACTGGTCTCACTGTTCACTGATTTTTTGAACAATGAAATATCACAGCATATTGCAACACAGTGAAGAAGATTGTGGTGCAGCAAGTCTTGCCACAGTCGCCAAACACTACAGACGCACCTTTACCCTCAACCGCGTGCGAGAAGCAGTGGGCACCGGATCACGGGGAACCACCTTGCTAGGTTTAAGACGAGGTGCACAAACCCTGGGATTCCATGCTCGTCAAGTTCAAGCCACCCCAGAACTACTTGAAAAATTAAATGAAGTCCCCTTACCAGCTATCATTCATTGGAAAGGTTACCACTGGGTAGTATTATACGGGAAAAAGGGGAAAAAATATATCATCTCTGACCCCGCCGTTGGTATCTTGTACCTCACCTCCAAGGAGTTAATCGAGGGTTGGAGTGATGGCATTATGCTGTTGCTAATGCCAGACGATAGCCGCTTCTATGAGCAACCAGAAGATAAAATTGGCGGTTTTGGGCGCTTTATTGCCCGCGTCATGCCATATCGCAATCTTTTGGTTCAGGCGATCGCCATCAACTTTGCCATTGGACTCCTCTCCCTCGCCTCCCCCTTAATGATGCAACTCCTCACCGATGACGTACTCGTGCGAGGAGATACCCAACTGCTTACCACCGTGGCAATTGGAGTCATTGCCATGAACTTATTCCAAAGTACCATTGGTTTGGTACAATCTCACCTGGTCGGTCATTTTGGTCAACGGTTGCAATACGGACTCATTCTAGAATACGGGCGACAACTTTTGCGCTTACCCCTATCATATTTTGAAGCACGTCGCAGTGGGGAAGTTGTTAGCCGCATTGCCGATGTTCATACCATCAATGCCCTAGTTTCCAAAATTGTCCTCGGTTTACCCAGTCAATTTTTTGTGGCTTTGGTTTCCTTGGGCTTTATGCTCTTCTATAGTTGGCAACTCACTCTAGGTTCCCTCGCCGCCTTTGTCATTGTCACTCTCGTCAACTTGCTTTTTCTCCCCGCTTTGCGTCAGAAAACCCGCAGCCTCATCGTCAAAGGCACAGAAAACCAAGGCTTTCTGGTTGAAACCTTTCGCGGTGTTCAAGTCCTCAAAACCACCCAAGCCACAGAACAAGCTTGGCAAGAGTATCAAACCAATTTTGGTCGCCTTGCTAACTTAGGCTGGACTACCATGAAGCTAGGACTTTACAGCAGCACAATCACTGGGATTCTTTCCAATTTCACGAATATTGCCTTACTCTGGTTCGGCTCGCACTTAGTGATTAATCAGACTTTATCCATCGGACAACTGCTGGCGTATAACGGCATGAGTGGCAGTTTTCTTGGCTTTTTGGGGTCTGTAGTTGGGCTAATTGATGAATTTATCACTGCTCAAATTGTCGTCCAACGCTTGACAGAAGTGATAGATGCGACTCCAGAAGACGAAAACGACTTGAAAAAGCCGATTGCAGAGATACTAGCTAACGCAGATATCACCTGCACCAACCTCAACTTCCACCATGCAGGTAGAGTTGACCTCCTGGAAGATTTTTCCCTGACTATCACTGGTGGTCAAGTCATTGCCTTGATTGGTAAATCTGGCTGTGGTAAAAGTACCCTCGCCAAATTGATTGCTGGTTTATACTCCTCCCAGTCTGGCAATATCCGCTATGGAATGTACAATCAGCAAGACCTTTCTGTGGAATGTCTGCGACAACAGGTGGTACTTGTGCCTCAAGAAGCTCACTTCTGGAGTCGTTCCATCATTGACAACTTCCGCTTTAGTTATCCTAACGTTACTTTTAAACAAATTGTCGAAGCTTGCCAGATTGCTGGTGCAGATGAATTTATTAGTAAATTGCCCGACAAATATCAAACTGTTTTAGGAGAATTTGGTGCAAATCTCTCTGGGGGACAAAAGCAAAGATTAGCCATAGCCAGGGCAATAGTCACTGACCCACCCATACTCATTTTAGATGAATCCACTGGTGCTCTCGACCCGGTAAGTGAAGCTCAAGTACTAGATCAACTGCTTTCCCACCGACGAGGCAAAACCACAATTATGATTAGTCACCGCCCCAGAGTCATCCAGCGAGCCGATTGGATTGTCCTACTGGAGGAAGGGCGCTTAAAAATCCAAGGCACACCACAGCAACTGCGTCATCAAAGAGGCGAGCACTTAGACTTCCTGGACGACGTTGCCCAACCAACGAATGGTTTGATGATGAAAGGTTCTATTTCTCATTCTAATACTAAGTTGCATTCATACGTATCACCCTCCGGGTTCGCAGTCGCCTACGGAGGGAGACCCTCCTGCAGCGCTGTCTCACCTCAGCCCGCCTACGGCACCCCTCTCCTTACCAACTACCCTGTACACACAAGTGATCAAATTACCCAAGATTCTGGGAAAACCTCACCCTGTCCTCACGGACATCCCTCTCCTTGCTAAGGAGAGGGAAAGATTTTTGCGAAGCAAAAAGCGAGGGTGAGGTTTTGAGACGGAAAATTCCACGCAATTAGTTAAACTAACTTGAATTATGATTAGCAACTCCAACTCAGACTTTCTGCCTCCCCCAGTTCAAGACAACGAATTTCTCCCACCGATGAGTTCCTGGGTTACTATGGGCGGACTGGTGATGGTTGGCATTTTGGGAATCAGCGTCATCGTTGCTTCTGTCGCTAAATACAAAGTCACCGTTAAAGCTCAAGCACTCGTCCGTCCGGCTGGTGAATTGCGGATTGTGCAAGCTGCAACTGAAGGTCAGGTTATGCACGTATCTGTCAAAGAAAATCAACTTGTCAAAAAAGGAACGGAGATTGCAACTATCGACGACTCGAAGCTGCAAACCAAAAAGAGCCAACTACAAAGCAATATCCAGCAGAGCCAGTTACAAATCGTTCAAATCAACGCTCAAATTAGTGCTCTTAATAACCAGATAGCTGCAGAAACTGACCGTACTAAGGGGGCTGTTGACTCAGCAGTCGCTGAACTCAGTCGCCGCAGTCGCGATTATCGAGACAAACAAATTACCAGCAACAAAGATGTGGAAGAAGCCGAGGCGAACGTAAAGCAAGCCGAGGCGGAATTGCAAAAAGCACAAGCACAATTACAATCAACCTCTGCGAACTTCAAGTCAAGCCAAGCTGCGTTAAATGCAGCCAAATTAAAGCGGAACCGATATCAGAGCGTAGCCAAACAAAAAGCTCTTTCTTATAATCAATTGGAAGAAGCACAACTCGTTGTTGAGCAGCAATCGTCAGCGGTTGAGGTGCAACAAGCAGCAATTGAGGTACAACTTCAAGCGATTGAGCAGCAAAAACAAGCGATTTCGGCTGCGAGAGCGAAATGGCAACGTGCTCAAGCTGCTCTTAATCCTAGTAAAGCAGAAGTGGCGATCGCCCAACAAACCATTGCCCGAGAACAAGCGACAGGAAAAGTCACCCTCGCGACACTAGACAAAGAACGCCAAGCCCTCATCCAACAAAGGTTTGAAAAAAGCAAACAGCTAGAGCGAGATGCCCGTGAACTCCAACAAGTGATAATTGACCTCAACCAAACCACCATAACTGCCACATCAGATGGTATAATATCAAAGCTAAACTTGCGGAACCCTGGTCAAACTGTGCGTTCTGGAGAGGAAATCGCTCAAATTGTCCCCAGTAATGCACCTTTGGTAGTCAAAGCAGCAGTAGCACCCCAGGAGAAAAGCAAGTTGAAACAAGGTCAAAAAGTACTTTTGCGGGTTTCTTCCTGTCCTTATACAGATTACGGCACTCTTAAAGGTGTCGTCAGCCAGATTTCCGAAGATACGATTAAACCTCAAGCTAATAGTGCGACTGCAACTGCTGCTGCAACAGGTTCAAGTCAGCAAGGGGGTGCAGTTGGTACTTTCTACGAGGTGACGATTCAGCCAGAAGTCTTATCTCTCGGTAAGGGCAAAAACCAGTGTGCTATTCAAGTAGGGATGGAGGGCAGAGCTGATATTATTTCCAAAGAAGAGACTGTACTCCAATTCTTTTTGAGGAAAGCAAGATTGATTGCTGATGTGTAACATTCTTGAATGTCGAGCAAACTCTGTTGGGCGTTGCTCAAGCACAGTATGAATTTGGGTGTAGAGACTTCGTATTTCGCGTCTGGTACAAGTTAATATCTAAATATTGAGTAACCAGCAAACAGTTTTATGACAGCATCACCGACTGTAGCAAAACGATATATTGAGCAGCGGGATAAAGGCTTCTGGATTGAAGGGACTCGCGTTTCTCTTGATTCAGTTGTTTACGCTTTCTTGAATGGTGAGTCTCCTGAAAGTATTGCTCAAAACTTTCCATTACTCTCCCTAGAACAGATTTATGGTGCTATTGCCTTTTATCTTGCCAACCGAAAGCTAATTGATGTCTATTTGAAAGAAGGTGAAAAAGAGTTTGAGAAATTGCAACAGTCTCTGGGAGAGAAAAATCCGTCTTTGTATGAGAAGTTGAAAGCGGCTCTTATGCAAAAGCAGAGCAAGACATGACGACAGTTCGATTTCAAGCGGACGCCGATCTCAAGCAGGCAATTGTAACTGGTACGATACGTAGGGAACCAAATATTGATTTTCAATCAGCTAATACAGCAGGGCTTGAGGGTAAGACAGACAAAGAGGTATTAGCCATAGCAGCACTCCAGGAAAAAATTCTTGTAACTCACGACCGCAAAACTATGCCTGTTGAGTTTGCTGAATTTATAATGTCACAAACCAGTTCAGGAGTTTTAATTATTTCCCAGAATATGCCAATTAGTGACGCAATTGAAGCACTTATCCTCATTTGGGAAGCTTCTACCGCCGAGGAATGGATTAATCAGATAATGTCTCTTCCTTTATAATGTCAGAATCATTTTGAATTTTGACAAGAGGCAGGAGTTTGCCAAGAACTGTGAGGGTTGACACCAGGTGCTTGCGCTACGAGTTCTATATTCCCATTCTTATCCACTATCCAACCAGTCGCTTCCACAATTGGAGTTGCAGCAGCAACTTTAGTACTATTTGAGACTGCTGTTGGTTGTGGCGAAATTGTTGTTTTAGCTGAGTTTGCAGCTTTTGGTCTTAATCTCACCCAAGCTGATAGAGTGCTTGTATCTTGTAATGGTTCAGTGGGACTCATGGGTAGTCCGCC
>NZ_QMEB01000331.1 GCF_012912135.1 Brasilonema bromeliae SPC951 | reverse complement strand
CCCCTACACCCTCACACCCTTACACCCCTAGTTTTGGTAAAAAGCAATGCCCTGGTTTGTGAAGATAGAAGAAGGCAAAGTTGAGAAGTCCACGTTTGATCAATATGTAAGTGCCCATCAAGCGTATGCGTTCAGGAATTGATTGCCAAAGGACACAAAGCGAAAACTGGCTACTGGGCGCAAAAAGGTGGCGGTATGATGCTGTTTGAGGCAGCCTCAATGGAAGAAGCACAAACTATCGTAGCTCTTGATCCATTGGTACAAAATGATTGTGTGAATTATCAGCTTTTTGAGTGGAAAATTGTCGTGGAATGACACACAATCGAAAAATTAATGCTATGCTGTTTACAGACTCGGATCTACGCGGCTGTAACGCCCAAATCTTGTCAGGACCGGAAGGTAGCAGCAATACGGGATGCTTATAGCAGGCGTAGTCTCCGGGTCGCCCCATTTTAGGAGCGCAAAAGCAGCAATGCCCGGTTTTGGAGATATTGTAAAAAAAGCTTTTTACCTAGGTGTCGGGTTGGCTTCTTACGCGGGAGAAAAAGCAGGGGGGACAATAACCGAACTGCGATCGCAAGTCCAAAAGCTGGCAGATGAAATGGTTGCGCGGGGCGAAATGACAACAGACGAAGCCCGCCGCTTTGTAGAAGATATGATGAAGCAAGCCCAAAGCGCACCCACATCTGATACAACAGCTCGTCAAACATCTCCTTCTGAACCGCGTCGCATTGAGATTCTAGAGGAAGACGAAGAGCCAACTACTGTAAAAGTCACTCAACCTACTGAGAATGTTGATAAACTACGCGATCAAGTCAGACAAATGCAGGAAGAACTACGTAGGTTACAACGCGATAAGTAGTTGGAAGGCTGGCAGGAGTGTTTCAGCATGAAGCTGAAATATTTCTTGACAATGTAAAATTTTTATAAAAACATAGTCCTTAGGATGTACAAAAATGCTCCCAGCCATGTAGCATTAAGCGTCCAGTAACTAACTTGTAAGGACGTCGGGTTTATGGAAAAGTGGCAAGAAGAGTTTTGGGACATGATAGAAATAGTGGCTGATGAAGTAGAACGCTTCTTCGTGGGCATGACGGAGATGATAGACTCCCTTTTTGAGATCACAGAAGAGATTAGCGAGCAAGTACAAAATACTATAGCCACCGAGTTAGATCAGTATTTACAGGAACTGACTGATCCAATTTTGGAAATTTATAGTGAACTGGAAGACATTGTCGTAGATGATATCGACCTGGGTTTTCCTTATCCTGTTGAACCCTGTCAAGAAAAAAATCCCGCTTGCATCGGTTGTCGTCATTACCACGGTCAAGTGTATAGTGGAAATCTATTAGTTTGTGGTATGCATCCCTACGGTTGGGAAGATGAAAATTGCCCAGACTGGGAACAGGAAGAGTTATGATGAGTTAGTCAATAGTCCAAAGTTGAAAAGAAAAAATTTTGACTGTTGACTGTTGAACGCCAGTCGCCTACGGAGGGAAACCCTCCTGCAGCGCTGTCTCCTCTTGACTCTTGATTTTTGACTCTTGACTATGGAAATGAAATATGGAGAACGCAACATTGCGGAAGGGCAACTAATCACATTTCCCAATCCGCGTGTTGGAAGGCGATACAATATTGACATTACTCTGCCGGAATTTACGTGTAAATGCCCGTTTTCTGGCTATCCTGACTTTGCCACGATTCACATTAGCTACATCCCTAATGAGCGAGTCGTGGAATTGAAGGCGCTAAAACTATATATTAATAACTATCGCGATCGCTATATTTCCCACGAAGAAACTGCCAATCAAATCCTAGATGATTTTGTTGCTGCCTGTGATCCAATGGAAGTTACTGTTAAGGCAGATTTCACACCTCGCGGTAATGTGCATACGGTGGTTGAAGTGCGACATCAGAAGAACGCGTAGAAATCTGATAGCGCTGCTGACATTCCCATGTCCAGTATCCTGACTGCCTTTAGCCACTTCAATGGACTTTTTTTGTGAATTTACTGATTTACTTCTAGTTGGTACAGGAGAAAAGTCGCCCCTGTACCTAGTTTTGGTTTTAATTTCAAATATGGCTAAAAAGTGAATTTCCCTAGCCAAGCATCATAACTGCCTGCATTAGCTGCACCCAATGCTCCTGCAGTCTCTCCTGTAACATAGATATCATTGCCTTGGACAGCTATGCCAAAAGCTTTGTCTTCGGCAGGAGTACCTAATCGTTGTGTCCATAACAGCTGCCCATTCCTATCGTACTTTCCTATCCAAGCGTCGTAACTCCCAGCATTCGTTCCTCCCAAAGATCCGTTGGTGAAACCAGAAATATCTGAAATAGTACCAGCCGCTCCCAACTTTTGTATCCACAACTGGTTACCATTGCTGTCATACTTCGTCACAAAGGCAACAGTATTAGATGTAGTGAAGAAGGATGGATTAGCACCGCTAATACTTCTAGAAGTGACAAGAGAGCCATTAGTTGCCCCCGAAACATAAACGTTGCCAGCATTATCGACAGCTACATCAGAAGCTACGTCAAAACCCAAAGTCCCGAACTGTCTTATCCATAGTCGGTTACCTCTGTTGTCATACTTCGTCACAAAAGCATCATAATTCCCAGCATTGGCTCCTCCTAAAGAGCCAGATGTACCTCCTACAACATAAACATTACCAGCTTTATCTATACTTATCTTTTCAGAAAGGTCATCACCGGAAATCCCAAATTGTCTGATCCAACCTGTAACAAGGGGCGATCGCTCACCAGCGGAAATGAGAGTCTTTTTGCTGCTGAATCTATGAACATTTGGCTTGACAAGTGTAGACAAACCACTATTTTTTTTCAAACCGATAGTTTGAAATTGAGATAGTCCTTGAGGATTGCTGAGTTTCTGCTGACTATTGGCAGTAGCACGGTAGGAATTGGTGTCAAATAAACTTGTAGTTATTGTAGTTGCAATCAAACTGCCCAAGAATAATCTGTGCCATTTCCATTGAGCTTTCATTGATTTTTCTCCTGGTTACAAATTTTTTATTCAGATATCCTATTCGTCATGTCTTAAGGCTTAGATTCCCGACAACTTCTGCGAAGTCGGGAATCTTTTTGTTGACGAATGATTTAGGATTGGTATGGTATCAATTTTGTGGGGGAGCCAAGCCAATTGGGTAATCCCTCAAATTTCATGATTTCTAGCTAAGGCGTGACGTTTGCTGTAAACTGGGCTTCTGTGCCTGAAGTGAGCGTAATTCCGTTATGCTGATGGGCTGAGCACTACAAAAAGTTTTTCTATAATAAACAACAAAGCTAGTATATGTTGCGGAACCACCTCGATAACTACAGGTCGATAAACCTGTGATTACATTTCCATTTTCATTGATTTTTCCTTGAAATACAAAGTTAAAACTAGCAGGACTGTCAGTACTCTCAATTCTAACTTGATTACCAGTTACCGTTCCTCTCGTTACTCGCGTAAAATTTCCCAATGAATTAGAGATGTTGTCATTATTGAATATTAGTTGATTTCCTGACTGTGTTATTCTCGTAGGAGCTTCATAAGTAGCACCATATTGTATGCCGTTGGTAGTATAAGTACCGCCTTGGTATTTTACACATCCAGCACTGTTACCCGTGACCGATTCTCCAGCTGAAATCCATTCTCCACTTAAATTAAACGTATTTTGGGCTTGTGTTGGTAAGGGCAGTAAAAGGAGTGTATTCAACGCAATGAATCCGAAGGCTATAATTTTGTGCATATTGATAGACCTTTTCTGAACTTAATTAAGTTTGCTCAAAACAGTAAAACAGTAGATGAAATAATTTTCTATCCTTTTGTAATAACGAAGTTGCAAGTTTATAACAAATTGATTGCACTTTTATGCAATAGGGGGGTTTGAGTTTCCGATTACGCTTTTTTCTTAGCGAAAATGTTATTAAAAGTCAGCAAAACAAGTAAGTCAATACCACAAACTGCCTGCTTATAGTAAAAACTAAGCGGACATCAAACAACCTGTTTTCGCTATCAGAATCAATCTGAATCTTTGCTTGCAAAGCTATACTCTCAGGTCTGCTGAGATATGTCAGTGCGAAAAAGTCGGAACAGAATTGGAAGAAAGTCGGAAAAAGTCGGATATCTACTGACTTTCCCGTAAAATGCTGGTGGAAGTATTCTGTAACCACTTGAAATCATGAATATTGAGGAAGCGCTGGCTGTTGCAGACGCTGCCATATTTGCTTATACAGGGAAGCATTTGAGGGATCAGGAAAAATTAATACTGTCAGCCTCTTGGGAGAATCAAACCTATGAGCAGATGGCACAGAGGTTTTCATGGTCTGAGAAAACTCTCAAAGATGCAGGTTCTGATTTATGGAAATCCCTATCAAAGGCGCTAGGGGAAAAAGTCACTAAAAAAAACTTTAAAGCAGCTTTGGAACGGCGGCGAATAGAGAACACCTCAGCGCAGCAATCAACAGATAACCAAGACTGGGAAACAGCACCGGATGTCTCAGTGTTCTTTGGACGTGAAGAAGAACTGCAACTTCTTGAGCAATGGATTCTTAAGGAACGCTGCCGACTGGTTGGTATTATTGGTTTTGGTGGGATTGGTAAAACTAAACTGTCCGTTTGCTTGGGTAAAGGTGGTATTGGCAAAACAGACCTTTCCCTAAAGTTAGCTCGCAGCATTGGGCATGAGTTTACTTATATTATCTGGCGCTCTTTACTCAACGCTCCACCTCTGACAACTATCCTGACTGACTGGATTAAGTTTTTATCTAAGCAACAAGAAACTCGTTTACCTGAGACTGTGGATGAGCAACTGAGACTGGTGTTGCAGTATCTGCAATCGGAACGCTGTCTGCTGATAGTTGATAATATGGAAACTGTGCTGCAAGGTGGGGTTAGCGCGGGACAGTATCGCCAGGGTTATGAGGAGTATGGTCAACTGCTGAGGGCGATCGCACAAGTTCCCCATCAAAGTTGTTTATTGCTCACTAGCCGCGAGAAGCCAAAAGAACTGGATCGTAGTCCCTATCCTGTGCAGGTTCTGGAACTGAGGGGTCTAAATTATGCACAAGGACGCAAGATTTTTGCCCAAATTGGCTCTTTTGAGGGTTCAGATGAAGAATGGCAAGAATTGATTGCTTTTTATAATAGACATGTCCGGGAATTTGCAAAGCACTCCACATCTGGCTTTGCACAGCATTAG
>NZ_QMEB01000330.1 GCF_012912135.1 Brasilonema bromeliae SPC951 | reverse complement strand
CCCCTAACAATGATTATTATTATTGACTTGGGTGATTTTATTCCTTGGAAGTCCCCTAAATAATCTTGATTTGCAATGTGAAGGGAAATTCGATGTTCTGGTATACCGGGATTAACAACTCGGTCTGGTGCTGGTGGATAAATCTTGCTGCATACCCGTAAATCACAACCTACAAGCTCGACACCAGCATGAATAGATTCCTTCGCTGAAGCCTCAGTTATAAACAGTGTTTTTGGCCTAACAGTTACTTGCCGCATCGCACTTTTTGGTTTTGTCCACTGTCACCGACAATATGAAAGCTACTTAACTCAACACTCATATTCAATATAAGCTTGGCTCATGGCAGCGTTAATAACTCATCAAATATTTTTCAAAGACACTACCATATTTCGTGCTGTATTGACTCTGCTGCTCTGATTTTTTGCTCGCTGTACTGCTCTTAAAGTAAATAGGTTCAGCGAGCATTTTTTGATCATTCTCATTTGCTTCTCTAGATTGGCATGCACTTTGGACACCAAAAGCATCTGTTGGAGGCTACACTGACCAACTGGTTTTGACCAGAGCCATTCCACAGTTCCAGGACAATTCAAGAAGAAAATATCCCAGAACTTTCTTTATCTTTTTTAACTCCCCAGGCGGGATTCGAACCTGCGACCAATCGATTAACAGTCGATCGCTCTACCACTGAGCTACTGAGGAACGCTCTGAATACTTATAATAGTCCTAAGAAAAGGATTTGGCAAGTACTTTTGGAAAATTTTTTTGGATATTTTTTGGAAAACGTGAAACAGTAGTATTTGCAAGCCTTTAGCAGTTTGCACTTTTTGTGAAACAGCAGGAGAAAGGTGAACTACCCACCGCGCTTGTGGGAGTACCGACTTAGCTCAGGTTTGTGTACTCAAACGCGAGTGCCGAATATGAGACTTTCGTCCAAGCCTTGGTCTGACCTCCCCTCCTACAGCACTCATAGGCTGATAGCTTGCGTGGCGTAGCCATACCTTCCGCCAATAGCCAGGGGAGGATGTAAAACAAGGGTGAAGTTATCACAACCGCACTGGCGTTTCGATATTGACCACCAAAGCCTGTAACTCCTTGGCCTTCTCCTCAGGTAAAGCATCATTGGCAAACATCCCTGCTGCGAGTTCCGTTCCCGCCAGATACTTAAGCCTCTCGCTCGTCCGATAGGGAGGATAAAATTCGGCGTGTAAATGGGCTTCTCTATGAGCCTCACCGTCAGTTGGTGCACTAAACCAAGCCATCAGGTAAGGAAACGGGCGATTCCACAATCCGTCATACTTAAGGGTGACCGTTTTTAATGCCCTGGCAAGTCCCTGACGTTGTTTTGCACTCAGATCATAAAAGGTGCCTACTGGCTCAATTGGAGCAATCCAAACCTCATACGGGTAACGAGCGCACACTGGGACGAATGCGATCGCTTCCTCATCCTGATAAATAATCCGTTTGTTGTCAGCAATCTCCTTTTGGATCAAATCTTCCAGCAACCCGCGCCCCTGTTGCTGGTAAAATCGTCGCTGTTGCTCCAACATTCGTGCTGGAACAGGTGGTACAAAAGGATAAGCGTAGATTTGCCCGTGGGGATGGTGCAGAGTTACACCTACCTCCACGCCCTTGTTTTCAAACGGTAGTACGTACTGAATTTGGGGATTTGCTCCGAGTACGCGAGTGCGATCGCCCCACACTTGCAACAGCAACTCTAGGTGATCCAGTTCTAGGGAACCAAGGGAAGCGTTGGGGTCTTGGGTAAAAACCACGACCTCACACGCTCCATTTGAGGGCAAGGTTTCCACGATGCTGGCAGGGGGGTCGTGTGCAGTGACCGTCATCGACGGAAAGCGGTTATCGAATACCGCCACGTCATACTTACCTTGCGGTAGTTCAGTTGGAAACTCTGGGTTGCTGGTGGGTGCGAGGGGGTTATATTCTGGGGGCGGCATGAAAGTCCGCCCTTGACGGTGACTCGCGTAAGCCACCCATTCGCCCCGCAAGGGATGCCAGCGCAAGTGTGGATTTGCCTGTACTGGCTCGTTGCTAGGACTCGTGGCTTGTATTTCGCTGGTAATAGGGTACCGACTGTATAAGGTCAGTTGGCGACCATCCGGCTTTAACAGCTTGTGGGAGTACATAATCCTCCTGAAAGGGTTGCAGCGCGAATCGCCTCGATGGGAAATTTAGGCGTGCGATCGGCGTACAACAACCCGTTTGCTTCTTGAAAGGTATCGGTGAATTGTGTGTAACAAAACCCGCTGAATATCTCAATATTATTGATAGTTTCCAGCAGGGCAGCGTATTTCATTTGTAATTCGGAGATATTCCAACTGCGCTCATATCCCCAAACTTTGTTAGCATCGGGCTTGTTCTCAGGGGCATAGGCGATACCGCCAAACTCGGTCAGCATCACTGGCTGTCCCTGATGTGGATAGTTGTCCAGCGTCAAGATGCGTCCTCCGGGACGCTTACGATCAAATAAATCTGATAGCTTGACGGACGGCCCATAGCGATTGGCCAAGTGCTGCGGATTGGTGTCGTAGTCATGGATAGCGAGAATGTCGGTATCTGTACTTTCCCAGCCATCGTTGCCAATCACTGGGCGAGTTGGATCAAGAGTCTTGGTCAAGTGATACATTGCTAAAACGTAGTTCCTGTGAGCCTGTGTTTCGACCAAATTCGGAACTCCCCAAGATTCATTGAACGGCACCCAGGCCACAATACACGGGTGGTTGATATCCCGCTTGATGACCTCTGTCCACTCTTTGGTCATGCGCTCTACCGCTTTATTTGTGAATCGGTAAGCACTGGGCATCTCCTCCCATACTAACAACCCCAGCACGTCTGCCCAATATAAAAAGCGGGGGTCTTCAATTTTTTGGTGCTTGCGGACTCCGTTAAAGCCCATTGCTTTCGCCAGTTCTACATCGCGCCGCAACGCTTCATCATCTGGTGCAGTCATGAAGCTATCGTGCCAGTAGCCTTGGTCAAGAACCAGCCGCAAATAGTAGGGACGACCGTTGAGCATAAAGCGATCGCGCTGTATACTCACAGTCCGGATTGCGGTGTAAGTTTTCACTTGATCTATGAGTTCGCCTTTATACCACAGTTCTACCTCGGCATCAATCAGCGTCGGTTTTTCCGGACTCCACAGCAATTCGTTGCGGTAGTCGTCGATACCAGGGTCAGAAAGGGCGAGGCGGCGGCTAATTTCCCCATTGAACACTTCATAAGTATCGTTCACCAGCATCCTATCGCCAACGCTCAGTTTCATCTTTATTTGTACGCCCGAGACAGGCACATCACCCGCCAGCGCAGCGTAACAACCAATTTCCCACCGCTCAAAGTCGGGAGTCCACTGGATGTGATCTATATAAGTCGTACCCACACGTTCAACCCAGACTGTCTGCCAAATACCACTGGTGCGAGGATACCAAATACTATGCGGTTCAAGCTGCCAATCTTGCTTTCCTCTAGGCTTGGCGAGGTCATGAGGATCATCCTGCGCCCACACTGTCACTTTCGTTATCCCACTGTCATTCAAGACATGGGTAATATCGAGAGTGAAAGGGGTATGTCCGCCTTCATGCTCAGCTATGTATTGATCGTTCACCCAGACACGGGCGCGATAGTCCACAGCACCGAAGTGTAATAATAATCTGCCCTCGCCTGGTGGCGTTTCAAATTCCCGCTCGTACCAGCAGTTTGGGTGAAATCCTGTATCCCCAATACCACTTTTGGTAGATTCCGGAGCAAAGGGAACTTCTATATGATGTGTCCACTGGTTCAGGTCGCTAGGTTGAACGCATTTGCCCTGGTCATCAAATGCGAACTTCCACAGACCGTTTAAACTTTGCCAATGCGCGCGCTGCAACTGCGGACGCGGGTATGCTGTTTCTTTTAAGGCAAAAGTCGTCCCCATATCGGCATGAGAGGTTAGTTCAACCGCACGATTCTCCAATTCTAATAAGTTCATCGCAATCTCTTCCCAACTCTTCTACTATCTTCTACAAAATGAATTGTCAAAAATTCGCCTTATTCCAAACATTTCGGTGAATATTGCTGGTAATAATACTTAAACTTTGTCACACACCTCCAAACAGACTATTTTTTGGTAATAAATGCTTAACGGTGGAGATTTGCTATGAGCAAACGACCACCATAGCCCCCAAGGCTATTGGTGGTGTCAAATTAGGTATTAATTTCCGGCTCGTGACATTATGGCATACTTGGGGGAAATGTGAGCGCGAGTTTGCTGAAAAAATGAAATAAAATTTTTACTACCTAATATAAGAAACTGCCCCTATATAAACTATTTTAGAGGCGGATTTATTAAGTTTTCAGACTCAATATTTGTTAGAAAACGATGTAGCAGCGATTTTTGATAAGCAATTGCAGCCAAAATAGTCGCAAAGCCTTTTTAATGAGTTAAAATGCGAAAAATTAATAACTATTTTTGTTGAAATTTTACCTGTGCTAATTTCAGGCACTTATTGACAACAGTAGGGTACGTCAAGCAAGTCATCTTATACCAGTTCTATATGAAGATGCAACAAATCAGATCCCCCCAACCCACGCCAGGTGCACCCAAAGGAGGAACCCCAACGCCAGAACAAGCGTGAGGGAAACCCTCATCAAGTACTGGCTCCCTTCGGGTATGCCTGCCTTCGCCTGACGGCTAACACCAGTCGCCTACGGCGGGAGAACGCCTCATGCGCGCTGGATTCACCCCTTCGGGGTTCGGCAGTCGCTCCTGGGGGAAACCCCCAAGACTGCGCTGCCTCACCGCAATGCACTGGCTCCCCTTCCCAAGGGGGGCTAAGAAATTATTTAGCGCAGCTTCATGGAGAAACGGTATTAGCTCACAGTTAGCAATGACACAAGTTTAAGCGTTATAACGCACTATATTCAGGCGGGGCGTTACAGTTTTTTAACGCATCCTACTATGTACTCAGACTACTGCTGAAGTGTTGAAGTTGGCTTTTGATCCAATAAGGACCCATACCTATGCACTCAGGACAAATATCACCAAAGCCATCACCTTCGTCACTGCAGACAATTAATCTCGCTTCGCTCATTTGAAATAGTTGATTACATATTAAACACATTTGGTTATTTTTGAAACTGTTACATTCTATTTGAAATTTCATATTTTTACATCCTGAAGAAATTTTTATTTTGAATATATTAATGAAAAAATATGCG
>NZ_QMEB01000017.1:33021-43363 GCF_012912135.1 Brasilonema bromeliae SPC951 | reverse complement strand
AGGGAACAGGGAACAGGGAACAGGGAACAGGGAACGCTTAACTCTTAACGCTTAACTCTTAAGAAGGGAGATGGTGTTTCTTTCATTCATAGCGGGTGGTGCGCTAAATCTCTTTCAAACATCCCCAATGTCTAATCGCTTACTCTAACATAGGGGAGATATTCAATATTGGGTGAGGTAGTTTAATTGAATTATTATGCGTTCCATATTTCAAAAAAGTTATAATTATGACAACCACACCCGTAAAATCATTTGATTTAGATGCCCTCACCGCTTCTTTAGAAGGTATTGAAATTATCACTGAACCGAGTCAAGTAGCAAAATTATCTCAAGATTACCATACCTTTAGCCCAGTACTCGTACCCAAACTGGAAGGAAAAGTTGGGGATATAGTCGTGCGTCCTGCCAACGAAGCAGAAGTCTTAAAAGTAGCAGCAACTTGCGTGAAACACAGAGTCCCCGTAACAGTACGCGGTGCAGGAACAGGAAATTACGGGCAATGCGTACCGTTACATGGAGGCGTCATTCTGGATATGACGCGGATGCACGAGATACGCTGGGTGAAACCAGGAATCGCGCGAGTTGAAGCTGGCGTCAAGTTAGCGGCTTTGGATAAAAAAGCACGAGAAATCGGCTGGGAAATGCGGATGACACCATCGACCTACCGTACCGCGACTATGGGTGGATTTATTGCGGGTGGTAGCGGCGGAATAGGGTCAATACAGTATGGCTTTTTGGCTGACAGAGGTAATCTTCTGGCTTTACAAATCGTAACAATGGAAGATGAACCACGTGTCATTGAACTGCGCGGCGACGATGTGCAAAAGGTGAAGCATGCTTGGGGCATTAATGGCATTATCACTGAAATAGAAATTCCATTAGGACCAGCTTATCCTTGGGCAGAAGTGATTGTGACCTTCCCAGAATTTATGGCTGCGGCAAGGTTTGGTCAAGCTTTAGGCGATGCTGATGGAATGATTAAAAAGGAGATTAGCATTTTTGCATCCCCAATTCCAGATTATTTTGCAGCTTTTCGGGAGTACATTCCAGATGAAACTCACGCTGCTTTATTGATTCTTGCTGAACCAAGTTTGGAATTATTGCCTGGGTTAGTAGAACAATATGGTGGCAAGATAACATATCAAAAAACAGCTACTGATGCCGGAAAAGGCACACATTTAGGAGAATTTACCTGGAATCATACCACCTTACACGCCCGGAGTGAAGATACTTCTATTACATACCTGCAAAGTACGTTCCCGGCGGATAAAAATCTACAAATGGTAGAGCATATGTATCACCACTTCGGCGATGAAGTGATGATGCATTTGGAATTTACTCGGGTTAACGGTACAGTAGTTCCTGTGGGTTTGCAACTCGTCCGCTACACGAGTGAGGAACGTCTCAACGAAATTATTCACTACCACGAAGAGCAAGGTGTGTTTATTGCCAATCCCCACACGTATATTATTGAAGATAGCGGTAGAAAGGTGATTGACCCTGAACAATTGAAGTTTAAGGAAATGGTTGACCCCTATGGGTTGATGAATCCTGGTAAAAGCAAAGTGTTGGAGTTTAAAATTTAAACCGCAGATGGACGCGGATAAACGCAGATGAAATAAAACTATAGCAATCCTAAATGATTCGTAAAATTCTCTCTTCTCTCTTATCTTGGCGTCCTTGGCGTCTTGGCGGTTAAAAATCCCTCATGATTCACATTGACGGTTCCTACGGTGAAGGCGGCGGGCAAATTCTCCGAACCTCCCTGAGTCTCGCTGCTATTACTGGTAACTCAATACAGATAGAGAACATCCGCGCCGGACGTTCAAAACCGGGACTTGCAGCACAACACCTCACATCAGTTCGCGCGGCTGCAGCAATTTGCAACGCCAAAGTGCGGGGTGATGCTTTGGGTTCGATGACGCTAGAGTTTGTTCCTGGTAATTCCGTGCTAGCGGGAAGTTATATTTTTGATGTGAGTGAAGCGCGGGAAGGCGGTTCTGCTGGTGCAGTCACTCTGGTGTTACAAACGATTCTCTTACCTTTAGTGCTTGCAAGTGGTGACTCTCAGGTGACACTCAAGGGGGGAACTCATGTCAGTTATAGTCCTTCCGTGAATTACATTCAACAAGTTTACCTACCAACATTGCAACGTATGGGTGTGCAAGTTGAAGTGAAACTGAACGCTTGGGGGTGGTATCCCCAAGGCGGGGGAGAAGTGGAACTACTTGTGAGTGGTGGTAGCAAACTTGGCGGGATCAACTTGGTGGAACGCGGCGACTTGCAACAGGTGCGGGGGTTAGCAGTTGTCACGGAACTACCTTCTCACATTCCCCAAAGAATCGCGAGTCGTGCTGAAAATGTGTTGCGTGAAGCCCAATTGAAACCCAGTGTACAAGCTTTGCGAGCAAAAGGTGTCGCACCAGGAGCGGGTTTGTTTCTTACAGCTGAGTACGAAAATACTTTAGCTGGATTTGGTGCGTTAGGGCGTCTCGGTTTAGCTGCCGAAAAAGTAGCAGATATGGTTTGTGAGGAACTGTTGAAGTTTCATCAAACTGGCGCACCCGTGGATGAACATTTGGGGGATCAGTTATTATTGCCTGCAGCTTTGGCGTCAACAAAAAGTGAGTACCGAGTGGCTGAGGTGAGTCAGCATTTGACGACGAATGCTTGGGTGATTGAGAAATTTGGGTTGGCGCGGGTGATGGTGGATGAAGTGGAGAAGAGGGTGATCGTGGAACCTTTAGGCAAGAATTAATACTCACTCACGAGTCTCAAACACTCGTCCGCGAGTCTCAAACACTCAATCAAACCTTACTCAGCTTTCCTATAACCTTCAACAGCAGCAACCGTGACATTAACAAACGGATTATCAAGCACTTCCTTAAACGCCTCAATTAATGCTGCCTCGGTAGCACTGCGTAAACGTTGCCAGGTGGTTGGGTTATCGTGTTTGATACGGGCTATTGCTTGATTGGCGATCGCCTGCTTTTGAGATTCAGTGGTTGTTGGATAACTCACAGACAGTTGATTTAGTAATTGCTGAATTTCTTTGGCTGTTTCCGCCAGATTTTGTTTTTGTTCTGGCGCGTAGTTGTGTTGAATGCCAACTTGATCGCGTTGGATGGTAACATCTCCTGTGTTGACGTTGCCAGGGGCTTGATTGAAATGAAAACTATTTTGATATTTAGAAGTTTCTGACATAGTTTTAATCTTTGTTATTTAGTTGGTTGTGCTGAGTTCCAATTTGATCGCCGTGGATATTGACATCTCCTGTGTTGAGGTTACCTACACGTTGAATGATGTAAGTTGACGATTTAGAAGTTTCTGATTTGGTTTTAGTTTCCTCCTCAACTGGCGGAGAATGAAAAATTTCATGGTTATAAAACTTGCAACGCTCTTGAATTTTTGAAATTGCATCGCTTTTATCCCATGATGGTGTTTTTAATTGTAACTCCCATATCTGACACAAAACTTTAGAGCCAGCAATTTTACCTAACGCATCTGCGGCTTGACTACGAACATGAGAACCTTCATCCTGCAAAGCAGCAATTAAGGCAGATATCGCTGCTTCATTGCCGATTATTCCTAATCTATACGCAGCACTGCCACGAACATCAGAATCTTTATGCTGCAAAGTACTAATTAAGGCAGATACCGCCGCTTCATTGCCGATTTTTCCTAACGCATCTGCGGCATCCACACGAACTTCTAAATCTTCATCATGTAAAGCAGCAATTAAGGCAGATGCCGCCGCTTCATTGCCGATTTTTCCTAAGGCATACGCGGCACTCCCACGAACATAAGAATATTCATCCTGCAAAGCAGCAATTAAGGCAGATGCCGCCGCTTCATTGCCGATTTCTCCTAACGCATGTACGCCTCTCCAACGAACAAAATAATTTTCATCCTGCAAAGCAGCAATTAAGGCAGATACCGCCGCTTCATTGCCGATTTTTTCTAACCCATACACGGCACTTTCACGAACGCTATAAACTTCATCCTGCAAAGCCTTAGTTAAGGCAGATACCGCCGCTTCATTACTGATTTCTCCTAAGGCATACGCGGCATTCGCACGAACATAAGAATCTTCATCCTGCAAAGCACTAATTAAGGCAGATACCGCCGCTTCATTATCTTTTTTTGCTAATGCTTCTGCAGCACTTCCACGAACAAAAGAAGATTTATCCTGCAAAGCACTAATTAAGGCAGATACAGCCGCTTCATTCCTGGTTTCTCTTAACGCTTTTGCAGATCTCACACGAGTAAGAGAATATTCATCATGCAAAGCCTTAATTAAGGCAGATACCGCCGTTGCATTGCAAATTTTTTCTAACGCATATGCAGCTCTCCAACAAACGCCAGAAAATTTATCCTGCAAAGCCTTAATTAAAGCAGATACCGCCAATTCATTGCCGATTTTTCCTAACGCCTCTGCGGCATTCTCACGAACAGAGGAATCTTTATCCTGCAAAGCCTTAATTAAAGCAGATATCGCCGCCTCATTGCCGATTTTTCCTAATGCTTCTGCGGTACTCTTACGAACATAAGGATCTTCATGCTGCAAAGCCTTAATTAAGGCAGATACCGCTGCTTCATTGCCGATTTCTCTTAACGCATCTACGCCTCTCCAACGGACAAAAGAATCTTTATCCTGCAAAATGGCAATTAAGGCAGGTATCGCTGCTGTATTACTGATTTTTCCTAACAAATATGCGGTATTTGCACGAACAAAGGAATCTTTATCCTGCAAAGCCTTAATTAAGGCAGATACTGCTGCTTGATTGCCAATCTCTCCTAATACATACGCGGCACTTCCACGAACAATAAAATTTTCATGCTGCAATGATTTACTTAAAAAAGCGATCGCACACTCAGATCGCGTGATACCCAAACACTTAATCTTGAGTAATTCAGGAACATCTAACCCTAAAATTAAACCAACTGTTTTTTCCTGAAACTCTCGTTTCACCTCCCCTGCCAATCTTGCCCCTAACTGCAAATCCACATCTAGGGCTAACTTCACCACCTGCACCGCCTGCTCTTTTTTCTCCTTCTCCACCAACGCCAACATCAGCGCTAAAGGTTCTGTCCACTTCAAATAATTAAGATAATCTCGTTTCAACTTCTCATCACTAATATTCGGAAGCTGCTGGAGTAAACATTCTGCCGCGTAGTATTCCTGAAGCAGCTGGTGACGAAACTCTATTTGGTTATTGCTCACAACTTGGATTAAATGATGCTTGAGCAAATCCTCTAACCATTCTTTCGCCCGACTGGGAGGATAATCAACTTTACCTTCAAGGAACTTCGTGAAAATTGCTTCCGCTTCTCGCCTGTCAATCGTGACTCGCAACTCTGTACGCGTTTCTCCCTGCATCATGGCAAACGCCAAATGTTGTAATAACTCCTGCCACCACCGGCGCGACTCACCAGAAACTGGGACATCATCTTTGATTTTGCCGTCATAACTCTGGGCAAAGTAGCGAAAGACTAAACCCAAATTCGGTGGAACATTGCCCGTTGTTCTAAATAACTCACACAGCATCCATAGCAGCAACGGCGTTTGCCCGAACTCCCGCAATCTTCCACCTAACCGCCGCAGCATTTCCTCACCTTGTTCTGACAAATAGGCGCGGACAAATTGCTGCATCTGTTCTTCTGTCAGGGGCTGCATTTCCAGCTTTTTCTCAATCCCTAAATCGCCACCCACGCCCAAATTCCGCGTGGTGAAAATCATTGGTGTGTTCGGGTAATTCTGCCGAAAGGTTTTTAAGTCTCGCCGTGCATCGTCATTGGGTAACTCGTTGAGTCCATCTAGCAGCAGCAAAAATTGTCCCTGTCGCAACCAAGTTTTTAGAGTTTCGCTGTTAAAGGTTAAGTTGGGATCGTGACGCAAGAGGAAGTTTTGAATAAGCTCAAGGACAGAGGTGTTGTATTGGCGGAGTTCTACTAGTATGGGTATTCGAGTTGTTGTGGAGATTGCTACCCTGCGGGAAGCCGCTATCGCGTCTACGTTCCGCTTCGCTTCACTCGCAATGACAGAATTTCCTGCTTCTTCCAGCAATAGCCGCGCTAAAGCTGTGGACTTGCCTGAACCTGGTCTACCTACAAGTAGCACATGATTTTCAGAATATTTACGTAATCCTTCCTGCACTGGGAGGCGTTCTGTTTTTTCTGGTGTTTCGCGTTTCTCCTGCTGCTGAGGCTGTACCGTTTCTACCATCAAGCCAAAATCAAACAGCGACGGTAAACTTTTTGACTGTGCTGGTTTAGACCCTCGCACATCCGTGATGGTGTACAGCCTCCACCAATGTTGGTAGGCATTACACACAGATTGCAGGTATTTTTGAAAATCTGCGCTCATGCAGGAAGTTGACTGATTAATGACTGATGTTATTTCCTATATCTGTTATAGCGTTTTACTTTAAGGTTGATACAAATGCGTAGTAGGGAGCAGGGAGCAGGGGGAAAGAATTAGAAACAAATTATTTGTATTAAGTGTTTCGTGAAACGGTATTAGAAAAATTATAAAGAAAGCATTCCAATGGTGTGAAAGTAGTGCGAGCATCTTGCTCGCTTGTCATAGTACGCGAGCAAGATGCTCGCACTGCATCTGGCATAAAGAGCGAATATTTGGCATGCTGTCAATTATAAATTCTCCAAATCAACCTCAAAGGTTTGTCCTCCCAGCGTCACCTTGTCGCCTGATACTAATTTCCGTCCTCGTCGGGTTTCAACTGTATTATTAACTTTGACATCGCCTCCTTGAATGAGTAGCTTAGCTTGCCCACCAGTCGGTGCTATACCCACGAACTTTAAAAACTGGTCGAGTTTAATTGTGCTGGCGCTTGTCTCCATAAATCTAATAACCTAACTACGATTATCTATTTGAGCACGCTGTAGACTTCCAGAGAAATCCACGTACACTGTCTTCCATTCTGTAAACACATCCAAAACAGCAGAACCAGCTTCCCGGTGTCCGTTTCCAGTTTGTTTGACACCACCAAAGGGCAGATGAACTTCTGCACCAATCGTAGGACCATTGATATAAGTGATCCCGGCTTCGATATCGCGCATAGCGGCGAAAGCGCGGTTGACATCGCGGGTGTAGATTGAAGAAGAAAGACCGTAGGGAGTGTTGTTGAGGATGGCGATCGCCTCTTCAAATGAACTCACCTCTATCACCGCCACCACAGGTCCAAATATCTCTTCACAAGCGACTCGCATGTTGGGAGTGACTTGATCAAGAATCGTCGGTTGAAAAAAGTAACCGTGTTGTAATTCTCCCTCAGTTGCGATTTCTCCACCAATCAACACTTTTGCACCTTCTTCACGAGCAATATCCAGATACTTGTTCACCCGTTGAAGTTGCTTTTGGTTAATAATTGGACCGATATCAATGTTGGGATCAATTCCTGCACCCAAGCGTAACTTACTAGTACGCTCTTTGAGCATAGCGGTAAATTTCTCTTTGATGTCGCGGTGCAAAATCAGGCGACTTGTAGCAGTACACCTTTGCCCCGTTGTTCCAAAAGCGCCCCAAACTGCACCCTCAAGAGCAAGTTCTAAATCTGCATCTTCCATCACAATTTGAGCATTTTTACCGCCCATCTCCAAACAAACTCGCTTGTGAGTGCGTCCACAAGTCGAGGCGACAAAAGCACCCGTTTCAGAAGAACCCGTAAAAGATACCAAGTCAACATCAGGATGTTCAACTAAAGCTTTTCCCGCTTCTTGTCCCACCCCGTGCACCAAGTTAACAACACCTTCAGGGAAACCAGCTTCTGCAAAAATTTCAATCAGTTTCGTTGCACAAGCCGGAGTATCTTCAGCGGGTTTGAGGATAACAGTATTACCACACACCAAAGCTGGCATAGCTTTCCAGCAGGGAATCGCAACTGGGAAATTCCAAGGAGTGATAAGGGCGCAAACTCCAACGGGCATTCTTACCGTCATCGCGAACTTGTTGGGCATTTCTGAAGGTGTCGTTTGCCCAAACAGCCGCCGTCCCTCACCAGCATTGTAAAAAGCGCAATCAATACCTTCTTGAACATCTCCCCGTGCTTCCGTCAGAGGTTTACCCATTTCCCGACTCATGAGTTGGGCGAGTTCTTCTTTATATTTTTGTAAAAGTTCTCCCACTTTATGGATATATTCTGCTCTCGCTGGCGCGGGGACAAGTCGCCAACTGCGGTATGCTTTGCGCGCAGCTGCTACTGCTGTATCAACATCAACTGTAGCGGAACGCGGGAAAGTAGCGACAACTTCGCGATTGTCAGCAGGGTTACGACTTTCTAGGGTGTCAAGAGAAGCAGCATTCACCCATTGATTGGCAATGTAATTGCGGCAAATTAGGGGAGTGGTCATGATATACACCTCCAGATTTGAGATGCACTCGAACATTTGCATTAGTTTCGCTTGATTTATCAGTTGTAGTCAAGTCACACCTCAGCGATCATGAACTAGAGACAAAACGACATCTTATCTATTTTTCTCTCAACACTGCATAAGTCACTTTCCATTGCAACTACTAAGAATGTAGAAGGAAGACAAATCAGCTTAACTTTCTTTCTCAATCATACCTAAACAAATTACATGATACCTCATATTAAACCTCGCAGAGCAATATTTGCTCTAGTTCCGCTTGCTCTTTTACTTAACAGTTGTGGTCGTGATTTTCCCTCAGTCCAAAATGTAGGAAAAATGGCTACTACACTTGAGCTATCGTCATCGAACATAGCTGATGACATTTATAACTCTTGCATAACAAGAACAAAATATATACCTTTTCTGGCAGCAAAAGGTTCTTCTGACTCGTTTCACTCATTTTTACAAAGACAAGATGAACAAAAAAGGTGTGACGATTTATATAAACAGAAGGTTACAGACGTTAAAAAGGCAAATTCTGTACTTGTAGAATATGTAAAAGCCTTGGGCAAGCTGGCTAGCGATGATACTGCATCTTTCGATAAAAACTTTACTGCTCTTGACGAATCACTCAAGAATTTAAAATTTTCGCAATCTAACGGACAAGTCTTTAGTTTCAAAGGCCCTGATGTTGACGCAGGCATAAATATTGCCAAGTTTCTTACAAATGCATTCACAAGGGAATTTCGCCGCGAAAAGTTAAAAAAAGCAATTTTGTGTACTGATAAAGATATACAGACTTATACTGGAGCAACATCTAGTGTAAAAGATTCAGCCTCTAACCAACCTGCGACAGGAGGCTTAATAGCACTGACACAACAGGCTTACATTAATGGAATTTTGACAGCAGAAGAGGAACAAATCCGAACCTACTTTACTGATTATATAGGTGGACTGACACAAGTTTCAGAAACTCATACTCTAGATTTCATCACGCTAGAAGAAAACTATAACAAGGCTATGGATTCCATCAGAAGTAGAAAAGATGCAGCAGAAAATTATGTAGAACTACTTCAGAAAATAGCCACACTGCATAGCAATCTGAAAACAGAGTTTCAAGGTAAAGATCAGATCGATGATGCCCAGTTATCAAACTATTGTCAAGATCTTTACACAACCAAGGCAGATAAAGCAGCGACTAAAGAGAAAGCAGTTACATACGATCAGGAAGAACTAAAAAGAGTTAGGAAAATAGTATCCGATTCTGAAAGAACATTAGAACCTTTGATTCAGAAAATGGATAAAGGTTTGTAAGAAAAATCTACTTACTTTATAGGTCTTATGGTTGCTGACAATTTAAACGTAAAAGGAGATGTAAAATGGTAACAGGTACTTTGAAATTGAGTGATTGGAATGAGTGTAGTGAAGAGATCAGCCAACTTATTCAGTCAATCCGCAAGCGTAGGCAAAATTTACTTAATAGAAATAAGATAAGTTTGGATGATTTCTTAAAAATAGGAAACTTAGAAACTGACCTGGCTACTACGAAAAGTCTGATAGGTCTTAAACTCATAGATGAAATAGTCACTGATTTGAAACAACCAAAAGAAAGAATAGAAAAAGTAACAAAACAGTTACAATCTGCCATCCAGGATCTGGAAGATTCTAAGAAAGTTTTAACAATATTAACTAGTTTTGTGAACTTAGTTGACGCAATTTTAAATCCAGTTTCAGGACTGGTAAAAATTGCTGGAATAGTAACTCAGCTTGATAACCTTACAATAGGATAAACTTTGAGCAGATTCGTACAAAACTTTCGCGCAGTTGAATGGACTTAAAAAGCAATCCAGGAGGAGACAACAGGAGATAATCTCTTTGTTTGTCCCCTTCCTCGAAATGCGTAAGTTTTATCTTTATCAAAAGCCAACAAAGATTTTTATCGAATCAACGCCAACACCCCAGCCGGAGAACC
>NZ_QMEB01000017.1:19563-33011 GCF_012912135.1 Brasilonema bromeliae SPC951 | reverse complement strand
AACCAGAACCACCCCGCAACCGCAGCACACCAATTGCCAAAGTCGCCCCTGTTGGCGGTAACTGATCCAAATTGGTCAAATTCTCCAACACAATACGCGGTTTTTCCAACACCAAACGATTAGTCGCAAAAGTGGTATCTTGCCCAGAATCTACCCCATGAGTATCAATTCCAACCCCTGCAATTTGACGTTCCTCAAGTAAGAACCGTGTCGCATCACTACCAAAACCAGGAAAATGCATACCCCCTTGCTCGTCCTGGTTAAAAAAAGCATTTTTATCCAACCATTTCTCTTGCCAACCTGTGTATAGTAACACCACACAACCAGAGGAAATCTTACCGTACCGTTTCTCCCAAGTCAGAATATCCTCAACACAAAGAGTATAATCTGGATTCACTAACGCCTGTTCCCGAATATCAATAACTACCGCAGGGACAACCAACGACTCAGCAGAATACTCATCAATCCCCATACCATCAAGACGAAAACTGTTGGGAGCATTCATATGAGTCGCGCTGTGTTCCCCCATAGAAAAACCCCGCAGATAATAACCATCCTTGTACAGTTGGGCCACAGCCTCAAATTCCACTGGCGGATCACCTTCCCATTGAGGAATATCTGAATCAATGATATGACTCAAATGTATCACCCGCGAATAAGTGATATTTTTCTCCTCTTCTCTTCCCTCTCTTCCCTCTCTTCCCTCTCTGCGTCCTCTGCGCCTCTGCGGTTCATTCTCAAAACCATGACGCGTCAACCTCCCCAACGTCGCTTCCATAACAGCACGAGTTTGACCAGTCACAGTAAATACCAGCGCTTCTCGATACACTCGCTGCGCATTATGATGACTATATATAGCAGCACCACTAGAAACAGTCACCGCTGCATGAGCTATTCGTCCTGCCAGATCAATCGCCCAAGCCCGCAATTGCAAACGTTCAACTAATTCCAAACTAGAATTATTTTGCGCTTCGCGAACAGCGTTGCGACAGTTATTCAATTCCTGTTGCAGAGAATCAAAAGCTTTTTGGATAAAAGGTAGAGGTTTTCTGCTAACGACGGACTCCACAATATCTAAACCAGCAAGGGCGCATCCCGTCGCCAGAAAAGTAGCCCCAAGAACATTCTTTTTATCGTTTTCGTGAATCCAACCAGCAGGTTTAATGAAAACAACACTTTCTGTGGGCAAGAACCAGTTTTTCAGGGTAGCGGTTACGGTATTAGCTGATGTCATAGCCGCTAGCTGTGCTGGAGGTGAAAGTGTCAGCGTACCTCCTGAGTCTTGATGTGTTTCAAGTAAGGGTACAATACCAAAAACAGCACGACCATCTGGTAATGTGGCAGCAATGATAAATTCGCTAAAAAATTCCCATCCTGTCACCCAAGGAACAACGCCATTGAGTTGATACCCTCCAGCAACTGGTGTAGCTACACTCAGGGGATCGCCTTCACGTCGCAACTGGGAAAAGCCAACACCTAGTAAAACTTGACCGTTGCCCATACGAGGGAGGTATCTTTCCTGTAGCGAAGAGTTGCTACTAGCAACAAGCATACCAGCCGCACTCTGGTGTTGAGTTTGCAAAAAGGCTAAAGCACCAGAATACCGTGCTACTAGTTCTTGAAAGCTGCCATATGTCTGCTCATTAACTTCTTTCCCACCCCAGTGACGTGGAACCTTGAGTGCTAGAAGGTCTAATTCGCCAAGACCTCGAAGTGCTTGAAATAAGCGATTTGGATCACCGTCTATCTCGTTAGCTTGAGGTACAATTTCTTTGAGCAAGTAGGACTTGGCTGTATCTAAGAGAAAGTGATTATCCTTCAAAGTCTGTTCTAAAATCGCTTCGATAGGATTGCAAAGGTTTACTCGCTACTTAGTAGCATAAACAACCCTCCAATTTCTGGAATTATCAGATTTTGGAGGGCTTAAATGTTGCAGCAAAAAGTGAATTAGTAATAAGTAAACAATGTGAATATTAACCTTAGATTAAAAGTTGGTTAAGAAAAAGTAAAATTTTCAGGTGAGAGACTTATTCAAAGGATTTTATTTGATAAAAAGTATCAAATATCAAAGATTTTTCAAATGAAATGAGTTCTTTTTAGATTTGAGAGGTGTCAAGCAAGACTTGAGCAAAGTATCCCTAGCCGTTAACCCTTATAGTGTTACTGACAACAGTGACTTAAGTAGAAAGTTTTCTCATCAACGCTAAGGATCTGTTACGGAGGGAAGTTCCTTGGGCGCATTTGGAGCAGTAAATTCAGTTTCTTGTGTGGGATTGGTTTGCGATGCTTTAGGAGGGAGACGCCCAATGGGCGATCGCAATTGAGGACGAAATTCCACAACGTCACGTTTAATGGTGATATCGTAGTCACCAAAAAAGTCATGTCCGAGAAGCCCAGTTTCTAAATCCGCGCCTGCGATCGCCACAGCAACGTGATTCACCTTCGCCCCAGCAACTTCCATCGAATCCACATAACCGATAGGAAATTCCACTGCTTTAGAATTTGCTGTGTTTGCCTTAGCCTTTCCGACTTGCACCACTCCCAAAGCATTTGCCATCTTCTGGGTAATCACTGTCCCACTGGCTCCCGTATCCAAAATCATCTCAAACGGTTGAGTGCCATTAAAGGTGACTTCGATAATTGGTGTACCACCCATTCGCCGTTTAATGCCGACAGTATACACCTGTTGTTCGTCTTGCTGTTTGATTGTTGGCGGTGCCAACACCTCTTGTTGTTTAGGCGGTGCTAATGGAGTCAGCTTTGGCAATGGTGGTTGCAGTTTTTCTGCTGGTGCGGCAGGTGTTTCGGTGAAACTTGGTTTGGTAATAGCTGGTGTCACAGTTGGTGTCACAGGAACCTGGGGAATGGCAACCCCTATCCTTTCTGGTTGTGCTTGTCGTGGCGGATTGACAGGGCGAGTGGCTTTTTGTATGGCATCTTTAAGATGAGGCTGGTAATCTAATATTTTTGCTTGAGCGTTTGTGAAATCAGGACTATCAACTGGCACTTTTCTCATTAGGGCGATCGCATCTGCAAGCTGAATTGCCACCAAATTCCAATCTTCTGTGGATTTAGCTGATTGGCTGATGCTCAGAGCACCAACAGCTTTGTCCAATCCCTGTTCAAAATAGCTCACTGAAATCTCTCTAGTGGGCTGCATCGTTGCCTGTGGTTGTGGACTAGCACTTAGAGGTGCCATTGTGGTTACAGGCGAGGCAACACTCTGATCTTTAGGCACGGGTTGCTGCTCACCACTTCTGACAGTAACCTGTTGCTTTCCATTACAGGCTACAGTCAAAACCGCTAGTGTGGTTGACACAAGAATCAGCGCTGCTCGGGATAAAATAAACTGATGCATGATTAATTATAATTTTACTTGCGCTTCGGCGTCGAAATCTATTGCGACTGTCTATTATTGTTGGAAGATTTTATATGTCATGCTCTTAAATTTTAGTTTGTAGGCTTAGCAACGGACAGGTGAAGTGATGATTCAGTTCAAGCTTAGTTCCTTTGTCGCTCGTGTTTTACCTGTCCTTCATTGAATTTGCATACAGCAAGCGATCAGGATGGTTACCAGTGCTGTTTTTTTTCATTTGAAATTTTGAATTTCTCCTGTATGGGGATTTTGAATTGTTGACCTGTCGCCTAATCACACACATCACAAATCTTGGGATTTTATAGCCTATGTCTCTTTTTGACGCAATACCTGCTATTTTTGTTTTGGCAGATGGAACCACATATCGTGGTTGGTCTTTTGGTGCCACTAGAACCACAATTGGGGAAGTTGTCTTTAATACTGGTATGACTGGATACCAAGAAGTCCTGACTGATCCGAGTTACTGCGGTCAGATAGTCGTTTTTACTTATCCGGAATTGGGGAATACTGGCGTTAATATAGAGGACGAAGAATCAAGTAAACCACAGGTGCGGGGTGCTATTGCTCGCAATATTTGTACTCGACCGAGTAATTGGCGCTCCACACAATCTTTACCTGAATATTTAGAACAGCACCACATACCTGGTATCTATGGAATTGATACCCGCGCCTTAACTCGTAAAATTCGGATGTTCGGAGCAATGAATGGTGGTATTTCCACAGAAATTCTGGATGAGGCTGAATTGCTAGAGCAAGTGCAGGCAGCTCCTAGCATGAAAGGATTGAACCTTGTCCACGAGGTTACCACCCGAGACATATACGAATGGTCAGAACCTACCCAGCCAGTATGGGAATTTAACCCTACTTGTCAAGAAAATTCCAAGGAATCTTTTACTGTCGTCGCCATTGACTTTGGGGTGAAACGCAATATATTGCGTCGTTTAGCAAGTTATGGCTGTCGGGTTATTATTGTTCCCGCCAATACTTTACCAGAAGATATTCTCAAATACAATCCCGATGGGATCTTTCTTTCTAATGGTCCGGGCGATCCAGCATCTGTCACCGAAGGAATTAAAACCACTAAAGCCTTACTGGAAACTCACAAACCAATGTTTGGCATTTGTATGGGACACCAGATATTAGGTCATGCACTAGGAGCGGAAACTTTTAAACTAAAATTTGGTCATCGTGGTTTAAATCAGCCAGCTGGTCTACAACAAAAAATAGAAATTACCAGCCAAAACCATAGCTTTGCGATTGACCCAGACACTTTACCCAACAGTGTTGTAGAAATTAGTCATCTTAATTTAAACGACTCCACTGTTGCTGGGTTACGTCACAAATCTTTGCCTGTATTTTCTGTACAATATCACCCTGAGGCAAGTCCTGGTCCTCACGATGCTGATTATCTGTTTGAGCAGTTTGTCCAAGCAATGCGAGCAGTTCGTTGATCCACAAAAGCCAGAGTAGGATAAAAATGAAGAAAGTCGGAGAAAAGAGGGCAAGAGGAAAAGAAAGATGAGGGAGTGAGGAAGTCAGACAGCGAGCAGCACCAGTCTTACAACGCACTCTCTGGCTCTCAAATTCCTCACTTCCCCCATATCCCATCTTCCCGTCTTCTTCCCTGCCAGCAGGTTGTAGACAACCTACACTAAAACCATCTATACTTGAGCGTTCACCATAACTTATGAGGAGGGAATTATTGCTGAGCCACTTACTCTAACTGTAAGCCTGAGAGGCACTCGTGAAGTCCGGGATAACTGCCAGCTATTCCGCCTCACAGGTTTGTTAGACGCCTTTTCTGAACCGACATTTACCAAGGTTCTTGGGAGCAAGATTGAGGAGGGACCAAAGCACATAATTCTGGATCTCTCGCAAATCGATTTTGTTGACAGCTCTGGCTTGGGTGCTTTGGTACAGTTAGCCAAGCGTGCTCAAAACTCCGCTGGCACCTTGCAAATTGTCAGTAATGCCCGTGTCACTCAGACGGTCAAGCTTGTTCGCTTGGAGAAGTTTCTCGCCTTACAACCATCCGTTGATGTGGCTCTAGAAAACGTCAAATCGTCTTGATTTCTTGACCTGAGAACTTCATATAGCTATCCGATCATCCAATCTGGATAGCTTAATTATTATTAAATTAGAATTTCTTTTTTTTGCATAACGTTAACTCATAAAGTACGGAGCAAAAAAGTAAAGTGTAAAGATCTCGGGTTGAGAAAGATAAATAGTGTAAAAGACTTAAGGACGGCTAACTGTATGTTATAATGGGACGATATAAAATCCATTTCATAATTCATACCTTATACTTTAAGCTTTTAAAAGCACTTGTACTTTTGGAGACCAGATAAAGAATCATGGACTCATCTGGATTTCAGACTTCACGCCTCAGTGCCCTTAATATATGAAATGGCAACCAAAATTGAAAAAAAGATAAAATTTAGCAAGTAAATTTTTTAGCATTGACTATGCTTAGGTAGACCTGCCTAATGTAGCGTGTGAGGAAAGAACAACTTGTGACATCAAAGGAGGAAGACCTACTAGATGGCTCAAATGAAATTCCCAGTCAGGATTCAATTTGGTGTCAACTACTAAGGGCAACTAAAGAGCAATTATTCCAAGAGATTTCACAAGCCCAACTGCAACAAATTTCTCCTACTGCTTTAGCTTACTTGGGAGATGCGGTTTGTGAATTATACGTTAGAATGTTTTATCTACTACCACCAAAGCGACCAGAAGCATACCATCGTCTAGTTGTGGCACAAGTCAGAGCAGAGACGCAAGCGAAAATGTTGCAGTCGCTGTATCCTCATCTAAATAACACTGAGTTAGAAATTGTCCGACGGGGTCGCAACGCTACCACAGGACGCCCTAGGCGGGTTGATCTGGCAACCTATCAACAAGCAACTAGTTTAGAAACATTAATTGGCTACCTGTATCTCACCGATTTCCATCGCTTAAGCGAACTTTTGCAAAAACTTGACTTAGAAAAGCCGTAAGAAATTCAATTCACGAGTCGTAAAACTTGCAGAGTTGGTTCGGTGAATTGAGGTCACAAGTTACTCACCTATTAAGCTCTACCAATAACTCACATGATAGATAAACCAAGAAAAATTAAGACTTCTGGCGAACACAATAGTGCGCAACCGATAAGAATGAAGGGCAAGCGTGTCATTTCTCATCTTAGTCCCAATCCCAGAGTTAAGGGTGCTAACGGTTTAAGAGACAGCCCACGTCCGCATCGTAACTTTTCTGATTCATCTATTTCTTCTGAACAATCAGAAGATACAGATTTGATTTACGGTCGTCATCCTGTATTAAGTGCTTTGGAAAATGAGCGGGATCTCAACCGTATCTGGATTACTTCCCGCCTCCGTTACGATCCCCGCTTTCATTCGCTGATTTTACGAGCGAAGGAAAATGGCGCAATTATCGACGAGGTTGAGCCTAAGCGCTTAGACCAAATTACAGAGCAAGCTAACCACCAAGGTGTAGCAGCACAAATTGCTCCCTACGCTTACATTGACTTGGATGAGTTGATTGCAAAGGCAAAATCTGAAACTGATCCTGTGATTGTTGTCGCTGATGGAATCACTGACCCCCACAATTTGGGAGCAATTATTCGCACAGCAGAAGCATTGGGTGCTCAAGGAATGGTGATCCCACAACGCAGAGCATCTGGTATTACCTCTACAGTCATGAAAGTGGCTGCTGGAGCTTTAGAAAACTTTCTCGTGGTTAGAGCGGTGAACTTGCAACGTGCTTTGGAAGAACTCAAAGCTGCTGGCTTTTGGATTTACGGTACTGCTACAGAAGCAAGCGAACCTATGCATACCGTGAAATTTAACGGTCCGATTGTTTTGGTAGTTGGTTCTGAAGGCGAAGGTCTCAGTATTTTGACACAACGACATTGTGATTTTTTGGTGTCGATCCCCTTACAAGGTAAGACTCCAAGCCTGAATGCCTCAGTAGCAGCGGGTATGGCGCTTTATGAGATTTATCGTCATCGCTGGATAAATACCCTATACCTGGATAAATTACAAAAAATTTCTTTGAAAAAACAAGAGTAAACAGAGTATAAAGAAATGTAAAGCAGTCAAAACCAGCAGGATTTAGAACCAACTATCACATTTAGCAATTGACGAGAACCATGAAAAGTATTTGGAAAAACCTTAAGGAATCGTTGATTAACATATTCGACAATTTTGGCTTGGCTTGGTGGGTAGAAATTATAACACAAAACCCCCGTTGCACTTACTACTTTGGACCGTTTATCAGTTCTGCTGATGCAAAAGCGGCGATAAAAGGCTACGTAGAAGATTTGGAACTGGAAGGAGCGCAAGGAATTATTGTCGATGTTAAGCGCTGTAAACCAAGTGCTTTGACGATTGCTGATGACCTGGGGGAACGGACTGACCGCAAAGTACAGCCTGTCTTTAGCGGTCAAATGTAATTAAATTGAGGAGAATTCAGTTATCAGTGAACAGTGATCAGTTATCAATTCACTGTTTAGTGATAACCCTATGGCTGACGCCACGGCTGCGCCCTCTGGGTGTGCGCTGCGCGCACGCCCAGAGGGCTAAAGCGAAGCGTCTGGTGGAGGAGATACGCCAGTCGCCTGGGCGTGGGAAACCCGCCGAATGCGCGCGCTTACTCACTGTTCACTGTGCTGAGTTCTTTTCTGGTTATAAGGCTATTTCGTAGTTACGCCTAAGCGTAACTACACACTGACAACTTTTTGGTTTTTCTCTAGCCAGCGGTCAATGTCGCTCAATACCTGGTTAGGGATTTCCCATGGGAAAAGATGGGCGGTATTAGGATAGCAGTGTGACTGAGAATCTTTGAGGTACCGAAAAGTTTCTAAGCTGGCGTCAGCTGTAATGTGGCGATCGCATGCACCAGCTAGTACCAAACAAGGACATTGAATTTGTTCTAGGTCTGTGAGTCGATTGTACCCAGCCCCAATCGCGGAATAAAGAGCGCGAGTCGCAGGAGCAGTAGTTTGTAAATAAGCTGACACTGCATCTTTTGCTATGTAGCGGTAGGCTGTAGGAGTGTGTTGTTGAATCAGGTAGCGAAAGAGCGATCGCTTGCCAAAAGTTTCAATATTCCACTGCCAATCTGGTTTAATATAACTCAATAGCGCGGCAACACCAGTGTAAACATTATCTTGCCAGGTTATAGGCGGATGATTGCCTCTGGGTCGGGCAGCTGTCGCCACTAAAATCAGTCCAGTGACTCGCTGAGGTAGCTGTAGTGCTAATTCCATTGCTAAAATGCCACCGAGCGACCAACCCAATATCAGACATTTTTTAATTCTAAAGCGGTCTAGAAGCGCTTCCAGGTCAATCAAATGATCCCGCATATCAAAATTGCCATCACACCGACTTTTGCCATATCCACGCAAGTCTGGAGCCAAAGTTTGAAAGCGTTTTGAGAGGTGATTGGTAAAGACAGAAAGACTAGAACCGGAACCAGGATGACCGTGTAAGCACAGAATTGGGAAGCCTTGACCTTGAACGTCAACGTTGAGGTGAAGAGCAGATGAAGCTGTGTTGCTATGGCGAGAGTTCATTATTTTTATGTTGCTTTATATAATTCTGTCACAGAGGCAAATTAGGGGCGCATCGTCACCACACACCATATGAAGCAGTCATCTGTCAAAGGTCATTGAGTGATAAATTATGACTTTTCTATATACCTTCCGGCATAATTAATCACACACATCTGCCTGTATGTGTTGTGAATTCCAAAAGCAACTCCCGCTACTTTAAAAGCAGGATTAAACATATTTATTCTATGACCACGATCAGGAACTCCATCGTCAATAATTAATTGCATGACAATATCCTGTGCTGTGTGGGAGCCATAGCTAATATTTTCTCCGGCGGTGCGTTTCCAAGTTCCGTAGCGGTTGAGGCGTGTAAAGGGATCACTTTTGTCGCTTCCTTTGTGACCAAGAATTCCTTTCGATCCTTGGTCTTTGACATGATCCCTAGCTGCTCGTGACATTCCTTTGGATGCTGTTAAAGATCCGACTGGAGTGACTGACTTGAGAAAGGCGATCGCTTCATCAACAGCTTTCACTCCTTCCTGTGTTTGCAAATAGACATGACGGGAAATTTTAACTCGGTTTCCTTCAAAACGTTGTCTATAGTTTTTTAATACAGCAGCATAAGCAGTGGGATTTGTTCTCGCCTTGTTCATTTCTACTATGACTTGTTGTTCAAGGCGAGAAAGAGTTTTCCCGGTTACCAAGACATCAGAATTTCCTTCAGGAATGTTAGGTACAGAGGAGTCAGGCTCAAACAATACATCACAAGATGTAGTCGATAGGGTGACGAGTGTAAATATCCAAAATACCATCTGACGCATCAACAACTTCATAACTTTGGAGCAACCAGTCAATATAGCAGTTCCCAATTGGGTGTCATACAGATTGTTTATAAGAGCTGTTCTATAGCCACTGATGTCAATTTAACAAGAAAACCCAAGTCCATAGCCTGTTCCTCGTTAAGAGGCTATAGCCAAGTTTTCAGGCATTTTAGGCGAAGCATGGGAACCACAGAGCCTGAAAGTCCTGTTAGACTTGAGTTTTGCTGAAATTGACACCAATGTTCTATGGCGTGCTCCCACCGCATACCTGTATTTTACGCAAATGAGAATCGCTATATGTCTTTAGATGCATGAATTGATGACTGGTTTCGATGATAACTAAGGAACTCATACCACTGCGAACTGAAAACACGAAGACTGCTGGTTTATGAGTATGGCACGCACTCGCGTTTAGAGAAAGCAGTGGGGTCGAGAGTTTATAGGTTCAAAAAGCCATGTTTAACGACGACCTCTAGACGAAACTGAAATTGCTTCTTGATATTCTCCCGCATAATTAATTACGCACATCGTTTTGTATCTAGCGTGAATTCCATAAGCAACTCCAGCGACTCTAAAAGTGGGGTTAAAAATGTTTGTTCTATGACCGCGATTGGGCACTCCATCATCAACAATTAATTGTATGACGATATCTTCAGCCGTACTCGGACCATAGCTGATATTTTCCCCAGCACTAGATTGCCAATTTCCGTAGCGTTCCATACGAGTAGATGGATTACTACCATCGCTACCTAGGTGACCTGTCGAACCTCTTGAGCCATTATCTTTGACAAGATCTTTAGCACCTAAAGACATTCCCCTAGATATCGTTAAAGGAGCAACAGGACTCGCTGACTGCAGAAACCTAATTGCTTCATCAACGGCTGATAGCCCTTCGTGTGTTAGCATAAAGCGCTGATTGTAGATTTTAACTCGCTTACCTTGAAAGCGCTGTTTATAGTTTTCCAAGATCGGGATGTATGCCTTGGGATTTGTCCGTATCTTGTTCATTTCATTAATGACTTGTTGTTCTAATGGAGACAGGTCATTAGCCTGTATCGCTCCAGTAGAATAAGCTTCTTGGACTTCAGTGGGGAGTACATTCTGTGCATCTTCTGCCACCGCTTCCTTAGACATCAACAGTTGGGAACTGTAACTTGTAGCCAGAGCGATAGGAAAAAACACAGAAAATCCACTGCAACGCATTAATGACTTCATGATTTCTGTTCCACCGAAGTTAATAGGGTTATTTGGAATGCATCGCGTTTTGCTCATAATTCCCATTTTTTGGTATAATCATACACATTTTAAGCTATACAATTGCATCCTTTGTAACCTTGCGAACTAAACACAATAAAGAGTAATCCTGGCTTAATTGGGATTAACAGTGATTACTGATGATGCAGATGCTTAAGTATGGATAGACTTTGTAGACTAAGCAAAACCCGATGAATACTGAAAACTAATGATGATGATTCAATACATTCTCCATATTAGACAGTTACAATCCACCGGACAAATTTTTACCATTCATCACAAAGAAGGGAATGCCAGAAGGTCTCAATCTCTGAGCAAGCCTTATATCTTTCTTGATTGCACTGTCAGCACGAATTAGATGCTCCCAGAGGGAACTGCGCAAGGTGTGAGCGCGTTGAAACTTTTCAACCGCCAAAAAATTTTTGGCGATATCTGAATACATCAACTCACCAAGTTGTTTTTCATGAGTCAATAGTACGTTTTGCTGTTCTAATTGCTGACTGATGTGATTTGCTGCATTTGTGGGAAGTGACCAACCCATAACCAGACAAACCAAGCATAATGCAGCTAAGCAACACAGCCACTGAAGTCGTTTTCCGAGCCAATTCGAGAATGCACACATAGAAACAATCGTTGTAGTTTATATTTCTACACTTATCTAGTATTATTCCCTGATATGAACCAGAATAGTTAATACTTTGCAAACAAATTAATTAAGTGTCTTTACTGAGTTTAGTCCCGATCACAAGATTATCTCATAAATCCAAGAGTAAGCAAAGTCTATTTTTTACAATTAGTCAATATGCCTGCAGAATACGTTACAGATGAACGTGATTTCGAGGTTGTCAGTTAGTGGCTAAGTAAATTTCACTCTGCTGTGTTAAGAATCAGTAAAGTTAGCTCGCATGATCGATAGTTATTTTTAATATAAAAAAAACTATTGATTAAAAAGATTCATAGGTAAATGGCATCAAAAACTGTTATTCGTAGCTATTGCGGTAAACCCTTAACCTGCATCAACTCCAAACCTCGTTCAAAGATTTCATCAATTGGCAACATTTGCCCATCAGTCGTCATAAATTTATGGTCTTTTGTTGCCTGAATAACAGAACCATCCTCTAGAGAATATTCAAAAACTTCTTGCTGACCACGATCATGCCATTGAGCAATAGGTTGTGTGTAAATATTTCCGTTATTATCAACTGTGTACACGCTACATTCAATTCTTTTTTCTACAATTTGCCCAATAGGTAAAAACCCATATTCTACCGTTAACACTTCTGTGTCATAGCTGAGACAATATTCAGCAAACTTCAACATTTGCTCGAATAATTCTTCAGCAATTTGTTTTTTCACTCCATTTTTCGCAGCGCCATCCACAAACTTTTCTCGCTGCTTCATCATTTCCTCAACTTTCTTTTTCCCCATAGCACGGCGGAGCAAATCTGCCTGTCCTAAAGAATATCCAGCCATATCTTGAGCAATTTTCATAATTTGCTCTTGATAGACCATAATTCCATAGGTCTCATCTAGTATCGGTTCTAGAATTTGGGTTTCATAGTCAATATTTTCTCGACCATGCTTGCGGTTTATAAACTTGGGAATCAGTCCTGCATCTAATGGACCAGGTCGATAGAGTGCTAAAATCGAGGAAATATCTTCTATGTTGGAAGGCTTTAAATCACGTACTATTTGCCGCATCCCAGAAGATTCTAATTGAAATATACCTTCTAGTTCACCTGCTTCTAATAGTTCGTAAGTCTTTTGAACGTCTTTTGGTAAGGTGTTATATTCACCTTTTGCTAAAATTCTTTGAGCTTTTCTTTCTTGAGTCGTGATGTCGTATGGCTCAATTCTAAATCCTTTGTTTTGCGAAATCAAATCGATTGTTTTCTGAATCATTGTTAGGTTTTTTAAACCCAAAAAATCCATTTTTAGCAAGCCCAGTGATTCCAAATCTTCCATGAAATACTGGGTGATCACAGAACCGTCGTTATTTTTTTGTAGTGGGACAATTTCATCCAACGGTTCAGCAGAAATTACCACACCTGCAGCGTGCACACCAAATGTTTTGTTTGTTCCCTCAATACGGATTGCCATATCAAGCCAATGCTGTACCCTTGGGTCATTATCATATTTTTCTTTAAACTCTGGTTGTGGTGTGGCGTCGGAAATCATCACCTTGAGTTTGGTGGGTTTTCCTCGGGAAACAGGAATAAGCTTTGCCATTTTGTCTGCTTCCCCATAGGGAATATTTAAAACTCTGGCAACATCTTTTAAAACTGCTTTAGAAGTCAAGCGGTTAAAGGTAATGATTTGGGCAACTCTCTCTTTGCCATATTTTTCTGTAACATAATCAATAACTTGATCCCGTTTTTCGATACAGAAATCTGTATCAATATCCGGCATAGATTTCCGTTCTGGATTGAGAAATCTTTCAAAAAGT
>NZ_QMEB01000017.1:0-19553 GCF_012912135.1 Brasilonema bromeliae SPC951 | reverse complement strand
GGGTCAATGTTCGTAATTCCCATAGTATAAGCAACTAATGACCCTGCAGCAGAACCGCGACCTGGACCTACAGGAATATTTTTGTCTCTCGCAAATTTGATGTAGTCCCACACCACTAAAAAGTAGCTGGAAAAACCCATCTTCTGAATCATTTTTAGTTCATATTCCAGCCGGTCTTTGTAAACTTGGTCAACTTCATTTCTCAATTTACGATTTAATTTTTGTAAAAGTCCTTGCCAAGCAACTTCTTCAACATATGTATCAGCAGTATGACCAGATGGAATGGGATAATTGGGGATGCGAGGTTCACCTAAAATCTGGTAAGGTTCGACTTTATCTGCAACTTCAACTGTGGTTGTCACAGCTTCCTCAATGACATCATCTGGCAAATGATCGCGAAATAGCGCTTTCATTTCCTCAGCAGATTTGAGATATTCTGTACCGCTATAACGCATTCGATTATCTTCAGCAATCAATTTGCCAGTTTGAATGCATAGCAAAGCATCGTGTGCTTCAACATCGTAACAAGAAATAAAATGTGAGTCATTGGTGGCGACAATTTTAATACCAAGTTCCCGCGCAATTTTGACAATTTCTACATTCACAATCCGGTCTTCTTGGGAGCCGTGGTCTTGAATTTCTAAATAATAATCTTCACCAAAGACTTCTTTATACCACCGAGCAACTTTACGTGCAGCCTCTAATTTTCCACTGAGAATTGCTTGGGGGACTTCTCCACCCAAACAAGCACTCGTTACAATCAAGCCTTCATGATACTGTTTTAATAATTCTTTGTTTACGCAAGGGCGGGCAAAAATCCCTTTGCCCTGGACACCTTGAAGATGAGAAACTGTTGTGAGCTTGACTAAATTTTTATATCCTTTTGTATTTTTGGCTAAAACAACTTGATGATAGCGGGGACGGCGTTCTTGTTTTGTAATATCGCCGTTGATGATATACATTTCATTGCCGATAATTGGCTTGATATTTTTATTGCGGCAAATTTTAATCAGTTCGATCGCACCATACATCACACCATGATCTGTCAGGGCTATTGCTTTAATCCCCAGTTCGATGGCGCGATCCGCTAAATCCGGCAGTTGACTTGCTCCATCAAGCAGACTGTAATCACTATGAATGTGCAAAGGGACAAAGGACATATGCGTTTCCAGCTAGCAGTGAAAAACACGAAGCGTATACCAGGGTAACGCAGTTTGTACCTGAGCGCGGTTATCTTATTTAGAATTTCTAATAATTAAATTTAATATTTAATATCTAAAGTCATGCTCTAAGAACTGGCTTAAGGCGGCGGTAAAGAGTTCACAATACTCAATTTGTGTGGAAAGTGAATTATTATTCCCCTTTACCCCCTACCTTCAGCAAAGCCTTATAACTTAGTAGATCCAGGACGCGTTACTTCATTCGGATCGCGGATTACTCGGGGTTGAGAGCGTTTAGGAATAAGACCTGTAAGACCTATAAGACCAAGCAAACCAAGCCAACCCCAGTCGGAATGGCGTTCGCTCCTCACCTCTCTAATGCCTTGATTATTTGTCGTGTCTGTGGTGGTGCCTGTGCCAGTAGTGCCACCAGTGGTGTCAGTGCCAGTACCTGTTGTTCCTGTGCCATTTGTCGTACCACTACCAGTAGTGCCACCAGTGGTATCAGTGCCAGTACCTGTTGTTCCTGTGCCATTTGTCGTACCACTACCAGTAGTGCCACCAGTGGTATCAGTGCCAGTACCTGTTGTTCCTGTGCCAGTACCTGTAGTGCCAGTGCCAGTGTCAGTGCCAGTACCTGTAGTGCCAGTAGTGCCAGTGCCAGTACCTGTAGTGCCAGTGCCAGTGCCAGTGCCAGTACCTGTAGTGCCAGTGCCAGTGCCAGTGCCAGTAGTGCCAGTACCTGTGCCAGTACCTGTAGTACCTGTAGTGCCAGTACCTGTAGTGCCAGTAGTGCCAGTACCTGTAGTGCCAGTGCCAGTGCCAGTAGTGCCAGTAGTACCTGTGCTAGTACCACCACCAGATGTTCCGCCACTACCAGAAGAACCAGATTGGGCAGAAACAGGTAGAGTAAAAGACAAAGTAGCTAAACCGAGGGCAAAGGCGCTAGCCCAAAGATTTTTAGATAAATGAGAAAGCTTCATAGTTTTTGTTGCTTTTGTTTGTGTCGCAAGTTTTTTTCGGAAATTTTGTGCTTTTTAAAAAAGGAGGACTGCTATAGATTGCTAGTTTTTTGGAAATTTATAACTTCTTTATCGAAATTTTTAAAAACCTTTTTTCCTACGAGGAAAACAATCGCAATCTTTAATAACTCTGCAAAATTTTTTGTTGAATCGAACAACATAACGTGGTAACCGTAAAATTGACAGCACTAGTAAGTACGATACCTACTATTGTTTTACTCAACCTTCTACCACAGGAATAAACCGACTAATCCTCAAGGAGTAAGCTGGATTTTCAGTTAGCTTAGGAGCATCAATACAGTGAACAGCCTTCAATATCAAAGATGTGGCTATTATGAGTAGGAGATATCGCAATACGATTGCGATCAGGCACAAACATCCGAAAAAATATCCAATTTTATTTAAATCTGGCTGATGGAAGTAGATATGAGAGGTTGGACGGTAACTATGAACATAACCTCATTTCTCTCAATTTCTATCAAAAGTGTCTTGTGATGGAGATTGAACAACCTTTTGATTTCCTTTTTGATGACGCGCTTGCCATTCGGTGTAGAAAAACAGAATAGCTAGTAAAATGTAGCCGACAGCCCAAGGCGTTCCAGTTCCAAAACCCAAATTGACAACAGTATCTGCTACAGTCCAACGGTAGCTATGCATCAACCCAAACCAAGAGAGGAAAGCTGCGGCTATAGACCAATAACCAGCTTTGCGAAAGTCTCGCTCGATAATATAAACTGTTATACCAGCTAAAATCATAGCTGAAAAAATAAAGCCCTGCTCCAAAGCAAAAGCACCATCTATATATGTATCGCTCAATTTAAACTGTTCAATTAAGGCAGGTGTCAAGGGTTTTTCTGGTGTTCCCAAACCTGCTGCGCGTAGTGCATTTTTGGCAATTAAAGCGCCCCAACCTGCTATACCTGGTAACAAACCGACAACAACAGCAGGGGCATGGTGAGAAGGAGTTGCTGTGAAGCTTTGAGCTACAATGACAATGCCAATCCATAACACAATTGCCATTCCAGCTTCAATAGGGACAAAATAGGCAAGCATGGCAACGGTTCCAGTCAGGCACAGTAAACCCATAAAAATACCGTTGAGAATGGAGTAGCCTACTCTTGCACCTAAAGCTTTCCAACCAGGATGTCCAATATAAATGGTTGTTGGGAAACAAGAACCACAAATAGCTGCAACCAAGGTACCAATACCATTAGCCGCCAGACTTGGGGTTGCAGGATAAACATCTCCTGCAGCTTCAGCACTTTCTAAATTTTGCAGACTACCGACAAGGTTAAATAGTCCCATTGGTAAAATGATGCTGAAATAGTCGAGTAAGACTGCGCGACTATTCCATAAATCCCCTAGCCATAACCTTGGTATGTAAACTCCTATCGGTTGCAGTGCAGTGGCGAACTTGGCGTTATCCCAACTGACTAAACCTGTACCCCAAGCCAAACCAATTCCCAAAAGGACTGCTAATAATCCACCTGGAATGGCAAATCGCACTTGTCCAAAGTAGGTAATTAAGATAACGCCTAGAGGAACTAAACCAACTACGGGATTGGCAAAAGTCCGAAATAGAAAGCCAATCGCTATGAAAGTGATCGCAATACCACCTAAAGTGGAAAGCATCGCTGCACGGGGAGCAAGGCGACGCAGAGGATTACCAACCCATGCACCGACTAATTCTATCAAACCTGAACCCAAGCAAGCTACTAAACCTGCTTGCCATGCGAGTTCAGCAGCTTGTTCTGATGATGTACCTTGGGCGATCGCCGTCAAGCGCACAGGTAACATCACCAAAAATACATAAGCAAAAAGGCTCACAGTATTAATGCCATAAGGCAAAGCAGTGATATCATCCCGTTGTTCCCGCTGACCTTTTTGGTAAGCTAACCACCCATAATAAAAGTTACCAACAATTAAACTTAAAGCAATTCCTGGGAGAATACGCCCGTATACCAGAGAGGGAGGAAAGCCAAGCACCCCTTGACACAAATTCACAATCAACAAAATTTGAATCAAGTTGTCGAGGAAAAGCCCAAACAAACCATCTATATCTCTGCGGACAAACCAGCGGGGAGCCTTAACTGTTGAGATTTCCATCGTCTACTTTTACCTCGACAATTTTTTTGCGTTCGCTTGTTGGTTTTAGGATATCAGCAAGCGTACTGTTTGGAGTTGTCGATCTTCGAGTATGCTTTGGAAAAAATGGACAGGCGGTATAGTTGAATCAGATCTTTCACCTCGACGTACGCCTTGAAATAAATTTCAAGGCTTATAAGCAAAGTCCGTTAAAACGGACTGGAAATACATATCCAGTGAGCTTTAGCTTACTTAGACTTTGAGCCAAGAAATTTATTTCTTGGCGGATGAGAATGATGGTGCAAGATCTCAGTAGACAGAAGATTAAAAAATTGAATGTAGCAAGATGTCATGAGCTTGGTATTTGAAACTCAGAGGTTGCGATTAAAGCCGATCTTAGAAAGTGAGCTTAACACACTACACAGTATTTTTATTAATCCATACGTTAAAAAATATTTGTGCGATGACAAGGTTTTGTCTTTGCAACAGGTTGAAGAAATGTTGATAGAAAGCCAAAAGCTCTTTGATGAAAAAAGGTTTGGTCTTTGGTTTATTGAGACTAAAGATGAGAAAGAAATTATCGGGTTTGTTGGTTTGTGGTATTTCTTTGGTGAAGGGCAACCCCAATTAGTTTATGCTTTGCTGCCTGAAGCAACCAAAAAAGGCTATGCTACTGAAGCTGCAACCAGAATACTAAAGTATTGTTTCAACGAACTTGGCTATCAGTATCTTTTAGCAAGCTGTGATCAGCCAAATCTTGAGTCACGCAAAGTAGCAGAAAGAATTGGAATGAGAGAAGTAGAGGAAAAGATTGTGAATGGTAATCCCATATTATTTTTCAGGGTAGAAAAGCAACTTTTGCTTTAGCCAAAAAGCTTTCTGTTATACTTGTCATAAGCGCAATACAAGTATGACAAAAGCCATGCTCACCGTCAGACTAGACGAAGAAACAGAACGCCAGCTAGCCGATATCTTGGCTCACGAGAAAACAGACAAAAGTGAGTTGATTCGACGCTTGATTGCTGAGCGCTGGCTTAATTTGCAAGCAGGCAGAACTTTGGTTGATAGGCGAGGTGGACACCCTGAACACCTCTTACAAAACGCACCGCCCGATTTATCTGAACGAGCAAATCGTAAGAAGGCGATCGCTGAGTATCTCAAAGAACGCCATTCATGACTTACCATCCGCTCATACTCGCAGATAGTGGGTTTTTGTTTGCGTACTACAGCGCCAGAGATAAGCATCATCAACAAGTACGTCGTTTCTTTGAACGCTGCACTTCCAATCTGGTAACTACACCTATCTGCATCGCAGAAGTGATGTGGTTACTCAGTTCCGATTGGCGCACACAAAACGAGTTTCTTCTAGACGTTGCAAAAGGACTTTACGAGTGTGAGCAGTTGTTACCTCAAGATTTTTCGCGCATTGCTGAGCTAAATGCCACCTACAGAGATTTACCAGGAGATTTTGCAGATTTATCCCTCATTGTCATTTCAGAGCGCTTAGATATCGCTGCAATAGCGACTTTGGATAGTGATTTTGATATTTATCGGCGTTATCGAAAAAAGCCTTTCGAGCGAGTGTTTTTACCAGAATAGCAAGCGGACGTTGAGCTACACTGTTAAATGGGTTGAGTTATCAGTTAAGCTTAGATAAAGATTATAGATAAACAGAAATATAAGGATGGACAATAAGCCATTAGAACTTCAGGCAGAAAAACTAATTGAACATAAACTAATTAAGTATGGTTTACTCGTTACAAAACCATCATTTGACAAAGAAGGAACTGATTTACTGATCATCAAAGATATTTCCACAAAAATTACTCCCTTCATTAAGGTTCAATGCAAAGGTAGAACTCTTAAAACAAATTCTAGTGTCATAATAAAGAAAAAGTATGTAAATGAAAATTTTGTTCTTTTTCTATATGTAGAAGAAGAGAACAGCAAAGATGATTTTCTTTATGTATTTTTTGAAAGTGATATTAAAAACTGGCGGATTGAAAAAGAAAGTTTTGATCTAGCTATACCAAGAAATTTTCAGACAAAAGAAGAGTTTAAAAAACGAGTCTTTAATAAGGAAGCTATCATGAAAATTGAAAATATCCTTTTAAGACAAGCCGTCAATCAACTCATAAAAACAAGCAATTTCATCATCATAGATGGAATTTTTCTTGAAAAGGTAGCTAAGGAGACGCAAAGATTTTATCAGAAACTGTATCCGGAAAAAACATTCCAGAAGCTGAGCATTGATGCTATAGTCGATCAACTCTTAACATACACTCATATTGAACGTAAGAATGAGGTGAACTGTTATTTGATTTACTCGGAGCATTTCAATTTAGAGTATTTAGTAGATATAGGGGAAATTACCAAACATGGCTTTTTCATGGGAGATATGCCAGAGTCGGTCGGTTGTAATTACAATTTATATAAGCAAAAAACAGCAGATATTGTATCGTTTAAGGTAGAAGAACTGCTTAATCGCATTATTAATGTTGATAATATACTTTTAGTAGCTGATGATTTTGCTTATGTTCCATACCTTCAAGATTTAAAGGAAAGAGGAGTAGAAATAGTAATCTTTCAATGTTCCGAAAATTCTGGTTCAAGAATGTATCATCAGTTTAAGTGGGCTAATGTAATATATCCATTGGGCTTAGCGATGGGTTTAAAAGAGTACGAATTATAGAAAAGCGATTATCAAGCAGACACTTAAATACCCTAACTACCCGTCAGCCCAAATACTATAAGAAGAAGTATCAAAGATGAGGTCACAGAAGAAGCGGAGGAACGGGGGAGACAAACCCATACATCCCTTACACCCTTACACCCTTACACCCTTATACCCCTAGTTCTTGACTTAAGCTATACTGCCACGCTTTCTGGCTTCTTTGTAAGAAGTTCCTACATTTTTTATACCAGCTTTGATCATTTGTCTTTCAAGGATGGCAAAGAATCGCGCCTTATCCCCGCCACGTACCACCGCCTGATTATGCGCTTCGGCGATCGCCACTGGATACCCATATCCCTTCTGCACTTGTGCTAACATCAGTCCTAGTGCTTGGTCAAACATTGTTGTGTTCTGGGCTACCCATGATGGCACTTCTATCCGGGCAATTTCGGTACCCACATGCACGTAACAAAAGTAAATTTGCTGGTCTTGGTATAAGTCAAGAATACGAACATTGCTGCGCCATAAGCAACCGCGTTGTCCTGGTTTGAGTAAGGTGGATAAAAGAGTTGTATCTCGTAAAGGTTCAAAGACTTTGCAAGGGACTTTTTCGAGTTGATTTGGGCAAAAGCTTGCACAATCTGGTACTGTGTGCGGACAAGCTAAAAGACGCAAAAAGTTCATTCCTTCAACATTACGAGAAGCACTCACATAACCCATCAGGGGAATTTGAGCATCACGCAACTTTTGCCAAGCTTCTAAGATGGGGGGTAAAATGCGATCGCGTGCTTCTAAAGGTAATTGTTCTAAAAACCAGTAAATCAACGAACCATCCACCATCGCTAACGTAGGGACTTCTTCCGTTCCCCTGTCCTCTTTTACACTGCAAGCCAATTCTGCAAGCACCGTTGCTTCACTTGCTGTGCGGCAAAAACTCATCCATTCTTCAGTACGAATACCCCATTTGCGAGAAAAATATAAATCTTCGGGGCGATAAAATATCTCTGGTAAACTATCTAGAAGCGGGTAACGGTTTTGTCCATAATGTAAGATAACTCTACCAATATTAAGAAGATAGCAGTAAGCAATTTCGTGGTGACTGGGAGATATTTGCGAACCATCGGTTGCAATGACGGTGTGTATTTTAGGAGGAACTGGAATATCAATACACGTGTTGAGTGGTTCTAGGGGAGTCGCATTGGCAAAGAGGATGCGATCGCGCCATTTTTCCTGTCGCTGTACCAAGTCATCCTGACACCCCAAAGCATTTTGAAAATGTTTTTGAGCCAATTCCAAACGCTGACGACTCGCAGCCGCCTCTTGCGTCAGATGTTGACTCAAACCCTGCATTTGTCTTGTCAGTTTAGTGAGGTCAAGCATAATCGTAAGTTTACCAGTTGTGAAGTATGAGTTCTGAGTGTTGAAACAAAGAGACTCAGAACTCAGTACTCAGCACTATCTTAGAGGATGTTTCATCAGTGGTGATACTCACTAGCCAGTAGGAGCGAAATGTTTTGATATCAAATGATATCCATAAAAATTATTGCTATCCTGACAAATCAAGTAGATATACGTAAATATAAGTATAAAAAAGTATAATATAAGCCGAGTTGTAGAACCAAATAGGTGTGAGTTGCCAGCGCCATATTCGCTCAATTGGGCGGTGTTGGTACAGTTTTTGCTATTCAATTGCAGGTGTTACATAAAGTTTGTCGCACTTGATTGTTGAGAGTCTATAAAGTTAAGTAAATTTACTAGTCTTCTGGAGGATTACATGACTAACCCAATTGTTGCTTTGAGTTCTGCTGAAATTCTTAAGCTTGCTTTCAATGAGTTTATTAAATCTAGTGCTGGAGAAGCTGCTAAAAAGCTGACAACTGAGGCTTTAAGCAAAGCTAATGAATTACGTCACAAGATTGTGTCACGGTTCAAGGATAGACAGAATGTTAAGGCAGAAAAAGCAATTACCGCAGTTCAAGAACAGCATTCTGTGGAAGCATTGCACAAATTGACGACTTACCTAGATGACGAGATGGATGAAGAACCAAGTTTTGCTGATGATTTGCGACAACTCGCACAGCAAATTATCAACATTCAGAAGATAAGCCAGGAACAATTGCAGTTTGGCGAAATGAAGCAATTAAACCGTGACAATGCTAAAGGTTTTCAAGTTCAAGCAAATCGAATTGATCGAATTGGTGATGATTACACAAAAAAGTAGTTTGTTGTTGGAACACAAATATAGCAATCCTATATGAGTTGTGAGAATTATCGAACCGCCAAGACGAGCCAGCGCTGCAGGAGGGTTTCCCTCCGTAGGTGACTGGCGTCGCCAAGGACGCCAAGAAAGAGAAAAGAAAATCTTATGAATAATTTAGGACTGCTATATGGAGCAAAAGAATTACGGCGGGAAAAATTATCAGATTCAAGCAGAGAGTATTGGGCATGTTGGTGATATATATCAAAGTCCACAAGTCACTGCAGAGGAGTTGCTGCACAAAGGAATTCAGCTTCTCAATCAACGAGCTTATCGCCAAGCTATTGATGTGTTGAGTGATGCAACAAAAACTAATCCGTCAATCTCCGATACTCACTACTATTTGGCAATTGCACTATTGAGTGGTGAAAAACCTAGAAAAATTGACGTATGGACGATTCAAAGTATTGAATCAGAACTGAATACAGCAGTTGGATCAGCCAAGAAATTTATTTCTTGGCTGAAAGCTCAAGTAAGCTAAAGCTTACTGAATATACATTCGAGTCCGTTTTAACGGACTTTGGCTATGAGCCTTGAACTTTAGTTCAAGGCGTACTAACATCCTCTTAAAGCCATTGCGAGAAATCTTTCGGAAACTGAGGCAGTGATAATAGCTGAATTCCCGGATCATTTTGGGCGGTTACTTTCTCAGTTGGAGTATTATAACCCCAATCTGCAAGAAATAATTTTACTCCCTCAAGACCCGGTTGCTGTTGAACAAGTTGTAATGTTTTGAGTCGGTCTTCTACAAACCACACTCTTTCTGGCAAAGTATTTGTTGTCTGAATTAATTCTCGCAGAATTTCGTGTTTGGGACGCTTGACTTCTTTGCCAAGAATAATTTCTCGCGGTAAATCGACTCCTCCTTGTTTCAATAGCTGCTGTGCAAAACGCCCTTCTTTTGTTGTGATGACGTATAACTTGGTTGTGCTATCGACTGTTGCTTTAATTTTTTCCACTATACCTGGATAAAATCTATGCAAACTCAACCAACCATCTAAATCTGTAGCAATCCACTCATCCCGTATTTTATCTAGTTGATGACCAATGTCTGTCGCCTTGAGATTGTCTTTTAACAAAAGTTCTTGAGCAATCTTTGTCCATTCTTGAAGAATCGTTTCTTCAGGAATTTCCTCTACCAAGGCTTTGACTAAAACGGGCATTTCCCAACCTGTTTCGATCACAGGTCTGAGCTGATAGAATTTTGAGGCTAAATTATTCTCTGGTGTTTCTTGTTCAGGTAACCAAATTTGACAATAGGTACGCCACGCGACTTCAAAATATTCAATCAATCCGTCGCAAATAACACCATCAAAGTCTAAGGCGAGAATTGTGGGAGTACTTGGCGTCATTTTTTTTGAGGATGAAAACTGCTGCTGTCAGCTTACCTGACAATTGCAAATCATGCAGTAGCCTAGAGACGCGTTGCTGAATTTGAGCATGAACTCACGGGAACGCGGTTGAAGAAACAACTTCTGACTAGCGCGATACGCGTAGTACCGCAAGGCGGAATTCGGAATTCCGAATTCTGAATTATGTTTTGACAAAAGACAACGCTGTTTCGTGTTTTGAGAATTTCCCGTGAAAAGTCAAGCTAACTACTATGCCTAAGAGGATGTTTGTAAAGTATTAGATTCTATCAAAACTCCCATTCTACTTTGCGCACAGTCGTTTCTAATGCCTTCTAGATTCTTCTTACAAACCCCATATTATCTTGCTGTTGCAAGAGCGTGTCCGCAGGACATATTCTGACAACTGTGCTCTGGATTCTTTCTTTTTAAAAAAACTGGTGTTCCTACAATTAAAGCTGAAACGACGATTAACCCAAGCTAACTTTAACACTTTTGCTCAAGAAGCAAAAGTCAAGTTACCACCAAGTTAATTGTATTGTGATTCGCTTGGTGTGTCTGGAAATGAAGGTGATACCTAAATCATTTTGATAAAGGTCAACAGGCGGACTATTGTAAAAGCATTGGGGAAATATACACCATTTCAACGCTCAACGAATTAAGGAGTTTTGAAAAGCAATTGTGATTTTAGAGGACGCTATGTTTTGGTTTTTCTAACATTAACACCAATTTTTCGTTATATGGTTATTAAATATCGTTTACCACAAAATATGACTCAATGACTATTATAATTAAATATTTTTATATAGTCCTCAAGATAGATGTGGGATGTAAAAAGCTGGGGTAAAAGTAAAAAATAGCTGCACTATGACTGGTCAGCACACATATTGGAGGTGGCGATTATAAGGGTGCAAAACAAGATGAAAATACCTTGTAGATAGGAAGTTTGGTTAATTCCAACTTCAGCCAAGGGAGGTATCAACACCTGAAGCAAAAGCGTCTATTACCCTTGTTCAACGACCACTTTAACCAGCTGAACCAAGAAAACGTATGAAAATCGCTCAAATTGCCCCCTTGTGGGAACGGGTTCCACCTTCAACTTACGGAGGAATTGAACTCGTAGTGAGTCACCTGACTGATGAATTAGTGCGTCGCGGTCACGATGTCACTTTGTTCGCCTCCGGAGATTCGCAAACATTAGCTAGACTTGAAGCAATTCATCCTCGTGCATTGCGCTTAGACCCAAGCGTTAAAGAGAGTATAATGTACGAAATGCTAGAAACTAGCCAGGTTTACCAACAAGCGGAGGAATTCGACATCATTCATTCCCATGTAGGGGTATCGACGTTGCAATTAGCAAGTATCTCGTCAACACCCACAGTACATACCTTGCATGGCGCATTTACGAATGAAAGTAGCAGAGTATATACCCTTCATGCAACGCAACGATACATCAGTATTAGTGATGCCCAGCGTCAACCAGACTTGAACTACCTTAGCACGGTCTACAATGGCATCAAAATTGAAGATTACCCATTTGTAGCGCAACCAAAAGAGCCACCATATCTGGCATTTTTGGGCAGATTCTCGCCGGAAAAAGGACCACAACATGCGATCGCCATAGCAAAACAAGCGGGTTGGCGCTTGAAAATGGCAGGGAAAGTAGATGTTGTAGACAAAGAGTTTTTTGAAAAAGAAATTGCCCCATTCATAGATGGTGAGCAAATACAATTCTTAGGCGAAGTAGATCATGCTGCCAAAGTTGAATTGTTGAGTAACGCATCGATAACTCTGTTTCCCATCACTTGGCGAGAACCCTTCGGCTTAGTCATGATTGAATCAATGGCAACTGGGACACCAGTCATTGGGATTAACATGGGTTCGGTACCAGAAGTCATTGCTCACGGAAAAACAGGTTTTGTTTGCGCTAGCTATGAACAGATGGCAGAAATGATTCCGGCTGCATTGGAATTAAATCGTCAAACCTGCCGAGAAGACGTGGAAAACAGATTCACCGTTAGCCAAATGGTGGATGGATATGAAGCAGTGTACGAACAAATTCTCAAAGAACGTACTCCCAAAAGTGGGCTGCTTCATGCCCTGAGAAACTCGTTGGAATCAATAGCTTTTGTGAAGTAAAGCTGTTCTCGTCAGCTTTCGGTGTTAAGGAGAGACTTATGAAAATGACAACAAATAGTTGTCCATGTTGCGGCAGTAGCTTGCTGCGTCATGTGCGTCACACAGGAGTATACTGGTTTTGTCAATCCTGCTGGCAAGAAGTGCCGCCTTTACATATCTATCAGACAGACTCCTTAACTCACAGACGTCTTCAAAAGCGTCCAGTCTCATCTCAATTCATCCTGACACGATGACAGTTTCAGTGCAGCAATAACTAACTCTCATCTCCATCCTACCTCCAATACACCTCCAACCAAGTCGAATAATTTTTAGCTCCTCCAGTACTTAGTACAGCTTTTTCCTGTCCGACAAAACGTTAATTTCTCTAAGCTGGTTCCTCTTTTTGGGTGTTATTTATGTTTTTTTCTACCTAGCACCCAATTCCTGTGGTACCAGCTTTTACTTGTTTGATAGTCATATCTGACATCGCCTCAGTAGTGGTAAAGGCGATACAATAAACCTCAGTTGAAAATAGCAGGGCAAGCATTCGTCATGTCTAACGTCATATTTACATGATCGTAAGGGCTTGATGATTCAATATATTCGATAGGACAAGGCAGACACTACTCAGGCATAGCAGAGGAATGGTGGTCAACGATTAGCCAGTCGTTGCCATCATGGCGATAGACGAACGAGTAACGTGCTACAACCTTTCCAGGTTTACCATTCTTGATTATATTGAAGCTGTAGACACCCGAGTTGATGGCGAACAGCTTGTCAATGATGCGGACGTTTTGTTGAAGGATTGTACCTTTAGGCTTGTATTTGAGGAAATGCTCGAAGTAGTCTCTCATTTGTGAGTGAGTGCTCCGCACCTTATTAGATACCGTTGGCAGGAGCACACCATCTTTTGCGTAGAGCTTCACTACTTCATCAGGATTTCCTGTTTGCAAAGCAGCATTCCATTTGTCAAAGAGCGCGGCGATATCCCGCTCTTTAGGCCCCACAGCAAGTTGCTGTGGGGTTGTGCTTGCTGCTATTCTATATGATTGAGTTTGAGCAGATGCCTTTGCAACGGTTAGCATAGTTTCACCAACAGAAGTCATCGTTAAAAGCGCTAAGGCACTCAGCTGTTTGTTGAATTTAAACATAATTTACTCCTTAAAGTTTTAGCTTATTTGCTTAGTACAACTTGTCATTAATAGGAGTCGGAAATCAAAATTATGCTAAGACAGGGAAATGAATTATCTCTTAAACCTATTCCGAGCACCTTTTATGTCTTGTTAGTTCTCAATTGATTGCCAAACAGCACTGCTCTACATCTGATAAATATCATCTTCACAGCATTACATCTGTCATTACTCAAATCTTGCACCTTACCGGTGAGTACGCCTTGAACTCAAGTACCCTGCACGAAGCCCTATGCCCTGCGGGCACAGAGCAAGCCCAGACCAAGAATCCCCGACTTTTAAGCCGGGGAGTGTCAAAACTTAGTTACTGGAGTTTAGACTAAGGGATGGAAAATGACCCAACAATGCGCTCGTTAAAGAAATTTAAATTAGAAAATTAACAACTGAGGCAGAACCTGAAGCATGGGACTTCTGTGTCTCCCTTTGCAAAAATCGATAAAGCCGATTCAGTGCGTTCATGTGAGCATAAGCTGCTGCGACTACAATATCAGTATCTGAAGCTTGTCCAGAGAAAATGCGCTCCTGATATCGTAAGCGAATTGTAACTGTTCCCAGAGCATCAATTCCACCTGTCACGGACTGAACGGAAAACTCTATCAGTTGGTTGGGAATCTGCACAAGTCGATTAATGGCTTTATAGACAGCATCTACTGGACCAGTTCCTACTGCTGCATCCGTTGAAATTTCTCCGTTGGGAGTTACAACTGTAATCGTTGCAGTCGGACAGGTGCAATCTCCACAGGTGACTTGGACGTGTTCGAGTTGAAAGCCTTTGTCTACTTGAATTTGTGTTTCGTCCCGAACGATCGCCTCTAAATCCCAATCAGACATTTCCTTTTTCTTATCAGCAATTTCCTTGAACCGCATAAAGGCTTTGTTCAAATCTGCCTCACTCAACTCAAACCCCAATTCCTGCAGCCTGGTTCGGAAAGCATTTCTTCCAGAGTGCTTGCCCAAAATAATGCTGTTTTCAGCAAGACCGATATCAGCAGCTTCCATAATCTCATAAGTCTGGCGATGTTTGAGAATTCCATCTTGGTGAATTCCAGATTCATGAGCAAAAGCATTTGCTCCAACAATCGCTTTATTAGGTTGAACCACAATTCCTGTGAATTGCGAAACCAAGCAAGAAGTTTTGTAAATCTCTTGCGTTTGAATCTTTGTCAAAGGTGCATCGGAATCAACCGGACGACCAAAGTAGGGATTGAAATGAGGTTTACGAACTTGCAATGCCATGACAATCTCTTCCAGCGCTGCATTTCCAGCTCGTTCACCAATTCCATTCACGGTACACTCCACCTGACGCACGCCATTTTCAATTGCTGTCAAGGCGTTCGCTGTCGCCAAACCCAAATCGTTTTGAGTGTGAACTGAAAGAATGACTTGATCAATATTAGGAACATTTTCTTGCACACCCTGAATAAGAACTGCCATGTCTTTGGGTGTGCAGTAGCCGACGGTGTCAGGAATGTTGATGGTGGTTGCACCTGCAGCAATCACTCGTTCCAAAATTTGGTAGAGGAATTCTGGATCAGTGCGGCTTGCATCCATCGGTGAGAATTCCACATCCTCTACAAAAGACTTGGCGTAGGTAACCATTTCTTGGGCGATCGCCAAAACCTCACTCCGAGACTTTTTCAACTGGTACTTCAGGTGAATATCTGAAGTCGAAATGAAAGTATGAATTCTCGGATGAGCAGCCGGTTTCAATGCTTCAGCAGCAGCTTGAATATCTTGCCGAATCGCTCTTGCTAAAGAGCAAATGATTGGTCCACCCAATACGCCGACTTGTTGAGCTATTGTTTTGACAGCTTCAAAATCTCCGGGACTCGCTACGGCAAATCCGGCTTCAATCACATCAACCCCCAGGAGAGACAGTTGATGAGCGATCGCCAGTTTCTCTTCCACCAGCAGCGTTGCACCTGGTGACTGTTCACCATCTCGTAGCGTTGTGTCAAAGATAATGACCCGGTCTGGTTGAGGTTGAATGCTCATCACTGTCTCCCGTGGTATCAATAGAGGGATTGTTAGATATCTTTTGAATATTGTATACAAAAAATAGTATACAATATAAATTATTAACTTAATAAATTATGAACTTAAATGACCTAGCAGCCAATGTGCTGCAACAACAACGCAGTACCCCAGATTTAATTGCAGACGCTTTGCGAGAAGCGATCGTGCGGGGAATTTTTCAGGAAGGACAATCTCTCAGACAAGATGAAATTGCCACTCAGTTTGGAGTGAGTCGCATTCCTGTGCGGGAAGCTTTACGTCAGCTTGAGGCAGAAGGATTGGTGACACTCCATCTCAATCGGGGAGCAACAGTGTCAGCACTTTCTCCAACAGAAGCACAAGAAATATTCGAGATTAGGAGTGCGTTGGAAGTAAAAGCTATCCAACTGGCAATTCCCAAGCTAACCGCATCAGATTTAGAAAAAGCCACTGTCATTTTAGAAAAGACAGACCAGACAATTGACGCCGGAATGCTTGCGAAACTGAATTGGGAATTCCATGAAACACTTTATAAAAGTGCTGAACGTCCTCGGTTACTAACAATAATTAAAACTTTACACCTGAATGTAGACCGTTATGTCCGTCTTCAGATGAGTCAGATGGATTACTTAGAGCGCTCCCAAAAGGAACATTATCAATTATTAGAAGCTTGTCAACAGCACGATACCAAAGCTGCTGTTAGGTTACTCAAAAAACATATTGACATAGCAGGAGAGCAGCTAGTTACATACTTGCAACAGAATATTCACAGCTAAAATATATAATTGCCACAACTTATTCATACTTATGGGAAATAATACATTTATGAACGATTATTCTCTTTGAATAGGCTTTTTGTGGTACTTAAATATTTTGAGAAAATTGTCATCACAGAGTTACCCGATTCATGTGTTGAAACAAATAATAATGTTCCTATTGACTCCAAGTACTGTATGCAACTGATTGTTGAAAATGGAGTTGCTGTACCTTTTATGTTTGCTGATAGTTTAGAAGAATTTCTGCCCTATCTTAAAGCAATGGAGAAATCAACATATGTATAAAAAATATTCTTAATTTCTTTTGGTGCGTTAGCGTGAGCGCTAACGCACCAAAAGAAATTATATCATGTCCGGATAAACACTTATAAAAACGAGGAACCTCACCCGCCTCCGGTACCCTCTCCTTTATAAGGAGAGGGTTAGGGTGAGGTCAAGCAGGAATTATAAGTAATTAAGCGGACATGATATTAACTACCAAATAACGCAATAGGAGCGCCGAGAACTTTCAACTGAACTAATGCCAAAATCACAAGAGTATAAAGCGTTGAGGAAACTAACCCTGTAAGCAATTCTTTTCTCAAATTACGCTCCTTGGATTGATTTGGCAGAATATCCATAGCTCCGAATTGCATCAAGAGGATACCAACAATGTTAGAAAGCCAGTACCCTAGAATTGAGCAAGGCAAGAGTAACTTTGGATTAAATAAACTACAGACATAACCAAAACCATAAGCAATTGGCAAATTGAATAACAGATCATTCCACCAACACAGGGGTGACAGCAAATATCCAAGAACTAGAAAAAATCCGCCTCTAAGTTTCTTAAATGTATTTTGTTTCCAGTCCCCAAGAACAGCCAACAGTAACTGCTTTGGGGTTGTTTGTCCTGCTAAGCTTGACTCCTGAGTGATGACTGGAAGATTTTTCATAATAATTCATAAATTCTATGTCCTAACCGTACTTTAAACGAAAAACTAAGAAAAAGTCTAGTGGGGAATCAAACATTAAGCATAGATTGATCTATTTTTTCTCGTTTCCACGCTTGGCTTGGAGGTTGAAGTCATATCAATTTATACTTTATGTATAGACAAAAAATCAAACCTGCTCGTGTAACATTTTTATTTAATTTGTGAAACAATCAGTAAATTAACTGTATCAAATGCAGAGAACAAGAGAAGAAGCACAAAGAGAGAGATTTCACAATTGACTGAGAATTCTGATAGCTATAATTAAGATAATGCTTTTTATCAAAAATATGACTAATTCACCTTTAACTAATTTGTTGTTAATCGCAGGAATTGTTTTCCTTGCGATTGCTGTTGTCGGACAAGCCAGATTGGGTTTTGCTGAAATTAATCCTGGTTTTTTTGGAAGATTGTTAGCTCTCATTATTGGTTTGTTTAGCTTGACTGGTGCTGTTGTCTTAGTATTATTTCCAGTAGAAATCGTTGATTTGATAAGAAATTATTTGGCACAGCAAATTCAACAAAATCTTGGTTTGATTATCCAACTTTAAGCTTTCACATAACAGATAAGCTGTAGCTAAAGAGTGCGTTACTTTTGAGGTAACGCACTCTAACAATTAATTAGAAATTAATAATATGCTCCTATAAGGCTATACATTAGCGCTGTCAGAACTATCAAAGTAATAACAACGTATGTCAATTCTCGCTGTTTTAGAAAAATAAACAGAGAAATGACCACGCGAAGAATTGGAGTAGCAACAAGTAGCAGCAGTCCAAGCTGAATAATACCACGACGACTACCTGACAAAACTGCAACCGCAACCCCTGTAGGAGAACGGAAGTGGGATGGTTCTCCCTGAAAAAATTGAAAGTCAGCTCTTTCAGCACCGTGGCGAATCAAATATAATATGCCGCCTATTAAAACGACAGTGCTAGCAAATATAACGCCGTACTTTAGCACATTACTAAGCAGCTGCTCAAGTTGCAGTTCGCTTAGTGTTTTCGTATTTTCCTTGTTAGCATCAACCTCATAGTCGTTAGGAAACTCTGCTATCACACTGGTGTGCTGGGCTAACTGTTGAATATCACTGTCTGATTTTTTCTGCTGCACTTGGAATTTGATAACTTCGCTTTCTGATGGTGTCGATGAGTTCCACCAGAAACTAAAACTTATTTTATTCATTTTAAAGCTCCCCAAGCAAACTGCTATAGACCATCTTGAATGCCATCACTACCAGCACAACAGAGAAAATAATTCTTAAAGTCTGAGTGTTGGCTCCTATTAAGACTCGCGCCCCCAAAAAAGCACCAGGCAATACCCCCAACATGACTGGCATTGATAGTCCTGGATCGATGTAACCACGTGCTAAGTAAACTCCTGCTGATGCGGCTGCAGTTACACTAATCATAAAATTGCTGGTGGTTGTAGAAACTTTGAACGGGACACGCATGATTTGATCCATCGCCAAGACTTTAAACGCTCCCGAACCAATTCCAAGTAGTCCAGAAATGACTCCTGCGACTAACATCACACTAAACCCACTCCGGACAGAATGAACTTGATATGACATCAGTCCTTCTGGAGTCGGGTAATTACTATTAAGTTGTAAATAAGCTCCTAAGGAATCAGTTGACTCATTTTCAAGGTTGTTGAGTTTGGGTTGTTGTGACAGGTAAGCTGAATAAAGTAAAACAACAGCAAGGACGATGGTTAGTGCTTTGACAGAAATCAAAGTGGCAATCAAAGCTCCTATTAAAGCTCCGATTGTCGTTGCTACTTCTAAAAACATTCCCAATCGCAGATTGGTATAGCCTTTTTTTATATATGTAGATGCGGCACCTAACGAAGTCGCAATCACAGACACCAAGGAAGCACCAATCGCGTAGCGGATATCAACTCCAAAGATTGAAGTTAATAAGGGGACAATGACAACTCCACCCCCTAAACCAGTGAGCGCT
>NZ_QMEB01000016.1 GCF_012912135.1 Brasilonema bromeliae SPC951 | reverse complement strand
ATAATGGTGCAAGATCTCAGACTAGGAAAGGACAAATTTTTGTCTATCCATGATGATTTCGTCCCCGTATGACTTCAAACCCTTCTACGAATGAGGTGGGGAGTTTTTACGCAAAATTTTTAATTGATTTTTGTGTAATAGAAAGTTACACAGTGTATTATGGGTTGATGCTTGTGTCACAACCTGGTTGCGTTAGTCAGTCTAAATGAGGTTGGGGTTAACTGCTGCTCGGTAAATTTGGTGCATATCTAGTATTATAAATGAGCAATAACCTGTACTTTTTTCAGCAAATCAAAAGTTAAATATTATACGTATTTCCCAGTCATATTTTGTGTAGATATAGGACTCATATTTGATTTTTGAAATGTACGTAGTAGGGTGCGTTATGCCTCTGGCTCACCATGAGCATCAGGCTATAGTGCGTTATGCTACGCAATAAGACTACAGATACTTAGATTTGTTGCTCAAATCAAATCGGATTCCTATATTTGATTTTTAAAAAAAACTTAGTACACCTTTATTGCTTCTTAAGAGTTCCCTGTTAAGAGTTCCCTGTTAAGAGTTCTCTGTTCAAAGATTGCTATATTGCCAGTCTAATTGAAAATATGTGTTGCCCCAAACAAATGTGGGAAATTAAAAAAATAGTGTGATTCTGATAAAGTTTATGTAAAACCAGACGTGGAACACTCTTAAATGTAGATAATGACAGAAAAGCGCTGTCAGGGTAATTACGATGCAAATGATTTCCTATTCTACGCAGCCTCATTGTCAAACGATATCAAATGATATTTGAGAAGTCATCAAGCATTTTGTTAATTTATGAAAAATAAATTCATTTCACATCTGGGTGGACTATATCGTAGCCAACGAAATAGTAGTTATTTACGATTCAGACAATTTTTCAAGTTTTTTCTCTGTCTGATGACTGCAATGAGTATTACATTGTACTTTACAGCCAGAGTCGTACCTGCCACAAAAGCCTACACAACATCTTGGATAGGTAATACTTATGGTGGTAAGAAATGGGTGCAAAATTATGTAGAGGCAATGTATGTCGGTTCTGATGGCACAGTATACACCGACAGCACTTGGGATGAAGCTGGAAGAGAAGCAGGAATATATAAAGATGGTGATGTTATTGGTCCTGACTTTGAGCTTCATGGTTGGAGTCGTGTAGGCGGGAAAGCCATAACAGTCACTGATAAATATATTTACCTTGCTATGGTTCAGGGATCAATGGGCAAGATACCAGAGGATTACCCACCGGAAAAAACAGCTTGGTACTGTGTCAGACGCTATACTTTGTCTGGAAAGCCTGCGGGTTTTGCAGGAGGGCGGGGCTATGACAAAAGTATGCTGATTGTCAGTACAAAAAGCCCAGTCACAGGATTAGCAATTGTAGGGAAAGAGTTATATGTCGGTATTGCTGAGGCAAACCGCATTAGTGTCTACAACACTGACACAATGACGGAAGTCCGGAATTTTTCTGTTCCCAATCCAAAACAGATAACAGTTGATAAGCAGGGAAATCTGTGGATTATACAAAGTAAGAATGGCAGTAGCCCTGCTCAGATTTTACATTATTCAAGTCAAGGAAAGCGTTTGCCTGAGGTCATTGCTGATGTTGTTGATGCAAGTGCGATCGCACTCGACAATCAAGGCAGACTTTTGGTCGCAGAAAATGGACCTCGTCAGCAAGTCTTGATATATAACATTACAGCAAAGCCAACACGAGCAGGAACTTTCGGAGTCGAGGGGGGCGTTTATGCTGGTGTTCCTGGTGAAGTTGGAGATTTAAAATTTTACGGTATTACTGGAGTGGGTACAGATGCAGCAGGTAATATCTATGTAAATAGTAATGGTTTCAATAATTCAGGAACCGACTTAAGAAAATTTTCGTCATCAGGAAAGTTACAATGGCGATTACTGGGTTTGCACTTTGTGGATAATGCAGATACAGATCCTCAAAGTGATGGCACAGAAGTATACACCAAGCATGAATACTTCCGGATGGACTATAAAAAACCATCAGGTAAGCAATGGAGTTACAAGGCTTACACCTTAAATCCTTTTAAATACCCCCAAGATCCACGGATCCACACATCGCCAACTTCAGTTTTCTTCCGGCGCATCCAGGGGAAACCTTTTATGTTTCTCACAGATATGTATGCTAGCTTTATGGAAGTTTATCGTTTTAATCCAGTTACAGATGGTTATATTGCAATACCATCTGCTATGTTTTCTGCTACATCCATGAATCATGGTAAGCCCGTTCAAAGTTGGCTGTCTAATCAACCTCAGGAAGAAAAGGATTGGATTTGGCGCGATCGCAACGGTAACGGTGCTTTTGATCAGGGTGAATATGATACTAGAACCCTAGATTATCCTTACCTTGGAGGATGGTGGGTAGATAGCAAAGGCGACTTATGGAAAACTCTGCGAACGAAAGTTGGTATCCTGCATTTTGTTGTACAGGGGCTAGATCAAAAGGGTAACCCGATTTACTCCAGCAGTTCTATGAAAAAGGAGACAACTCCTAACCAAATTACAGATTTGCGAAGGATTGAGTATTTCCCTGACACAGACACCATGTATTTATCAGGCTTTACTAAAGACCATCCTCCGATTGGAGATGATTCTGGAGTCGTTGGTTCTGAAATTATACGTTATGACAATTGGAGTAAAGGAAACCGCACTCCCCGGTGGCGAACCGTGATCCCTTATGACACAACTGGAAAGCGCGAAGTGATGACAGCAGCGATGAGTGTCGCCGGAGATTATGTATTTGCCGTTACAGGAAAAACATCAGAGGTATATGTTTACAAAGCAGCGACAGGAAAGCAAGTACAAAAGTTAAAACCTGGTCCAGAAGTGGCTGGTGAAAGTGGCTGGATTGATATACCTTACGGTATCCGTGCTTTTCGCCGATCAAATGGAGAGTACATAGTATTTGTTGAGGAAGATTTGAAAGGAAAGGTGATTATGTATCAGTTACCGCGCTAAGTGTATGATAGTTTTTGGCACTCATTCCCTAACTGTGTTTGGGAATGAATAACGAAGCAATTATGACAGGCTTTGCCTGTTTTTTTTCAAATATTGGGGCTAGTCGTGAACTCTTGGCACGCATCTGTCGCATTCTTTTGGCGAAATCGGTATGCTCAAGATTTGTAACTTAGATAACATTTAAGCAGTAAATTTATAATGTTTTTACAAAAAATGAAAATATCTTGAATAAGAAAGTATAAAAAATAAGAGATAATGGCAGTGTCTTAAGTATTTTTTTGCACCTTTATGAAAAAAGAGCCGCGACGCACGCGTTCAGTGTTCGCGATAGCCTATGCCGTAGGGATAGGCTATCGCCCTTTACTGTTCTCAAGTTGAATGTCTACCTCGTAGCTTTGTTAAGAGATTTTGGGATATTGTCAAATTTTTGACAAAGCAGAATTTTAAACTGCTGCCTGTTTTTTAAGATCCCGCGTTTATCAGCGGTTGCTTCTATTGATACTGAATGAAGATAAGCTATTTGTAACAAGCGACCACTGTGGAGCTCATAGTAAATGCGTATACTACATCTTACAAACCACGTACAAGAGATTGGTAACGGTATCGTTAATGTGGCAATAGACCTTGCTTGTATGCAAGCAAAAGATGGTCATAATGTTGCTGTAGCCTCCTCTGGAGGAGAATATGAGACATTACTCAAATCTTATGGCATCAGACACTTTCATCTAGACCAGTCAAGAACACCGTTAAATATTATCAAAGCGGTATGGCGATATCGGAACATTGTGGATGAGTTTAAACCAGATATTGTTCACGTACATATGATGACGGGAGTTATACTGGCGGCGACTCTCAGGTTCGGTTATGAATATGGTTTAATTGCCACAGTACACAACGAATTCCAGCGCAGTGCCACATTGATGGGCTTGGGTGACCGAGTGATTGTCGTCAGTCAAGCAGTGGGAGACTCGATGGCACGGCGTGGTATACCAAAAGAAAAAATGCGGGTTATATCCAATGGCACATTAGGCAGTCCCCGCCAGCGCAGCATCAAAGAATACGAACCGCAACCCCTACACCATCCTGCGATTACAACAGTATCAGGGATGTATCGGCGTAAGGGAGTCGGGGAATTAATAGATGCTTTTGTTGAAATTGCTGCCGATTTTCCCGATGCCCATTTATACTTGGTAGGTAATGGTCCTGATCGCGAGTCATTGGAAGAACAAGCGCGAAATACTCCTTTGACTTCCCGCATTCATTTTGAGGGTTTCCAAACAGAACCAAAGAGATATTTACTCGCAACTGATATCTTCGTACTTGTTTCTCACAAAGATTCTTCACCGCTTGTGATTCCAGAAGCACGAGAAGCTGGTTGCGCGATCATTGGTTCTAATGTAGATGGTATACCTGAAGCTTTGGACGGTGGGAAAGCAGGTATTCTCGTACCAGTAAAAGACAGCCATACCTTGGCAGAAAATTTAAGGCAGTTGTTGAGCGATCGCGATCGCCTGCAATGGTGGAGGACTCAAGCATCTCAAAATTTAGAAAGGCTCAGTGCTGCTCGCGTTCATAAAGAAACACTAGCTGTCTATACAGAGTTAAGACCAAATAACACGCCCAATAAGTATGAATATGCTGAAGCTAAGCTAATTCATAAATAACACATTACACGACAGATTAATCTGTTATCGATGACTCGTAATTCGTCATTTAAGTCATAATTTTAAATGACGAATTACGAATGAAAATTACACTGTTTTTCATAGATGAAATTATGCATTTTATTGTCACTGGCGGAGCAGGCTTTATAGGTTCTCACCTTACTGAACAGTTGTTATCAGAGGGTCACTATGTCACTGTGATTGACAACTTGACGACAGGTAATTTACAAAACCTGCCTGAACATTCCCGGTTAAAATTTCTGCACAAAAATATATTAGACTGTCACCCAGAAGATTTTTCCACACAGATTGATGGCATTGCTCATTTAGCAGCTACTCCATCGGTTACCGAATCTTGGTTAAAGCCACTGGAAGCACATGATAATAATTTATCTGCAACTCTAGCTGTGATTGAACTTTGTCAGGCTTTAAAGATTCCTAAGCTAGTCTTTGCTAGTTCTGCTGCTGTATATGGTAACAAAACACCTCTATCAATTTCAGAAGATCAGCCTCCCGCTCCCATATCTCCTTATGGTTTGCAAAAATTAGTAAGCGAGCAATACGCTGTCCTTTTTGCTAAACAATACAACTTTTCATTTATTGGCTTACGCTTATTCAATGTATATGGACCTCGACAAGTACCTGGTTCTCAATACTCTGGAGTGATTTCCATATTTGTTGATGCAATGCTTAAAGGCTTACCCATCAATATTTATGGCGATGGTAGTCAGACAAGAGATTTTGTCTTTGTGAAAGACGTAGCAACTGCTTTTGCCAAAGCGTTAACAACTCCACTAACACCTGGTTTGGCATTAAGTTGTAATATTGGCACAAGTAAAACAACTTCAATTCTTCAGCTTGTGAATATTATGAGAAATTATTTTCCAAAATGGGAATTGGAACCTGGCTTTGCACCTTCTCGTCATGGAGATATTCAACACTCACTCGCTGATATATCTAAAGCGTTGTCAGTTTTAAATTTTGTACCTCAGTGGTCTATAGAATCTGGTTTGAAAAATTTGATAGAATATTCTCAACAACAGAATTCATAGAATGGTGAATATATCTTGTACAACTTTTTCTGATGAAGAACCTCAAAAAGATTATAAAAGAACTACACTTTTATGTAGTAAATAGTTTCCCAGTTCCTATCGCGAACAAACTGCCATTAGGTGCGCTGACAAAAAAGGAAAGATGGTCTATTGGAATCTATACTGGCAAATCCCCTGTTGATTTCCAGGCTCCTAAAGAGATAAAAAATCCTGTCTTGACACGCCGGAATGTATCAGATGTCAGGGCTGGGTTTGTTGCAGACCCTTTTATGATTAAAGCTGATAGCACCTGGTTCATGTTTTTTGAGGTGTTAAATCAACAGACACGTAGAGGAGAAATTGGGTTAGCAACCAGCAAGGATACAAAGAATTGGAAGTACGAACAAATTGTACTTGCTGAACCATTTCACTTATCTTATCCCTACGTTTTTGAGTGGATGAATGAGTACTACATGATTCCGGAAACCCATCAGGCAAACTCGATCCGATTATACAAAGCAAGTAAGTTTCCTACAGAATGGAGTTTTGTTGGTAATCTCAGTAGTGGTGCGTCGTTTTTAGACGCTTCTATTTTCCGTCACGCTGATAAATGGTGGCTATTTACGGAAACAAATCCCCAGCATAAATTTGACACTCTCCGCCTCTATTATGCTGATGAGTTGCTTGGTTCTTGGATAGAACACCCAAAAAGTCCAATTATTACTGGTAATGCACACATTGCCAGACCAGGCGGTAGAGTTGTCGTGATAAATGATAAGATTATTCGCTACACTCAAGACTGTCAGCCCGACTATGGCACACAGCTCAGAGCATTTGAAATTACTGAGTTGACAACGACAAGTTATCAAGAACGAGAAATCGAGCAAAACTTAGTGCTGAAACCTACTGGTGTTGGTTGGAACGGTGCTGGTATGCACCATATTGACCCTCACTTTATCCATGAAGGGCAATGGATTGCTTGCGTTGATGGTAGAGGGTAAGAAGAACGCACCAACGCAAAAAATCCCCCCGGATTCCATCCGTGGGATAAAAACCCCGTTCTGAAGGACGGGGACTCATAAAGCAATACGGTTCAGTAAAGGATAAAGTAGGTTGGGGAGGACAGTGCCGGGGTGAGGCAGCGCGGTCTTGGGGGTTCCCCCCATGAGCGACTGCCGAAAGGGTTTCCCGACTTGAGGCACCTGTCCGTTGAGCCAGCGCGAATGACGGTGACGACAACAGAAGTGCGGGAGGGGAGCCAGTGCGGTCTTGGGGTCTCCCCAAGTAGAGCACCTGGCGTTTTCCCGACAGCCAGGCATCTGGCGTATGCGCAAAGCGCACGCCCTCTGGGCTAAAGCCGTCAGGCGTGCCGTAGGCATATCCGATAGGCGCAGCCGTGCCGCAGGCATAGGGCTTTCCGCTCTCACGGCAAGTCTGGCGTTTAAGCGTAGCGCAACCCAACACAACAAAATGTTTATTCTTGGGTTTGGTAAACTTTTCACTAAAACGCAACAAAGGTCAAAAGTCAATAGTTCTTATTGACTTTTGACTGCCTTGAGGAAAAAATTACAATATAAACGCACATTCGCTTATGAACCTACGAAACACTTGGCACTGCTGAGCGAAGTGTGTTGATAAAGTTTTGAACGTAACGCTCTGTGGAGAAATCAAGGGCGCGTTGCTGTGCGGCGATTGCAGCATTGTGGGCAAATTCTTGATCGTTGAGGTAGCGCAGAATTGCATCTGCCAGTGCGTTTGCATCGCCATAAGGCGTGAGCTGTCCGTTTTTGCCGTCGGTGATGATCTCCGTTGGTCCCCCACCATTGCCAGCAATTACGGGCTTGCCTAATGCCATCGCCTCGATAATCACAATCCCAAACGGTTCGTTATCCGAGGCATGAACAAAGACATCCATCGCTTGCATCCACTCTGGGACGTTACTCTGTAGTCCAGCTAAGATGACTTTATCTTGGAGTTCCAAAGCTGTTATTTTCTCTTTTACAAAATCTTCATAATCCGGTTCTAAATTATGCTTGCCCCCGACTACCAAACAATGGGCATCAGGATACTTTTGTAAAACTTTGGGCATTGCTTCTACAAGAACGTGGATTCCCTTCCAGCGCTGCAATCGTCCCACAATTCCTATTATTGGTCCATGCAATGGCAAACCTAGCTTGCGCCGAGCTTCAGCAGGAGAAGGCACAGTAGAGCCATTGAAGCGGTCTAGTGATACTCCAGGATAGACCAAGGGTGTTGGTCTATGGGGCCAAATCCGCGCCTGTGCCTCCTTGCCATCTTTCGAGAGCGTCACAATAGCACGGGCTGGCACGAGAGTAGCAAGCCGCACTAACCAAGGCTGGTCATAAGGCACTTCCAGTTGGTACCACACAGAAGGCAAACCCGCAAGCATTGCTGCGAGTCCTCCACAGATATGGGTGATCCACATCCAGTTGACAATCATATCTGCACGTTCGCGTCGGGCGATGGAAGCTATCCTAAAAACAGCAGCGATGAAACGGTGAACTTCGCGCAGGCGACCGCTTTCAACAACTCGCGTGTCAATACCGAGCGCTCTTACCTGTTCTACCATTGGACCATGTTCCAAAAATATTACCAACCACTCGACACCTGCGTTACGTCCCTGCTGCATCAAATCCCAAAGCATCATTTCACCGCCGCCTCGTAGTTCAGCTAGCGGCATAATTACAACAACTTTCACGTGTTACCTCCTTATTTGTTTGTATACGAATGTATTTGCAAAAAGGTTAGCTCAACTGATATCTTGCACTCCTTGCAATCACCTTCGGGTGTGCATTGTTTACCAACGTCAAATTCGAGTTTTTAGGCATCGCTCTCGCTAGCCACACCCAAAAAAAGTCCATGAAAAAAGTTACTGCGACCTTTCATCCCACTCATAATGCACCCCGCAGTATACCTCATGCCTTTCCTGAAGGGGCGCTCAGATCAGGACGCTGATATTGAGGTGGAATCTCATATTGCGCTGCACTCATTTCTTGATGCTGATAGTACTTATGTGCTGCCATAGTCATACCAAAAAATCCCCAAAGAACCATGCCTGCTATACTCAGCATTCCGCTACCGATAATGAGCTGAGAACAGGAAGATATACCAATGGCGCGGGCAGCACTGACAAAACTATCGAAGCGAGCCTCATTATATTTGCATACAGTGAAAATCATGAGAATGAGTCCACCCAAGTAAGGAAGACCTCCAACCCAGCCCAGCGTGAAGAATATATCTAAAATGCCGCTGTCTATGACAAATACTACTATTTGACCAGTTTTTTCATCGACTTTCCAGGTGTTTCCAAACCCATTGCCGAAAACATTAGACAGGGCAACACTCAGGTTTCTGTCATAGCTTCCAGATCTATCTTTGAAGCTGCCATCTTGTTCAAGATTGGAAAAACTTTCCAATCGACCGGCAACAACACTGGAAATTGGTTCTATGGTTGCTAATGGCACGACACACAATGCCATTGCCAATATGATCGTAATCAAGCGCATTTGAATCTGTGCTTTGACCGAACCAAAAATCATAACCACCCCAAGTAACCAGCCGCCCCAGTTAGTACGTGCCTGGGTGAGTAGGAATGACAAATATCCCACTGCTGAGGCGGGAAAATTTAAAGGTCCTTGGCGGGCTGTGAACAATAACAGCAAAGCAGCTTGCATCACAGCTCCAAATGGACCGACTGAGTGCATTGTGCTCCATACGCGCATTCCAAAGGGTACCGGTTCTCCAGAACTGGTATTCATTTTTGATTCTATGAGCCAAAATCTATCCCATTCAGGTGCTACCACGAATTGAAATACGCCGTAAGCTCCTGTAATTAATGCACACCACAAGAATGTGCGCTGAAGGTTGTCACGATAGGCAGGATAATCCCGCCAGCACATAAATAAATGGAAACCAAAAAGGACAGGGGATAGCCAGTCCAGAAGACTGCGTGCTACGGGGACAGGTCCGTTGTATACCAGTCCCACAAGCAAGCCATAAAACACCCCTACAAGAGCCAAAACAAAAGGTAAGCCTCCTTGCCTAGAGGCGCTGGGAAGGTATCTGAAGGTCGTTCCAAAAGTTACAAATGTAACTAAGTATGGTGCGATCAGCATCTGACGCGTTATATCCCAACCAGCACGAAGGTCAACTAAGCGCGTAAGAAACGCTGATAGAAACCATATCCACCAGGTAAAGCCCAAGTATAGAACCGGATGTCTTAAGTATAAAAATATAGCTACTATAAAAGATGTCACGGGGAAGATGAGGCGCACCATACTAGCACTTGCAAAATAGCAAGCTAGATTCAGCAATACAAAGGCGAAGATGACTATCCAACCTAGGAGCGATCGCTCATCTGGTGAGTACTTTTCTTTGACAATAGGATTATAAAGAATCTGTCTGGAACTCATGCTAATTCAATTTTTTAGTTTACTAACGGGTAAGGACTAGGGTCTAGGGGAGCCACTGCGCCCTTGGGGATTTCCCCCGAGTCCCGCAAGTGGGGTGAGTGTAACCAGAGCGGGGGTTTTCCCCGAGGAGCGTGGTAGGGTGTTTCTAGAGAGTGTAGGGTGTAGGGAAACACTACACCCTGTAGAAAATTTAAAAATCAAAATTATCAATTCAGAACAATTTTTTTGAATTTTGAATTTTGAATTTTGAATTGTCAAACCCTGCCCACTCGTCACAATTAGCTTTTTAGCAAACTACTGTATCAATCCCTTTCAAGGATTAACATGTGCCTGCCATCCCTGCCAACGCCCACGGATGGAAGCTAGCCACTTTTGCCCCGCAAGCTTGCCTTCGCGGGGCAAAAGCCTAAGCCATTGTACGAACCCCAAACTATCCCGTGTGCCAACTAATATAGCCCAAAGTAAAAAAAATACACGCCTTATAGGTGGCAGATGCTCAAGTAACACAAGCGTTTCATTATGAACTAGATTTATCCAAGCTATTTCATTAAAACTATTGCGCTGGTCTTCATCAAAACGTTGTGCTGGATAGTGGTCAACGGCTACAGCGGGATCGTAAATCATCTTCCAACCTGCCCGCTTTAAAGCTAGGGTAAATGCCATTTCAAAGTGTACCTGTGCTCCCGTACCTCGCATCCGCTCATCAAAGCGCAATCCGGCGATCGCGCTGGTACGAAAACTCATGTTAACACCCTTGAGGACATCGACTTCGCGGGGTTCTCCCATTCCCAAGTGATGATTACCAATGACTCGCCCAAACCACTGTAGTTGACCGACCACCTCGCACGAGTCATCTAACAGCTTGTCACCTTGATGTATCCAATCGCGTCCGCCGACTCCACCGATGCGACTGTCTGAGGTGAAATGAGCACTGATGCGTTCTAACCAATCAGGGCGAGGTGCTGCATCATCATCAGTAATTGAAACCGTATCTCCTTTAACCGCTTCCAGTCCAGCATTAAGAGCTGCAACTACTCCCCCAACTGTAACTTTTACGGTATCCAGTGGCAGTGTAGTTTCTTGGAATTCTTCCAAAAACTGCCAAGTATCAGTATCTATATCCCGTACAACCACTATCACCTGAAAAGGTGGTTTAGTTTGCTCAAGTAGCGCCTGAAGGCAGCGTAATAGGTCTTGAGGACGGCGATAAGTCGGTATGAGAACGGTGTTCCTCATTCTTGCTTAACTCCTCAAACAAATCCACATAAGTTTTTGCCATAGTAGCCCAGCTATGCTGTTCTGCGACAGTGCGTGCAGCTTGACCCATCTGTTGCATTTTGTTGCGATCATTCACCAAAGACAACAGTACCTCTGCCAAAGCCTCAACGTCGTCGGAGTCAGATAAGACAACCCCGCATTCTGGTGTGACTAATTCTGCACCTCCTGTTGCCGTTGCGGTAATGACGGGAAGTCCACAAGCAAGGGCTTCTAATAAGACTAGGGTACATGCTTCGTAACGAGAGGGAAACACGAATAAATCTACAGCACGCATAATCTGGGGTATATCACGCCGATATCCCAGAAAATGTACTCGTTCATTCAACCCTAGGGATTCTGCCATTTGTGGGAAGGGGCTACCTTCAGGACTTCCCACAACTGCAAGATGTAAATTTGGTACTTTCACCAAGGCACGCAGTACAGTATCTAAGTTTTTCCTGGGTGTGCGAATGTCCCCTGCAAACAGCGCCAAAGTCACATTTTCCGGCAAACCGAGTGTTTGACGAGATACCGTACCAGGAGAAAACTCTTCTAAATCAACTCCATTGACAATCACTCGAATTCGAGAACGGGGTACACCAATACTTTCCAATTCTTGGGCAACTTTTTCGGATACCGACACCACAATCTTTGCTTTTTGGAAAGCCTGTTTTTCCCAACGCGCATTGAATGCTGTGTACAGCTTTTGGTACAAACCATACAAATCTTTGCGGAGACGGGAAATATGTACGGGCGATCGCAGCCAAGAACTGTGGACAAAATGTACAGCATTCACATCAGATGCTGCTGATGTAATTGCTCCGTTCACTTTCACCAAATCGACTTGGGAGCGATGTTTCCGCAACCAATCTGCACTTTTTTGAGAAAATATGAAATTACGAAAAAATTCGGTTGGAAACCCGTTGACGGGAATAGAAATCCAGTTGACTTGGCTACTTTGTTGCAATTCTGGTGCTATTTCACTTGCCAATAAAGTCAAGTGATGACCCTGACGAATGGCTTCTTTTGCAACCTCATAATTCACTCGTCCTTGTCCATCACCCTTTTTTACCATGTGAGTCACAATACAGAGTTTCACGCATCACCTTCCTTTTCAGTTCATTTCTGACTTAACATTTCTGACTTAAAAATTCTATTTTTAGTTGCGTTGAGCCTTTTAAATTGATTTGCTATTGGTCGTGGAATGAAACTCAAAGTCAATGCTGCTATAGTTCTTAAATTAAACTTTTCTTCAGAAAGCGCCCGCCAAAGATAAGGACGTGCTTGGGTTGTCTTTTCAGAGCGTAGCAAACCTATAGCTAAAGTTGTATGAGCTTCTAACCATTTTTGCTTAAAATACAGGTTGTATTTCTTGAGAATTTCATCTCCCATAAATTGCTCGTAGCAAAAGATTTCTGCTGTTCCTTTGCGAATTTTTGCCTGAGCATCTAGACTACCACTGCGATTTGTGTCTGTTTGTTCATGGGCGCGATACCGTGTCAATTTTTCTGGATAGTAGTAAGCTCCATGACCGGAACGGGAACATAGATATGATAAATATAAATCCCACATACCGCCTACTTCCTGTGGAATCTTATCCCAGTCAACAAATTCTTTGCGAATCACACAAGCTGCGGCTATTGGTACAGACTTATCTATGACTGCAATTTCAATAAAAGGTTGATGAACTCCTTTTTTTAAGCTAGTTCGTTTGTATGCTTTGGAATTTCCTTCAGTACCAACATTATCAATGTTGCCATCTTTATCTATAATATATTGGTCGCAGAAAGCGAGAATGATATCTGGGTTTTCTTCTAAGGCTGGAACCAGTTTTTCCAGAAAGTCCTCATTCCACATATCGTCATCATGGAGACTGGCAACGTATTTGCCTTGCGCCATCTTGAAGGCATTCATCTGATTGGCAAACATCCCGACATTTTTTGCCTGTCTGAAAAATCGGATGCGTGAATCACCAAAAGATTCAACTACCTTTTGAGGACTTTCCTTTTGGGGACTTTCCTTTTGGAGGCTTTCCTTTTGGGGACTTTTTGGTCTGATGCGTGAATCACCAAAAGATTCAGCTACCTCTTGGGGGCTTTTTGGTCTGATGCGTGAATCACCAAAAGATTTAACTACCTCTTGGGAACTTTCTGGAGTGCAATTATCTGAAACAATAATTTCAATATTTCGATAAGTTTGTTTAACAGCACTAGTAATTGCTTGCTTGAGATAGTCTGGTCTATTATAAGTTGGGATAATAACGCTGACTAGAGGCTCTTGGGAGCTAGTAACGTGTGACATTTTATAAAAATCCTTCCATGTTACTATAAAATTACTACTCTCTATCTTGGTTTGGCATTAAGGAAGCCTATTTAGCTTTCATATATTATCTAACTAAATTTTTTGACTGGCAAATTCTGATATTGTGTTTTCATAAATTTTTTGTAAATGTTTGACGTGGACATCCATTGTGAATTCTTGCATGAGCAAAGCATGACCTTGTTCGCCCATCTGTCGGCATTTTTGATAATCAGAAGACAAATGAGTTATCGCTTGTGCCAGCATCTTAATATTATTAGCTGGTACAAGAATACCTGTTTCTCCATCTCGTAAATATTCTGGAATACCTCCGACTGCGCTGGCAATGACAGGTCGGTAATGAGCATAAGCTTCGAGAGTGACAAGACCAGCTGGTTCGGGCCAAACACTGGGGAAGATAACAGCAAAACACTGTTCGTAAAGTTGATTTAATTTGTTACTATCACACCAACCATGCCAAGTGATACGGTTGTTTAACCCGAGTTTTTGAGCTAATTTTTCCAACCGTGGTCGTTCCCAACCTTCACCCGCGATATCAAGATGAATTTGCGAATCTGTGTGTACTAAGGTTTTGAGCAGCCATTCTAGTCCTTTATCAGGTACTATTCGCCCTACAAATAATATTCGCCCTATTTTGTATGTTTCTAAACTTAGAGGTGCAGTCGCTATTTGCGGTACGGTAATACCACAGCGTAGTGTTACAGTTTGTTGAGGTGGCAAGCCATTTTTAATCAACTGTTCCCGAACATAGTCACTGTTAGCCAAAAAAGTAACTTTCAGATTTCTGATAAAATGGTTGAGATGATGAGTACTTTTTAATTCTTGAATCACTCTTGCGGGTTTGCGGCTTCCACAGCCATCTATTATTTTGCCCCAGAGGCATCCTAAATAAGAGAAATTGCGATCGCAAATGACGTCCTGTGCTGCTAAATATTTTGTGCCACTAGCACAGTACAATGAGTGATTGTGAACAGTGAAGACAGTGGGACATTCTCCTTTTACTTGCTCTAATAAATCTGGACTGTGGATGTGCAGCAATTTGAACCGACTCTGGTCAAGTTCTTTGAGAGATTTAATAACGAAGTCACTCACACCAGATTGCCGAGATTGAATGAGAGAAGTTAAATAAGTTTCAGCTCCTCCATTGCCATTAACTCTGAAACTAGAGCAGTGATATATCAAATTCTCATCATACTCGGGTTGGTTCAATTTTTCTGCTCTCTCCTGTGTAGCTGTGATTAGGTTGGGCATTGCTCCTCCATTTTAGTTTCAAGTTCCCACAATTCTATTTTTTACTCACAAAATATTTTTAATTTTTTGCTAATTTTTGACTTATCCATATTTGTTCTAGTTGCTAGAAAAATCCTGGCTATTCGTTTCCTGGAGTCTTTCTAGCTGCTTTACCCATTTCTTGCTTGGTGCATCGATTCGTTAGCAGCTAAAAAACCTAATTTTTCAGGAATAGCTGTTTCATCTGTAGGTGGTACTAGAAATCAATTGACGTCACCTTCAACCAATACCTCATCAAGTATTACATGTGAGAGTAACTTTCATAGGACTCACTATCTAAGGTAATTTTCTCAAGCCATATTTTTCATAGTTTCGTTTACGTTTAGGCTTTATTAGATATTGCTATTGATCCTTAATTTAGTTGATGCTGCATCTGGTGATATTTCCAAAGCTTACCTTTTAGCTCAAGCAACTCCTGATATCCGCCCTGTTCTACAATCTGTCCCTGTTCGAGTACGACGACTTTGTCTGCTTTAACTATTGTCGATAAGCGGTGAGCAATCACAATCACCGTTCGTCCTACAGAAAGCTTTTCTATAGACTCTTGAATCAACTTCTCCGACACAGTATCAAGAGCACTTGTTGCTTCATCCAAAATCAGAATTTCCGGATTCCGCAGCAAAGCACGAGCAATTGCAATTCGCTGACGCTGACCACCAGAAAGTCTTACGCCTCTGTCTCCAAGCTGAGTGTTGAAACCTTCAGGCATTTCTTGGACAAATTCCATAGCATTTGCCAGTCGAGCTGCTTTGTAAATTTCCTCATCTGTTGCTCCTTCTGAGCCGTAGCCAATATTGTTACGGACAGAAGTGTTGAAAATAAAAGTATCTTGGCTGACCACAGCAATTTTTCGGCGCAGTGAGGTAATGTCAATATCCCGCAAATCAACCCCATCAATAAAAACATGACCCCGGGTTGGATCGTAAAATCGCGGAATCAAATCCGCCAATGTTGTTTTACCAGCTCCGGAAGCGCCCACCAATGCTGTCATTCTGCCTCGTTCAATCATAAGCCTAATGTTACTAAGCACCAAACTTTCGGAGTCGTAGCCAAAATCAACAGACACGAACTCGATTGAACGTTTTAAACCAGGAAATTCGATATGTCCATTGCGGAAATACTGTTCCTCATCAATTGCCAAAAGTTTTTTAACGACTTCCGACGAGCCATACATCGTACTGATATGCGCCGCTACACCATTAATATCTTGAATAATTGGCACGAGGCGAAAGAGAACGAAGAAAAACGTTAATAGAGAACCTACTTGTGGTGCTCCGTTAGTTAAAACACCTGTAACTGCCAGAACAATTATTGCCACGAGTACTGTGGTCGCTAACGCCTCTGCAAGTGGCTTGACAACCATCCATACCAAGGCAATGTTCTTTGAAGCCGTGAAAAGATTCAAGCTGGCATTATAATAACGTTGACGTTCAAAATTTTCAGTGGAAAACGCCTGAACTGTACGAATCCCATTGATGAATTCTACGGCTATTGAAGTAAACCTATTGCTGGCTTTCGTTACTTCAAAACTTGCCTCCCGCACGCGACCATTCAATGTAGATAAGGCTACTGCTAACAAACTGAACAGCATCAATGAAATGATAGATAACTGCCAAGTTAACACGAACATTGATACTAAGTACGTGACAGCAGTGAGTGTTCTTGCAAACAAGAAAGCTGCCGATCCGAAAGCTTGTTTAAGCCTTTCTATTTCCGTTGTTATAGTATTTATCAGTTCGCCAGACTTAGTCTTGCTAAAATAACTAATTTTTACAGACTGTAGTTTCTCAAAAATTTGTTTACGGAGTCTATCAACTAAATTAAGTTGAGTTATTTCGGTGTAAAGTTGTGCTAAATAATTTAACCCCGAACGTATCCAAGTGCTAAATAAAATCAATGCCGAGACGCGATATAGCCGCTCAGGAGCAGATGCGTTCACTCCCAATACAGAAGTATTGAACCAATCAATTTGAGTCTTAAACGGGATATCGGGAGTGGTTAAGGTTTGCAGAAAGGCAGACAAAAGACCGACATTAACGCCCTCAAAAACTGCCGCCACAAATGAAAACACCAAAGCAAAAACTGTGATTCGGCGAAAGTGTTTAAATTCTCGCAATATAAGGTAGTTGTCCTGCCAGAACTTAGTAGTCTTGACTGAATTCTTAAGTAAATTTTGGACTGGTTTGGATAGTTTGACATGCATGAGTGAGATTCAACCGTAGTTTTGCAGGGAAGATAGAGCGCTCTAAATATTATGGTCTTACAAAAAGCCGCAACGCGTTGACTGACGTGCGGCAATTTTACTTACTACTGTAAGTTCCAGTAGTTGTTTTGTCGTAATAAACAGAGCGAAAGTCACTTTCCAAGGGTGGAACCAATACTTATAGTTGGTGAAAGACCTCAAGGGTGTTCAAGCCATGAGGTAACGAACAACAAATCACAGAGTTGAACTATCCAGATGTAAAAGGTTCGACTCTGCTTCAATCTCCCATGACCTCATCATTCCTGGTAATCTGTTGAGCTGTCGTTGTGCTTCTGGGCTGAGTCGTACTGCATCTTCCAAAGTCCAGCAACGAGGTCCAGTCAAACTCATTTCACCACGTAGTACATTCAATAACTGCGGCAGATGATCCAGTCCGTACTTACGCATCCATCGTCCTAGTTTTGTCAGATTCTGACTATCTTCTCCATCGCACAAATCCTCTGGATATGTGATACCCTTATCTCCCATTGCTTTTTTGCTGGCTGTAGTTGTGCGAAACTTGAAAACCTTGAACACTTTTCCTCGTTCTCCAACATGCCATTGGCAAGAAAAAAGTAGTCTCGGTTCTGGGGAGGAAATGCGCATTAACAAAACCAACCCTAACATGATTGGACTTATAGCAAGCAGAAAAATCAAGGCAGTGAGCCAGTCAGTAAAACGCTTTAACCACCACAATGTTGAGTCTAGTAGTTTCGGCTGTTTATCAATCGAGGGTATGCGCAGGAATATGGGCTTGTTGGCTTGAGCGCACGCATCTGCCCAAAATCTTAACCTTGTTTCACCAAGTCTTGGATCTATGCGTACCAAATTTGCAGGAGAACGCTTCAGACACTCCACTAACAATTCTTTTCTATCCAGTGAAGGCATATAGGGTTGTGTTATCCCTCCAGGAGGGATGACCAGCAACTGACCCAGACACCATCGAAGTGCGCAGTATTGAGAGGGATTATCTTGTTGCTGCTGCTTCACTGTATAGTTACTCTGTAATGTTGGTATTATTGAGGTTGTCATATGTATCTTCGCTCATACTATAGTAGATTGCTGACCTAATATTTAAGGCGGCTATTGCCAAAGAGTCCTAGATGGATCTTGCTCTTTACTCCAAAACATGGAGTAATCGAGTGCAAAAAGATAACACAATTATCCCTATTAACAATTGCACATCTTGGTTAATTATTCTTTACCAGAAATGTATATCATACAACAATAGTAGTTTTCAGATAATCTCAGAAACTTCACTCTTGTGTTTTTTAGGGGGATTTAATATCTAGCATATAAGACGAACCGCTACATATAGAGATCTTTATTTAGTCTTTAAAGAGCAAGGACGTTTTTCCGATAATTATTAAGTTCTTATGAATAAGATAGCTTGTGTAATTACGAAATAAGACCCTTCCTTGTCACCGTACGTAATTTGAAATCTTGTTAAAAAAAAGCATAGCTATCACAACTAATCAAAAGACACAAACTCAAAAATTTGAGTGCAAAGCACTCAAATTATACGCTGATATAAATTTGAGTTCCAATACTTCTAATAAAATATCTCTTCAAGCCTGATTTTTTACTTTACGGAGCGAATTCTATTCGTCCCGATACACTCAAAAGCCGCATGTACGGCATTGAAAGTCATGATTTTTCTTGCTTTCCGCGCGGACGGAGTTCATTTGTCTAGTAGGGAATTATATTCGCCCAAATCTTTTGATATCTTCTCTAATAAACTTATTATGAGTAAAAGGAGCATATATGATTTATTAACTTTTATTTTATCAATAGAACAAGACGTATTAAGACAAAATTATTTCTCTTGTCCGTAAGTAGTTTGATGTACGATAGACTTTGATTGTGCTCTTTGGGAAAAGATAGTTATATACTCTGCCTTTAAATATCATAATACACAATAAACAATTAACATTTTGTCTTTTAATTAATACCAAATCTGCTTAATTACTTACGTCAAAGAAGGCACGAGACAGTTGGTAACTTGCGCTGCCACAATGCACTCCAAGCGTGCTGTTGTTGTGGGAAGAGAAAATGAGAATTTGACTATTTTAACCACAATTACTGTCGGGTTGGGTAAAACCTGTGTAAAGATCCAGCAACCTATGTCCTTTGGACACGCACTCGCGTATGCCTAGTGGCACGCTTTGCGCTTACGGAAAAACCTTCCGCTGCATTCAGCGTGTCGCTTTGCAACGAGGGCGCCTCCAGAGGAGATACGGAGACGCTGCGCGAACAAAAACAGATAATTAAGTTGAGCTACTTATACCAAAAGTGACTAAACACATAGACAGAAAAAAGCCAAGCCAGCGCAAGTCCTGTACTCTCTGGGACTTGACTACCTGTACGAGAGATTTTGGGACAAAACTAGTTAAATATTAGACCCACCACTGCATTGACCTTTCTCGACAGACGTAAGTGGCGTGCTGGCTCGGTTTTTTTTCCAGTCGGTCTACTTAATGGCAACTGAAGCCCAAGAATCTCCGCGTCTAAAGACGCCGGAAATTCTCAAAAAAATTGAAGCAGAAAGCCCACAGCTTTCTAAGAAACCTCTTCATACCATCGGTGTGACGAGGAGTAGGAGGGTTAAACTCCTGCCGCTACTAAGAAAAAATACGGCATATGCTTTTCTAGGTAGCATGTGCCGCTTTATTTATATTTTTGGTTGTGCGTTCGTTCTCGTTAGTCAAGCCAGGCATATTCAGGCAGTGTGCGCCTTGCACCAAGCTGTGGCGTAGTTTTATTTCTCTACAGCTTGTTGCAGTGCAAATCGTTGTTGATGTGTATATGGCACAAATGTACTACTAGAGTTTGAGACCCCATTTGCCACAACTCCAAGTAAGTTTAACCGGCTCAACATGGCTGTAGCTTGTGTGAGTTGAGTTCGAGTCACTCTACCTATGCTAGCTACCATAACCACGCCACGACAAGATGAGGCCGTAAGCATCGCATCAACTAAGCCAAGAACTGGGGTTGAATCTACAAGTACCAAATCATAGTTATTCTCAAATGTTGCCATTAATTGCTGCATCCGAGGGGAACTTAGCAGATTAGCTGGATCAGCAGGTGTTGGTCCTGCGGTCAAAATGTCGATATAGGATGAGCCTGAGGATTGGATACTAATCTGATTAGGTATTGTGACCTCACTTGCTAATAGAGTTGAAAGCCCCTGTTCGTTAGGAAGATTTAGCTGTTTGTGCAGGCTGGGTTCACGTAGGTTGGCATCAATCAGCAGTACCCGTTTATGTAAACGAGCTGCGCTCATTGCTAAGCCCAATGCCAGACCTGACTTACCGTCATCTGATAAAGCTGAGGTAATCATCAAAGATTTGAACGAAGCAACAGAGTTCAAAAGTTCAATGTTTTTATAAATCAGATCTAGCGATTCCCAACGCGGTGAAGATTGCAATACCTGAATTGTCCAAGGGGCAGGGACATCTGGCTTACCAAATGGTAACTTGATAACTGATTCTCTGGTTTTAGCAGGTGGTAACTTGGGAGTTGTTCCCAATATCGGTAAAGCAACCTGCCTCTCCAACTCAGCTGTGGTGTGAACTGAATCATCAGCCGCTTCACGGACAAACGCAGCAATACCTCCTAACATCAACCCAACCACTGCACCTAACATTAGATTCTGCTGTTCGTTGGGACCCTGGCGTATACCTTCTTGGGGTTCTTCCACGATTTCCCAGTTAAATCCTCCCTTGGCAATTTCTTGCCGTAATCGCTGTTCTGCTTTCAAAAGTTCCTGCAATCTTTCCCGGCTCAGTTGTACTTGCGGCTGTAGGCGACCGTACTCAGCTAACAACTTGGGAAATTTTGTGAGTTGCTCACGTAGTTCTTGCTCTTTCTTCGCCAGAACTTCGTCTTTTGCGCTTAAAGACAGCATTGTTGTTTGTGTGTCCACTAACTTCGCAGCAAGGTTGAGGTCAATTGCGCTCTTCTGTCCTTGTTGTAGGAGAGACGGTGCTTGGCTAATTGCTTGAGCAGACTCTGCCCCTAAGGTTCGTCTTTGCTCTTCCTGCAATAGTGCCTTTTGACTTTGAAGTTGACCTGCCAATTTCTGCACACTTGGAGCTTCCTCTGTAAAGCGCAAGCGTTCTTGTGCTAGAGCCAGTTCTGTTTTTTGAATTTCGTTCAGTAGTCCTTGATAACGAGTAGACTGACTCAGACGAGCTTCGACAAGGGCATTCTGTGGTGTACTTTGAAGTTGCTTTTGTATATTTTTGTACGTAGCTTCAGCTTCTTTATACAGAGAACGAGCTGTGCCACGCTCTTGCACAATCCTGGTCAATTCGTCTTGTGTAGCTTTTGCCTGTGTCTCTGGATCTATAAGATTCTTCCCTGTAATATTCTTCCCTGTGCGAAAGTCTCGTAACTCACCATCAGCCTTCTTGACATCATTTCTTGCTTCGTCTAACTGTTGTCTAATAACTTTAAGCCCTTTTTTTAAACGCTCATTCTGCTGCTGAATGTTGTAAGCTAAATAAACTTTCTGAATTGCTTGCAGAGCCTTATGTGTTTTTACTGGGTCTTTCTCAGTATATTGCACCTGAAATATTTTAGTAGCAACATTATCGTCTTTGTTTTTAATTTGACTTAAAACCAAAGAACTTTTTAACTGACCTACGGTCATGTCTGGATATTTGGACTTGAGTTCAGTAACTGCTTTTTTAAGCAGAGGAGAACTTTGCATCAAGCTCAGTTGGGTTGCAGCGTCTACCTGAACAGTAGGTTCGGTAAACTGACTGTCTACACCACCACCTTCTTTCTTTCCTTGATAGTTAGGTTCTACCAACAGCTGCATTGAGCTTCTATAGGTAGGAGCTGTTTTTTTTGTCATCACACCTGCAACGGCAACAGAAGCCACAAATGCTGCCAAAAACCAAGGAAATCTCCGTATTAAAACCGCAAATAGTTGTCCGTAACCCGGTTCTGACTCAGTAACTGGATTTCCGTATGGACTAAGACTGCTCTGAACCACTTTTACTATCCCTCAGCTAACAAATTAAATGAATAATGTATTTACACAGTACAAGCTTGCTCAATAACTTGCTCAACTTTGTTAAAGAAAGCTTCCTCGGAAAAGTTTGCCACTGCATGATTACGGATGTTGTTGTAATCCCAATAGATTTCCCTGGCTTCTAGTAGTGCACGATTGAGTGATTCGGGTGTTTGTTTCTGAAAAAAGACTCCTGTTTTACCAGGTATTTGAGTATCTAATACCCCACCCGCTCCAAAAGCGATGACAGGTGTTCCACTAGCATTGGCCTCTACTGGAACTAAACCATAATCTTCTAGGGCTGCAACTATAACAGACTTTGCTTTAGAAAACAACTGAGTGCGTTGTATATCAGTTACGTGTCCTAAAAACTCAATATTGGATAATGCTTTAGACTTTAACCTCTCCCTTTCTGGACCATTTCCTGATATCAGCAACCGCCATCCCAGCCAGTTAAAAGCTTCGACTATTATATCAAGACGCTTGTAGCTGATCATCCGAGCCGAGGCAAGATAAAATTCTTCTTTTGTATCTGAAAAAACAAATTTACTGGTGTCAATCGGATAGTTAATAACAATGGCTTCTTTGCCGTAAGTACTTTTAATCCGACGAGCTACAATACTGGAGTTAGCAATGTAAAGGTCAGGTTCCTGTGCATAGGCAAGGTCTACCTTTCTCATCATTTCAAAAACTTGGTCGATTAATGGAGCAAAATATCGATAATCTCCGTACTCACGTAAATAAGTTTCTGTGTCCCACAAAAAACGGGTAATGTTATGACAAAAGCAAATATGGCGGCTCTTTTGGTTCTTTCGCACTGCTTTGGCAAAGCTTGTGCTACTGCTGATAATAAGGTCGTAGTCTTGCAAATCTAAGGCGCGAAAGGCTGGAAAATATAAGGGAGCCATCAACCTAAAATACTTCGCTGCTCCTGGAATATTTTGCAGGAAGGTTGTGTTGACAATGCGCTCACCAATGTCAATGGTTTTTTCGGGGTCGTATAAGGAAGTAAAAACATCTGCTTGGGGGTAGCGCTTACAGAGTAACTCGAAAACGCGCTCTGCCCCTCCTTTCTGGGTTAAATAATCATGCACCAAGGCAATTTTCATATGAATCCTTAATGTATTGACTCCATACAACTATCTACAAGTGGTGATAGGTTTGCTCCGAATACTGCACCGACAGTTAACAGTTCACAGACTCTAAATGCAAATCTGATTCAAGCCCCTACTTGTTCTCAAGATACTAAAACGTGATTAAGAAGTGTTAATTTTTAATAAATATTTCGTAAGGAGAGAAGAAAGAAAGAAATGAGTAACCCATTGGGTAAATTGAGAACTTGAGATTTTTATTGGCTAATAGCTTTTTTTGTTGATGAACAGAACTGATACACAGTCGGTGATCGTGAGCTAAGTATTGCAAAAAGAACTTAAATGGCAACAGGTTATACCAGAAGATCCAAATAGGGTATTGCAATAACTCTGATAAAGTTCCTTATAAAAAGCTTTCACAAAATCTTCTTCTTGACTAATCGATCCACAAATAGTTAAATGGAAATCAGACATTTGGGCAAAAGCTTCTAATACTAATGCATAAGTTTTGCTTAAGACTAGAGATTCTTTACTACCCAACGTATGCTATTTTTGCTACCGAAGTCAACACCATAACTTAAGTATGAGTTAACTTCGGTTAACGAAATTACCTAAACTGCTGCTAAAGTTTTGGATTTGGTGAAATAAGCGTTTTGCTCAGCTCGCAGTTTGTCGCACAGTCTACCTTCAGGGAGTTCTACATCGTCGTAGGTCAGGACTTGGTCTTTTGGAATATCTCGCTTCAGGCGACATCCTTCTGCAAGACCGATTGGTAAGAGGTTTTGCTCTTGAACGATGTTGGAATTTTCACATTGCCCATATGTCATGTAGTAGCCAATGCCATCCAAGGTTTCTCCAGCCTTGAGGTCGATTTTGGCAGTGGTGATCACATCTACCAGAGGACCACCTAAAGGACTTAAGACGTAATCTTGGAAAAGGACAGCGCGAGCAACAGACAATGGTACCTCAAAGTGACAGAGGTGATAAGGAGTGTAAAAGCTGTAAAGCGGACCTTCACCTAACTTGTATAAGTTGAGGTAGTGACGTTGTTTGGGATCGTCGTGGGTTCCAAAGACAAAGACCCCTGGACCTGGTTTTGCACCAACGACGTAATCAACGATACCGCCCAGTTCTTTGAGTTGTTCGACATCGTACATTTTGGTCATTTCATCGACATGACCGTTAAAGTCGTATCCCAGCATTCCCCGCTTGGCAACTGTCATACCTGTGGCGTTAGCAACTATTGCTTGCTCAAAGGATATCTTTGTTCCATCGGCAAAGCTGGTGACCATATGAGCTTTTTGACCCCAACGCTTAGCAAATGCTTCCTGTGTTGTTGGATTGCGATAGGGATCTTGTAAACCTTTGATGTTACCACACAACAGTGGAGTTAAGCCGATACTCTTGACGAAGCGGTAGAGATTCATTTGCACTCCTGGCTGATCCCCATCACAAGCGGTGAGGATAACTCCTGCTTTGTCAGCGTAAACTTTGAGAATAGAACCGATGGTACCATCTAATTCGGCGTTCATCATAATGATGTGCTTGTGATGGGCGATCGCCTCCATCACAACATGAGCGCCAAATTCTACTGCGCCTGTCACTTCAATCAGAGCATCGATCCCCTCGGCGCGACACAGTAACATTGGATCTTCAGTGACTGCGTATTGATTGCGGGCGATCGCCTCTTCTAATTCGGTGACGGTAGAAACGACTTTGCTATCTTCAATACCTGCTTCCGAATATGCTCGCTTAGCTGCATCAACACTTCGGTTGGAGATAGCAACCAACTCCATACCAGGAACGGAATTTTTAATCTGATTGGCAATTCCCCGTCCCATAAACCCAGCACCAATCATCCCAACCTTGATGGGGTTACCTGCTTCAGCACGAGCTTGTAAGGCGCGATCTACGATAATCATTGGTTAATCTCCTATGAATAATATTTGCGAATTGCTTAGTTGTTGATTGTTAATTAGTCGTTTTTTCGATCACCACTAACAACTAAACATTCCCTCCAACGCTCATCATTTTCATCAAAGGCCAATTTTTATCTTTTTCAGAAATGTCAGTTACTTCCAATGGCCATTGAATATTGAAAAATGGATCATCGTAGCGCAACCCCCGCTCATATCCAGCTGTGTAAAACTCTCCTACCTGATACGCGACCTCAGCAGAGTCTGTTAGTGTTTGATAGCCGTGAGCGAACATTTCTGGAACATATAAGGCGCGATGATTTTCCGCAGTTAATTCCACACCGATATATTGAAGGTAAGTTGGAGACTCAGGACGCATATCAATAATGACGTCATAGATAGCGCCTTGGGTACACCGGACTAATTTTGTTTCTGCTGCTGGTAGAGTTTGATAATGCATGCCCCGCAGCGTCCCTTTTTTGTAGTTAAAAGATAGATTGCATTGGGCAACTGTTGGCTTTAAACCATGTGCCTCAAATTCTTGAGCGCAGAAAGTACGGGCAAAGAAACCACGATGATCCTGCTTTTGTTCTAGCTCAATGATGTACGCGTCTTTCAGTTCAGTTTCTACAAAAATCATGGGTAACCTCGCTTGAAATCTTAACTACACAGTGGCACTGGGTCATTTCGGATTTTTCTTCGTGTTTTTTGCAACTTTTTTTTGAAGCCCTGTAGAGGTGTAGGGGTCAAGCAGCGATCGTTATGCACCGAGGGTAACCCGAAGACAGACAACTGCTCACCAAAAGGGCTTCAAGGGAAACTAAAACACAAAGAAATTCTTCAACTGAAGAATCGCACTATCTTAGAGCTGTCACAGAATCAGCTTCTTGATAGGACTCTGGTTTTGCAAAAGTATCATCCCAGTACTGGGTGCAAAGTTCTGGTCTCTTCGGTGGGTTTGCAGTGTAAGTAAAAAATAGTGCTGGTCTTTCTTCTGTCCGTAGTGTTCCGTGGTGTAAAGCGACTTTTGGATCTGTAAAAATCACAGTACCTGCTGGACCTGGACATGATTTCCACTTGTCTTCTGGGATGACTTCCTTAAGCTGTTCATCAGTGATTCCTAAGTAACCTGACTGCCAAAGCTTGTAGTAAATCCGGTAATAATTGAGACTGTATAAAGAAGTCAAAGAGACCGGAACATATTCAAAAGGACCGTGTTTTTGTTCTACATCGGACAAATAAATGATCATTTTGAGCATCCGACGGTCTTCTGAGTCTTTATGCCATAACAGTGTGCCAAACTGATCTTCGTTCGGAAAATCTTTACGTAAATGTACGCCCTGAAAGGCAACAGGAAGACCGATGTAATTCTCGATGATATTAAGTAGCTTTTGTTCCCGTCCCCACTGAGAAAATTCTGGTAAATCTGTAACGGTGTAAATTTGCGGCAGTCTTTTTGTGAGGTGGCTATTGCTTGCATCTGTCATTCTAGATAGTTGATTGTAAGATGCTTTGAGAAGAGCAGATGTAGAGCCAAGTCCCAACTTTTCGAGTGTTGTCACATAAACTCCATCGCGTTTGAGGGTATCGACAATCACGCGATCGCTTTCTTCCAAAGCAGGCAATTTCCTTGCATGGTTTAGGAGTGCTGCTCTGTAACCTAACTCAGATGTCAACTGAGATATTTTGTTGATAGTACTGTTAAACATAGAATAACTACCTTGTTCAATTGATTGATTACCCCTTCGGGGTTCGCCAGTCGCTCATGGGGGAAACCCCCAAGACCGCGCTGGCTCACAAGTCTTATTTTCGTCAATTTTGAGTGAATGGTTCCGTTGTTTGTGCCATTTTGAATTCTTTAGTAGGAACTGCGTCAAAAACAGACAGACCGACTAAAGTCAAAAAGGGAACTATTGTTTTAATAGTGAACATAGGCCATCTTCTCAAAGCACCTAAGAAAACTTTCAAATTAGCTTCTTTGAAACTCTGGAACATCATCCTACGGTAAAATTGTCTAGAGTATCCGTTTTCCTCCAATTTCGTGACAACTTCCGGTAAGTGCTTGTATTGCATTAATAGTGCCGATTGTGGATCTTTTTGCCAATAACTCACACCAACAATACATTCCATATAGATATCTTTAGTAACAATTATCCTGCCATTAGCAGCGCAATACCCAGCCAAGTATGCTAATGATATCCAGTTATTCTCAGCTTCTGACCAAATTTGAAGAGCGCGTTGTACTAAGTCAGTACGATAGATCGAAGCCGTGAGAAAGATGACTGCGCCAACACTTTTTGAAAAACAATGTTCAAAGATAGCTTTTGGGTCACCGCTTCCATCTTCACTATCAACATCAAACCAACGGTTACCTACTATTGTGGGTGGGTGTACAGGTTCCCCAGTTTTTTGATTACGACCAGAAAAGTTAAGGAACAATAATGATAAATCTTCATATTTTTTGAGTTTGTTGATGACATAAGCAACTGCTCTATCCTGAATGGGATCATCATCACCAATTGTCCAAACATATTTGGTCGTTGCGGACTTTAAGCAATGAATGATATTCCGCATGACACCAATATTTTCTGCATTTCGGCTAGATTTAAATGTGATGTGGCTGAGATTTGTTTGCCACTTTTTAATCACCTCTTGAGTATTATCAGTTGAACAATTATCTGAAACAAAAATTTCACATTCAGATTCCAAACCAATGATCGCTTGAGCAACCCATGCTAGTTGCTTATCAAGTAGTTGGGCGCGGTTGTAAGTCGGAATAGCGATAGTGAGTAGTTTATTCATGGTGGACTGTACATCAGGTTGTGTTTCATGTGGATTGAGTTGTTGTGGATTTTGCATATGTTATTATGACTTTTGATTTGAATAAGCGAAGGAATAAAAATGAGAAGAAGACTTAAGGCTTCAGGAATATACAGAAATCAGGTATGATAATCATACTACTGCTATAACAGCTAATCTTAGCTTCTCAAAACTCCTCACAAAAACAGTTAAAGTTTTAAAACATACATATTTATTTTCTATTTAATTCATTTGAATATCTTATTTTTTTGCCTTATTTCATTACCATACTATGATACATTGATGATTTCAACAATTCCGAATCATTTTTTTTTAATTCGTAATTATTGAAATCACTTTTTTTGCTTATCAATTCAAGATAATTACTTCTGACTCCAGAAGAAATCTTTGTCAATTTGTTGTGTACGGATGAGATATTCTAATTGCTTTAAGCGAGTGAAGCCTCTAGATAAGAAAACTTCTTCAGTCATATCAATTTGCGAGAACAAATCATACAACTGTTGTGCTCCTCGTTGAGCATTCCAATCACACTTAAAGCCGGGTAGAACGGTATTAATTTTTTCAAAAGAGACGCGATAACTGCGATTGTCTGCACCTTGAGTGCCAAAGCTCAATTTACAATCTGGGAAAACTTGAGCAACAATTTCGGCAACTTCTTTGACTCGATAATTATTTGCTGTATCTCCCACGTTAAAAACTTGGTTATGTACAATATCACGAGGTGCTTCCACTGCGCAAACAATTGCTTTGCAAATATCCAGTGCGTGAACTAATGGACGCCAAGGCGTACCATCACTAGTCATCTTAATTTCTTTGGTTGTCCATGCCAAACCTGCCAAATTGTTCAAAACAATATCAAAGCGCATTCTGGGGGAAGCACCAAAAGCAGTGGCGTTCCGCATAAAGGTAGGAGAGAAGTCATCATCTGCTAGTGGCTTGACATCTCGCTCTACCATTGTCTTACATTCTGCATAGGCGGTTTGGGGATTGACAGGAGATTCTTCTGTGACATCACCTTCAGTAGCAACACCATAGACACTACATGAGGACATATACACAAAGCGACGCACACCAGCTTCTTTTGCCAATTTGGCAAGACGAACTGAGCCTTTATGATTAATTTCGTAAGTGATATGCGGTGCAAGTTGTCCAGTGGGATCATTTGATAGATCAGCCATGTGAACGATCGCATCAACACCTTGCACATCCTCCGGGGTGATGTGGCGAATATCTTTATTGAGAGTTTTGGCTGTTATCTCAGTACCGTTGTACAACCAACCTACTTTGTAATAACCAGTATCTACTCCGATAACTTCATGTCCCCGTTCAATTAACAACGGAGGTAATAAACTACCAAGATAACCTTCAGTACCAGTGACTAGAATTCTCATTGTTTTTGATTCCTATTCAAGTTTAATTTCATGTGGTAAACAAATTACCTTGGTGAAGTACGGTGCATCATTCTCTGTAGGATGGTTTAGGCACTTTCATCATCATGGATTCATGACTACAGAAATTCTTGCCTTTACTCACCTTTTGTGTATATGTTATGCACCGTAACACAGCATGTTTAAAGTTTTGAAGTAGTCAACGATGTTACTTTCATAAATTTTCTCCAAAAGCGTCTCCAAATGGTGTCTCGCCATCCTGACCAGTCTGTCATGTCAAGATATTGGAAGAACAAATGTTTTTTAGGATGTTTACATTCTTCTCGCAATCCTGCATACCAGGGTTTGGGAGAGTTCGTAAAGTGAATGATGCAAGGGTTGTGCTGCAGTTCGTTATAAATATCCTCCGTGAAGGGGCTGTCTTTCCAGGATGAATATTCATGTATTTTGGGCATTTGATTCCATTTTGGGTGAAGTTCTCCCCATTTCCCAGCAAGAACTGCGTTTAATCCATCCTGATCATTGCGTACGTATTCTCTATTTTGTTTGATGTATTCAAGGACTTTTTTGCCAATATCCTCTGATCGCCACTTGTCAAGATTTATCACTAAAAGTCCGGAGTTGAAATATTTCTCATCCGGACTAATCCCCACCTCACGGTAGTTTTTTAAACCTTCAGACATTCCTACGTACAATTCAACATCGTCTTGAACTGCTAATGCATAGTTATCTCCCATGTCAATCGCCCATAACTCTGCCAAATCTCCCGTCACTACCATGTCGGTGTCTAAGTAAATGGCTTTGTGAAACTCTTTTGGTAAATATTCGGTAATCAGAAGCCGATAATAGCAAGTCAGTGTTAAATGTCTGGTCAAGACTAAGTTTTCAAAGACTGCATTATCTGGCTGTATCCATGAAATACTGACCTGTTCTTTGTTAAAAGATTTACTAATTCTGCGTTTGTTCGCTTCGGTAATACCTCCATCAAGAACATATAACGCTATCTGATGATTCTTTTTCAGATTGGCAACTGCTGAACGAACTGTGACAGTGAGTGGCATGGCATAGTTATTATCAGCAGCGCACACAAGAACGATTGGCTGAACATCTGAGTTAAGGAACATTAGTTTTCCCCTGACAACTAATTACAACCTTAAATTAGATGTTCTCGCAAATTGACAAATGCCACAATGCCTGTGCTTTTTCTTAACACTATTAACTTAAGCAAGCACAGGCAAACAAAATATTTTAGAGTTGAGTGACTACAGCTTTGAGATGTGGCTGTTGGGGAATTTTGTCAACAATTGCTTTGCCAATTTCTATGGAAGATGTTGCTGCTGGTGAATGGGCATTACAAACATGGACGGAGTTTTGACCTTGAACAATCAAAAAGTCATCCACCAGTTTGCCATCATTCATCAGTGCTTGGGCGCGAACACCCGCGTGAGTGGGAACTAAATCTTCTTGTTGAACTTCGGGAATGAGTTTTTGCAAACTTCTAGTGAAAGCTGCTTTACTAAAGGAGCGAATAATTTCTTGGATTCCTTCGTCAGCGTGTTTGGCTGCGAGTTTCCAAAAACCAGGATAAGTCATGACTTCTGCAAAATCACGCAAGTCAAAGTCTGTTTTGTTATAGCCTTCGCGCTTAAGACTCAAGACTGCATTTGGTCCAGCATGTACGCTCTTGTCAATCATGCGCGTAAAATGGACACCCAAGAAAGGAAAGTCTGGATTGGGAACTGGGTAAATTAAGCCTTTGACCAAATAGCGTTTTTCTGGTGTGAGTTCGTAATACTCTCCCCGGAAAGGAACAATTTTTGCTTTCGGATCAGTTTTGCCCATTTTGGCAACGCGATCGCTATGTAATCCAGCACAATTGATCACAAAGCGAGTTTCAAAAGGACCACGGTTTGTTTCTAATACCTGATGTTTTCCACTGATAACTATTTTTTCAACCTTGGTATTGAGACGCAGTTCTCCTCCCTGCTGTTTAATGATTTCAGCATATTTATGGCAAACTTGCTTGTAATTTGCAATACCAGTTGAAGAAACTAGAACTCCTCCAACGCTACTCACATGAGGTTCAACTTCTTTGACTTCCTCTGGAGTCATTCTCTTAACGTCTATGCCATTTTCCAAACCTCGCGTGTAAAGATTTTCTAGGCGAGGTAACTCTGTTTCATCAGTAGCAACTATGACCTTACCGCAAACTTCATGCTCAATTCCATGTTCTTGGCAAAATTCCACCATTGAACGACAACCGTCACGGCAAAATTTAGCTTTGAAACTACCCGGCTTGTAGTAAATACCAGAATGAATGACGCCACTATTATTACCTGTTTGGTGAAAAGCCCAATTGCTCTCTTTTTCTAAAACTAGAATACGAGCATTGGGATAGCGTTTACCTAAAGCCATAGCGGTGGAAAGACCAACAATTCCACCACCTATAATCGCGAAGTCATACATGAGTACTCTAGCTCCCGGAATCTAGAAATATGAATCAAGAATGAAAAGTAAAAAATCAATAACGATGAGTGAAGAATGAATGTACCTCTTTCTTTTATCTCACCATACCTTCCAAGGAGCCTTATTATTCTTCCACAAGTCTTCGAGATAATTTTTATCTCGTAAAGTATCCATTGGTTGCCAAAAGCCATTATGCTTGTAAGCAGATAGCTGTTCCATTTCTGCCAGCTTTTCTAATGGTGTCTGCTCCCAAACAGTGGAATCATCATTAATGAAATTGATGACTTCTGGCTCTAACACAAAATAACCACCATTAATCCAGGCCCCATCTCCTTCTGGCTTTTCCCGAAAACTAGTGATTTTTGTTTGTTCTTGTCCTAAAACAATAGCACCAAAGCGTCCTGGTGGTTGAACTGCTGTCATTGTTGCTAAATTATTTTGTTTTTTGTGAAAATTAATTAACTCCTCAACATTGACATTACTGACACCATCACCGTAGGTGAAGCAAAAAGTTTCATTACCAATATGCTCTCTGACTCGCTTCAACCGTCCACCCGTCATTGTGTTGTCACCTGTATCTACTAAGGTGACACGCCAGGGTTCTGCCTTACCTGCATGCACGTTCATCTGGTTAAATCGCATATCAAAGGTTACGTCTGACATATGTAGGAAGTAGTTCGCAAAATACTCCTTAATGACGTAGCCTTTGTAACCACAGCAGATAATAAATTCATTAATGCCGTAGGTGGAATAAATTTTCATAATATGCCATAATATAGGCTTACCACCAATTTCCACCATAGGCTTAGGTTTGATGCTCGTTTCTTCACTTATACGTGTACCAAGACCTCCAGCCAAAATCACTGCTTTCATAAGCTTATCTCTAGGTTTTTAGGTAGATGAGTCATCAACTTTTCATGGGCTAAGTAGAGAAAAAGTTGTTTTTTAATTTTCTCAGTATATAATTTAGCCGTAAATTTACACTTAAGTATGAAGACAATATAAATAAACCTATCTTAAGTATGAAAAAATGAAAAAGCTTTATAAATATCTGAAATCTACAGATAAGAGCACTTAAGAAGTTTTTAAAAAACGCAAGATAACACCAGATAAAATAACCGAGTCCTACTCTTTCATAAGAGTAATAAATAACTTGTTACATCATTCAGAACACAAAAAATAATCAATAGTATAAACAGCTTTGTTGGCGCAACCCTCCGCAAAACTCAGGGGAATAGCCATAGGCATAGAGCATACTTTGAAACAAGTCTGAACCGAGGTTTCCTCAGATCAGAACTTTGGTGAGGTAGCGCCGTACTTAGTTGCTTTTTGGGGATGTATTCGTCGTGGTTTGCAAAAAAGTATCGCATTTGTTTTCGACGACAACACAGATGCTGCTTAATGCTTGTTGGTAATTCTCCATATCTTCTTGTTCCAAAGATATTTTGGCAGCCTTCTGCAAATCATCAACTGCTTGCTGATGATACTGACTAGATTTGCCACCTCCATATTGTGCAAGTTCGTAGCGGACAACACCTCGTTTTAAATAGACTTTTGACAGTTTGGGATTGATACTCAATGCCTGATTAAAGTCCGCGATTGCGTGTTTATATTCTTGCTCAAAATCACTGCTATATTGGGCTACTTGATAACGTACCAAACCTCGCTGAAAAAAGGCTTCGGCTTTTGATGAATTCAGGCTTAGTGCTTGGTTGAAGTCAGCAATTGCTTTTTTATATTCCTGTTGAGAATCGCCACTATATTTAGCCATTTGTGAGCGAACAACACCTCGTCTGATGTATGCTTCTACTTCATTCGGATTAAGACGCAGGGCATTGTTATAGTCTGCAATTGCTAGATTATATTCTTTGTCTGGATCAGTGCTATATTCGGCAAGCATATAGCGGGAATTTCCTCGATTGACATACGCTTTTACTTCCGTGGAATTGATGCCAATTGCTTGATTGTAGTCTGCAAGTGCTGCTTCATACTCTTTGAGGTTATAGTGTGCATTTCCACGATTTACATAAGCTTTTGCGTATTTTGGATCTTTTTGTATTGCTTGAGTGAAACTTTCAATGGCTTGTTGATAATCTTTCACTTTGTATGAAGCATGACCTTGCTTGTAGTAATCAGCAAAATTTTGATTTTTGTGACTTTGATTCTGTTGCAAAGAAATCAAATTTTGCTGAGCGTAAGAATTTTGAGCAATAAAGGGGCGATTTGTGAATTTAACCATTAAATCCAAATACCCCAAAGCACCAACGAGACCAAGCAAGCAGAAAACAACAGGGTAGAAATTCTGCTTTTTCTGAGGTTTATAGTAAGGAATTTTTTGGGAAAAGCCTGAACTACGATAATGAGTGTTGAATGGAATGGTTGGTTGGGGTGTACGAGGAACTTGAGTTTGGCGTTTTTTCTTTTGTACTCGCGGTTGTAAATGTTCTTTGTTTGCGATCGCCTTTAAAGATGGGAATGGATCACGTCCACCCAATCGCAATGTACGTTCGCACCAAGGACATTTGTCCAAGTGGTTGCTATAGCGATGCTGGGGGTTAACAGTGCAGCTGATGAGCGAGTTTTCAGCATCGGCGAGTGCTGTGAGCCAAGTTTGAGCATTGGGGCGTATCTGCGGGTTGTTGTGACCATCCTCAAAACAACGTATAAACAGTTCCTGTAAACCCGGAGGAAGAATATCCCAAGGAGGTGCGATGGGTGTTGGAACGTAGGGTACGCGACGCTTTTGACTGTAGGTAAAATGTCCACTAACAATACGTGCTTCATATGGTGGAGGTTCACCTGCTCCTTGATAAATCCCAGAAAATGGGTGTGTCCCTTCCATTAACAATTGAAATATCACTACCCCTAACCCAAACAAGTCATGAGTAGAATTGCGATCGCACTGAGCAAAGGTTTTGTTGTGAAGTTCTGGTGGGGTAAATTCTGCTTTCCCAACATGACAGCGGTAAATAACTCCATTTTCTGGGTCTTTTACTTGGAATGAATCGGTGTCTACTATTGTCACCAATGCCATGTCACTGACGAGGATATTGGACTCGTTCACATCGCCGACACAGTATCCACGCTCGTGTAACGCAGCAAAAGCTGAAGCGAGATTGCGAGCAGTGCGAATTAAGTACTGATAGTTGAATAAAGGACAGTGCTGGCGGCGAGTTCTGGGATTGTAAAAGTCGATGATTGGACGCATTCCTTGAATGCGCGGCATCAAAAACCCTATCACCTCACGGGCTCCGTTCGACGATCGCAACAATTCAATCGGCCAAGCTATGGAAATATGCCCCAAGCTGGCGGTTGGGTTGTCCGGCGGGTGGGCAAGCATGACCTCCAGTTTGCGAGCTTGGGCAGGTGTTGGTTTGTGGTAAACCTTGGCCACTAAACCAGCATCTGTTGGTACTGTGTATATGCATGCCTCACCGCCTCGTCCTAAACTTACGGTCAGGCTGACATTACTGATTTGTTGGTTGGGAAGACAACGTAGTACCTGCATGATATATTTTTATAGATACTCTATGAGTTTATACACTTCCAGACAAACGAATTCGCGACATAGTTTATAAATCACTTAAAGCAGCAATTATTAGTGTCAAGTCATCATCTGTACGTTGCGTAATTCGCTCGGAACGCAAAAACCTCACTAACTGCTCTTTTGCCACTGTTTTGTCATCAGCATTAGCTGCGAAGTCAAATAGTGGAAGAAAGAATGGTTTATGAGGAACTCCCACAGCCATATTCATGGCAAGCATTTGTAGTCCATCTGTGAGGACACCAACATTGGCTACTGCCTGACGCCATAATCTCAGTTGCACAGCATCTAGGGCTGTCGGTGAGGTCAAAAAAACTGTCTCGTTGATATATTCACCACTGTCAGGTATGGTCAGGGCAATGAGGTTATCCTGAAAATCTCTTACCACTGCCACACCATCCCCGATTTGTGCCACTGCCACAAATTCTGGTGTTGCTAACGCAATAATCAGCGTACTTGCTAAATCCAATGACTGCTTCTGGCAAGCGACAGCCTCTTCCTCGACCGCTTTCTTGGCAGCAATTATTGCCTCGGTCAAAAGTGAGCGCACAGCACTATCATCGACTAGTGTTCGTCGAGAGAATTTTTTGATAGATATGTTTTCTATCGCTGTTTCCACAGCAATCATTGCTCCCACCTTACCCATGCTTGCACTACCTGCTCCATCTGCTGCCGCAACAACTAAGATATTATCTGGCAAAATTTGCCAATGGTGAGCATCCTGACACAATTGTTTGTTCTTCAAATGACTTGTTCCACATACCGATGCAGCTACTACCCGCCAATGAGGTCTTTGTTTAGAAGTGTTCATAGATGATCTTTTAGTTACTGCTCTTGTTTGAGCATTCTGTCACATCTTGTACTAAACAGAACCCCAACCAATAGGTGGTAGTGCCACTTGTTCGTCTACTTTGGAATGAGAAACAGCTGACATACTGGCTGATAGCCAAACAAACATTTCAACAAAATTGAGTCCTTGGAGTTTTAAGGGTGTACGTACAGCTATTTGAGTTAAGCGCGCCATATTCGCATTGTCCACTCCAACAGTGAAAAATGCCACACGCTTCCTCACCTCATCTTCTTGTAGTCGCCTTGTGGCTTGCTCTACAACATCTTCAAACTCGCCTTGTGGCTCACCATCAGTAATCATGAATACCCAAGGACGATAGTAAGCAATACCATTGGCACGATATTGAGCTTTTCGTTCTTGAATCATGTCCAAGGTTTTATGAATTCCAGCACCCATACTCGTCAGTCCCTGTGCTGTCAGCATCGGCGGACTGAATTGGTCAGCAGTCACAAAGTCCTGTACTACGTTGACATGACTATCAAAAGTAACTACTGCTACTTCAACCCTCCTTGCCGCTAGGGAATTTTTTATTAATTCTTCTTTGAAACTCTGTAAACCCTGATTTAATGAATCTAATGCTACACCTTGCATTGAGCCAGATGTATCTAGAAGAAGCACACAAGGACAACGAGGTTCTGGATTTTCAGCAAACTCCACTACTTCATCAAGTTTTAATGTATCCCGCATAACTTTTTGTGTTATGTTAAAGTCCAAAGCTTAGCTTTCCTTTTCCTCAAAGTATATAGTTTATAGCACCAATAAAACCATATCCAATTTATTTGAGTTCAAACAGTTTACTATTTATTTAACCAAATTCCGCTGCTAAATTCATGACAATTTTTTTGTGGAATTTTATTTGAGACAGATTGGAGTAAAGCTGAGCCAACAAATAGTCAGCATGACCTTCTTTGCAATCAAAACGAGTTTTATACGTAATACGTATACGATACAATATGTCAGTACCTTTGCTGACATAGAAATTTAAAGATTCGATGTAGAAAGGTAGGATATTAGATGAAAATAACTCATTAAAGTTTATCAAATCATTCCTTACGAAACACGCTTAACTCTCTTGCCTTAACTCTGAACAGGGGGATGGTGTTTCTTAATTATGTTGCTAGCGGTTAAGAGCGCACGAGTTTAAGGCTCATATCACAACACCTCTAGTACCAATGCTCAACTAATTAACATTGAACGAGAATGCAAAATTCAGCAACTACAACTCAGAATGCAATAAGTGGGAGATTGGGATGTATCTTGTCTGAAGTCAGGTGAGCCTTGATTCGGTTATTTGTCAAGCCCCACGATTGCTCGTTGACTAACTTGACTCTAAAAAGACCCCTGTGAGCTACCACTGACTGGGAACCACTTTTTCAAAGATTTGGTCGGGAAGCTGACACCTCACTCCCCACCCACTCGCATGAGTTGGTGAGGAGTGCAAGTTCTTTTTTGTTTAAAAAAGTTGAAAAATCTCCTTTGTTAGTTATGTTACGAAAAAATGTAACAGACTAGCTATAATATCCCTTTCAAGCTTGTAATATATGTATAAAACCCAAATTCAGAGAAAATTTCTGTATAAAGAAATCTCAAAGTTAGAGAGATACCATTATTACCGATCACTCGAAAATTTAAACAATCGGTCTTTTTTTACAGAAAATCTTTAGAGAAATGAATAATTTTGGCACATTTACCAAACTACGTCCTCTCAGCTTATTGAGACATTTATCTAATTGTTCTGAGAGTACTTGTTTACAAGTGCTTAGCAGTTCTATTTCCTGGTCAATATATCTAGAGCAGGGAAAAATAACATATGCTACCCATTCAGTTGAACCTTTTGATCGCTTGGAACGTCATTTGCGTCGCCTAAGCCATCATGTTCCTAGCATCGTTGGTGAGGTTCGTGTTCAATTACGTTTAATGTTTGAACCAGACACCAACACTCAACCAGTCGTTCATCACAGTGATAATCCAGAGGAATTGATTCCTCCCCCAATACCTCCTGAATATCAAGCTATCTGCTGGTTAGTGAGCGAACGGTATTTACATTCTACACAAGCAGCAGTCTTGATCCAAGAATTGGTAAAAGAAGTGCTGGAATCATATTTTTTAACCAAACAAGCGACTTTTACATTAAAAGATTCTGATTATCGAGTTCCAACTATTTGCAAGCTTGATGTCGAAAAAATTGCGGAACGTTGCCAACAAAAGTTGCAGAATTGGCATTCATTGGGACCCCACATTTCTTCTCCCTATCAACGTCCATATTTGTTAATGAAAACCACAGATCATCAAAAGAATTTATCAGGGATTGAGCCTCAGTTAACTGAGTGGATGAAGGGTTTTAGTTTGCGACATTTGTCAGTGATTATGAATCAAGACGAAGTTCAACTAGCTAAAACATTATACCCTCATATTTTAAATGGCACTATACTATTGCATGAACCAGATCCACCCTTTGATAAATTACCAAAGACATTTACAGATTTTATACAAGCTTCTCGTTCTGTTACGGGATCAACTCATACTAAACTGGTTGATTCAGAAGTAGGGTCAACTCGCACCACATATTCGGATAACTCTGCTATTTCTGCGAGTCATGTCGCGACTCAACAGCGACAAACTCCGGTTTCTCCTGAGAAGAAAGAGATTCAGAAATCAACAATCTCCAATAACAACAATCTGAAACATGAAGCAGGAACTTCTGATACTGTCACTCCACGAAAAGTCTACAAAATTATTTCTGTAGATGATAGTCCCACCATCCTTAAAGAAATTAGCCGCTTTTTAGAAGATGAAAATTTTTCTGTCGTGACAATCAATGACCCACTGAAAGCGGTGATGTCAATTATTAGGTACAAACCAGACCTGATTTTACTGGATTTAAATATGGATGGGATGGATGGTTATGAATTATGCCGAATTGTCCGAAATAATTCAATGTTCAAAAAAACTCCCATCATTATGGTAACAGGAAACAAGGGACTTGTAGACCGAGTCAAAGCAAGATTGGTAGGAGCCTCTGGATATTTAACTAAGCCTTTTACTCGTGCAGATTTACTCAAAATTGTATTTACGTATTTGGCTTAGCGATTTAGTGATTAAGCGGGCATTGTATCCAAGTTGCAAGAAATAGACACCGAAGCCCACCATATTTGTATAGTCAAAAAACGACAGTCTAGTTACCGTCCAACAAGTGATACAGCTGCATATCAGGAATGAAACTTGAAATGGCCTGCTTTTATAGACTCAATAATCGCGCCTTAGCTTAACTAAAGTTTCTTGAATTATGTCTTTGGCTTATCTTTCTAAAAAGATAGTCAACCCTTTATGATTTTTCTATAGGTTTTGGAATATTTACTGTTAGTATCAAGCTTGGATACTAACCTATAATAGCATATCCGGATAATTACTGATAATAAAATTTTCATGAAATCTTGCTCGCTGCAACTCGACGTGAGGAACTTCGTGGAATAGTTCTAGAATAGTCTGTGCATTATGATTTAGCTTAGATTTCAGACAAGGCAACACAAGACTATGCGTATCTCACTCAAATGGTTGCAAGAACTAGTGGAGTTGAAACTTAGCCCAGAAGAACTAGCAGAAACGCTGACACTTGCTGGGTTTGAGGTAGAAGATATTGAGGATCGCCGCACTTGGGCTGCAGGCGTTGTTGTGGGGAAAGTGCTGGAACGACAACCGCATCCCAACGCCGACAAGTTAAGTGTTTGCCAAGTCGATATCGGTACGGATGAAACTTTAAATATCGTTTGTGGTGCTTCCAATGTCCGGGCAGATATTTACGTGCCTGTAGCAACTGTAGGCACCTACTTACCAAACATCGATTTAAAAATCAAACCCGCGAAACTACGAGGAGTTCCATCACAGGGGATGATTTGTTCCCTCAAGGAACTGGGTTTGCCCAATGATGTAGACGGAATTCATATTTTTCCTCAAGAGAACTTGGCACTTGGTAGCGATGTACGTCCACTGTTAGGTTTAGATGATGTAATTTTAGATGTCACCGCGACTGCTAACCGTGCTGATGCTTTATGTATGGTTGGTATCGCGCGGGAAGTCACAGCCTTGACAGGGGCAAAGCTAACGCTTCCCCAAGTAGGTGAAGTTTCGATTTCTCAAGGTGGGTTTAATCTTAATTTAAAAATCGCTGATACACAAGCTTGCCCAGCATACATTGGCACGGTGATTGACCAGGTAAAAATTGCACCATCACCTGAGTGGCTGCAACAGCGCTTGCGTGCTGCTGGAGTGCGACCCATCAATAATATCGTGGATATTACTAACTATGTGATGTTGGAATGGGGACAGCCGCTGCATGCTTTTGACGCTAAGCGTTTACAATCTGTTGCAGGAGGTGAAAATCTCGCGATTGGTGTCCGCTTCGCCAACGCAGGGGAAACTCTCAAAACTCTGGATGGACAAACTCGCACTCTATCTACACAAAATTTGCTGATCACCGCTAATGATAAACCTGTTGCGATCGCCGGAGTTATGGGTGGTGAAGAAACCGAAGTCCATGATGGAACTCAAAACCTCGTTTTAGAAGCAGCGCTATTTGATTCAGTCGCAATTCGCCGTTCTTCCCGTAGTGTCGGTTTAAGAAGCGAGTCCTCTGGAAGATACGAACGAGGAGTCAACCGCGCTGAGTTGGAAGTCGCAACTCGTCGTGCGTTATCGCTCTTTCGCGAACTGTCTGGAGGAGTGATCATACATCAAGAAATTAATGATTCTCGTCCTGACCGTTCAACTTGGTCGCGTTCGATTGAATTACGCTTGGATCGAGTCAACCAGGTTCTCGGACCGATCGATTTAGGTGAGGAAACAGGAGAAATCCAAAGCCAAGATGTTGAACGCATCCTCACAGCATTGGGATGTCAACTCACTTCCATACCCGATAACAGGTGGACGGTTTCTGTACCTCCCTATCGTTACCGCGACTTAGAACGGGAAATAGACTTAATTGAAGAAATTGCTCGTCTCTACGGCTATGATCGCTTTTATGACACCTTGCCAGACAAGGCAGAAGCAGGTTATTTGCCTGTTGATCAAGAATTGCTTCGCAAGTTACGAGCACTATTGCGAGCAGAAGGATTGACAGAATTAATCCACTATTCCTTGGTAAAACCTGGGGAAGATAGACAAATTGTCCTGGCAAATCCGTTATTTGTTGAATATTCGGCGTTGCGAACTGACTTGATATCGGGATTAATTGATGCATTTCAATACAACCTGGAACAGGGTAATGGTTCGCTGAACGGCTTTGAAATTGGACGAATTTTCTGGCAAGAAGAAGGTTTGCAAGAAACAGACGCCATTGCTGGGATTATGGGAGGCGATATTTCCTCCAGCAAATGGACAAGAAGCGATCGCCAGCAACCTATGACCTGGTTTGAAGCCAAAGGTATTTTAGAAAATGTGTTTAAACAGTTTGAAGTGCAGGTGGAATATCAACCTGATTGCAGAGATTCCCGCTTGCACCCAGGACGCACAGCTTCCCTATGGCTAGGAGGTAATAGGCTTGGTGTGTTTGGGCAATTGCATCCCCAACTACGCCAAGAAAAAGGTTTACCAGATTCAGTCTACGTGTTCCAGTGGGATGTAGATGTGCTTTTGGATTCTCTGGACGATGATAAAATCCTAGTACCACAATTCCGCCCTTACTCCACTTATCCAGCCGCAGACCGAGATATTGCTTTCTTTGCGCCTGTTAAGGTGAGTGTTGCCGAAATTGAAAAAGTCATCACCAAAGCAGGTAAAGAATTACTGGAGTCTGTAGAATTGTTTGATGAATATCGCGGAGAACACGTGCCCCAAGGACAGCGGAGTCTGGCATTTCGCTTGATTTATCGGACAGGCGATCGCACCCTCACCGATAGCGAAGTTGAACCAGTACATAATAAAGTCCGCGAAGCCCTAGCGGAGAAATTTGGCGTAACTTTGAGGAGTTAAGCCACAAGAAACAAGAGTGAAAACTAAAGAAATTTTTTGCTCTTGTTTGTTCCTGTTTTGTTGAATTTTGATTTTTTAGATTTGGAATTGCGTAAAATTATGCCGAAATTTGTCATGTGGGGAAGTTACTGCCAAGACGTTCTGGAAAAACGCGCCCCTTACCGTCAAGCGCATCTAGATGGACTAGCAAAACAGAAAGAATCCGGTGTGTTAGTTACTATTGGTCCTACGACAGATGTCACTAAAGTTTTTGGCATTTATGAAGCGGAAGACGAAGCGATCGTACGCCAGTTGGTTGAAGCTGATCCTTATTGGCAAAATGGCATCTGGACTGAATATTCTGTCCAAGAGTGGATTCAGGCTTTTTGAATAAAAGGTACGGTAATCATGAAAGCATTTTCATGGAGAAAAAGTTTTTTGTTGTCTAGACTAGAGGAAAGGTAAAAACTGGAACAACTTCAACTTTTATCTAGTCGGTTGATGAGTTGAAAAGGTGATTCTATGAACAAAATTTTGAAACGCGCATTTATGCCCAGCCTATTGGCTGCAACTTTAACTGGTGTTAGTTTTATTCCAGCTCGACCCGCGTCTGCTGATGATAAAATCCTTGAGGATACAGCAATTGGAGCCGGTGTTGGCGCAGTCTCAGGCCTCATTAGAGGACGTAGCGTGGTAAAGGGCGCCATTAATGGTGCTGGTACTGGTGCTGCTATCAATGGTGCTAATGGTCTTAGAGGCACTCATAGAGAAAGAGAGAAACGCAGCATCATTCAAGATGCTGCAGTAGGTGCAGCCGCCGGTGCAGCCACTAATGGTATTACTAACGGTGGTAGAGGTACCTTTGGCAGTGCAGCAACAGGTGCAGCAACAGGTGTAATTATCAATAAAATCAGAAGCAAATAGTAATATCGTCTCGAAATTAGACCGCCTCAGTTCAGAATTGAACTGAGGCGGTCTTGATGTTAGAAGAACTTATTATATAGTTAAAAAATTAAAAATCGGTTACAAAAAAACTATCAGGATAACCATTAAAAGTTGTATAATAACGGGAAGTCAAAAAGCAAAACCGATTTTGACAACGCACTTTTTCTTGTATCTCTTGAAAAAAGCGACAAGACTGTTTGACTTTTATTTGAGTGTGAGATTGGGGTTTTCTGATGAAAACCCAGACGAGGGGAAACTGGGCTAAATCCACACATCACGGCGGTTTGCATGCACGAAGGGAACCCCCTGCACGACACTGCCTCACCGCAACCCACTGCCTCCTCTACATCTTGTCGCAGGAGTGGTAAATTACTGGACAATGAGTTAGGGACGATAGTTCACAGCGGTGAGACCAGCGCTGCGGGAGGGTTTCCCTCCGCAGGCGACTGGCGAACCCGGA
>NZ_QMEB01000329.1:1475-5357 GCF_012912135.1 Brasilonema bromeliae SPC951 | reverse complement strand
CTCTTGCAAAAGTGAGATTTTACGAGGTTCTGTTAAGAGTTAAGCGTTCAGAATTCCCTATTCCCTGTTAAGCGTTCCCTGTTAAGCGTTAAGAGTTCCCTACAACTGCCACGAAGTCTATTGTAATTGGTTTGATTCAGCATTTCTGCGGCAGTTTAAAGAATACGCAGTTGGTTAGGAAAAAGGGCTGATAGAAATGAGATGCGATATTTGCGGAACTGTTTTTGTGCTAACCTTAATACTTTCTGTGATTTTTCGCAACTGATATCTTTGCATCGTTAGCTTTTTGCCGCTTTTCTATTCTTAACTATGTCTTTAGTTTCCACAATCAAAAGTATATACACTGATGGTGCTTGCACAGGCAACCCTGGTCCTGGCGGTTGGGGTGTTGTTGTCTATTTCAGTGATGGTTCTATTCACGAAATGGGGGGTGCATCTGCCCGAACGACAAACAATAAAATGGAGATGCAAGCTGCGATCGCCGCCCTCCAATTTTTAAAAGACTCAGGACAAAACGAAGCCATCACCCTCCACACCGACAGCGAATATCTCATAAACTGCGTGACAAAATGGGTGAAAAGCTGGAAAAGGAAAGGCTGGAAAAAGTCAGATGGAAATCCTGTGCTGAACCAAGACCTCTTGGAAATCTTAGACGATCTTAATAGTCCACGGGTCAGGTGGGAGCATGTGCGGGGTCATGCAGGTAACATTGGTAACGAACGCTGTGATGCGATCGCCCGCGCCTTTGCCAATGGCAAAACCTTGTCCCTGCAACAACAAGACTTTCTCTTGGAACAAAAGAACGGTCTAAGTGTATCAAGAGTATCTGATTCGGAAACAAATTCTACAATAATTAACACAAAGAAACAAGAAATCATTACTCTTGCAACAGATATAACCAATATGGAACCACAAACCCACTCTCCTAGTTCAGCAAATGAGGAATTACCCCGAGAAATCAGGGTAACACAACTCCGCAACTTGGTGGAAACTCTCCGCATTGCGGACGAAATTGCCGAAAAAGGTTACCTGATCACAAGTTCTGAACTAGCAGACTTGATGGATGTTCACGCCAGCGCTGTTACCAGTCGTGGAGACGAGTGGCGCTGGCGAAACTGGCTTGTCTCGCGGGTGCGGCGTGAAGGTAATCAAATTCTCTGGGAATTGGAACGGGGCGATAAGGTAGAGAGTGAAACTGAGTCTTAACCAATGAGGACTCAGGACTCATCACTGGGTACTGTACTTGCGCCCTCGCCACTCTATCGGGGTACGAAATGCAGATAGAAAAATCCGCAGCACCGCGATTGGATCAGCCAAAGGCGAAAGCCAGAACAACCAACCACCTTTTGCTTGATTGCGATCGTAGGAAGGTGCGATCGCAAAAAGCATAGCAAAGCGAATCACCACTAGAAATACATTGAGTCCCACTAGAAGCAGGGAGGGAGAGGGAGACAACCAGACAAGGGAAGGGGGAGAAAAAAAGAGGTAGCTGAAGACGACTAGAAGGGGTAAACCTTGAACTGCTGTGAGGAGCCATAAATCTCCCCAAAGTTGAGCGCGGGAGGAAGCGTCTTTCAAGTCAAGGCTTCGCCCCCATTGTTGCCAAGTTTCCATTGCTCCCTCATACATCCGTACCTTGAGTACTTTTGCCCCATCTAAAAAGCCAACTTTATACCCAGAGGCAGCGATGTTCCGTGCTAAAGTCACATCATCACAAAAAGAACCATTCGCACTCGTATATCCACCCACAGCTGCTAAAACAGAGCGACGGCACAAATAGCATTGTCCATTCGCCATCACTCGTTCTGACTGTTCCGCATTCACACCAGCAGGATTAAATCGGTAAAGCAGAGTCATCAACAAAGCTGGTTGTAGCCAGCACTCTCCTGGATATTTGAGAATGAACTGGGGTGAGAGAGAAACCAAGTCATAGCCTTGAGTTTCTGCTGTCTTCACCAAACCCGCAACCAAACCAGGTGATGGTTGTGTATCAGCATCCATACCCAGAAACCACTCACTCGCCTCTGAGGTATGCAAAAAGCCGTAATGCAATGCCCAAGGACGCCCCACCCAACCAGTTGGTAAGGGATCATCCGTCATCAGGCGAAAGCGAGGATCTTTCTGCTGTGCGGTTTTTACTAACTCAGGTGTGCCATCACTAGACTTGCTATCTACAATGATCATTTCTCGGACTTCATAGCTTTGGTGAGAGATCCCGTCTAGCAAGGGAGCAATACGAAGAGCTTCATTTAAGGTAGGAATGACAACACTCACACACCCCAAAAGTTCTGGTGTAGGATCTTGGGGTGTAATGGGAGGATGGCGGCTAGGTCCTTTTAAGAGGCGCGACAGCAAAATTGCTGTTGCGCTTAGTTGGATGAGCAGTAAAAAGAAACAAAGAGCACTTGCGATCGTCAACACGTCTAGCACAGCAAAATACCTGGCAATGGAAATCAAAGCTTTACTTAACAGCAACTTTGACGTTTGCTACAGTCGTCACTTCAGTGGTTGTTGGTGCAACAGCAACATGAGCAGATGCAGCTTTTGAACTCCACCAAAGTACTACAGCAGGAACTACGCCCAGGACAAAGCCTAATGAAACTGGGATAGCAAATCCAGCAGCTAAACTCAGTCCGGCGGCGAAGGCAAAATTGCTGAGATAAACGACTAAGGGCACATTGAGTTGCGATCGCTCCAATTTTATCGGTGTGTTTTTCCACAGCAATGCTGCCACACTAATAAACAGGGCGCTAGTGGCAAACCAACCCGCATAATTTTGATACGGTGTTCCAAAAAATTCACCTGAATTCTCCCAAAACCAAAAGGGGAGAGATGTTTGACTCATGGCTGGTTCCAATGCAAAGTCCCAGCAGGTAAAGAGCAAAGCACCCAGCGCTACAGCACCCACTTGGCGCACTAAACTGGGATTTTGAGCTACCCTTAGACCACTACGAGCAATGAGGTAAGCAGACAAACCCACATAAAACCAGGATAAGGGAATTGTAAATGGTACAAGTCCCGCAATCTTATATCCTAAGCCACTCAAGTAACTGTAGTATCCGAAGGGAAATCCAGTGCTAGTTCCCAGTAATTCACTGCCCACCGATATCAATACAGCTGGTACCATAAACGCCAGCCAAGTGCGCCATCCCAATATTCGATATGCATAAATAGAGACGGCCATTGTCCCCAAAACAATATCTACCACACCACCATCAGCCATACTCAACTGCATGGCTTGTTGTCCAACCTCTCCTGAGTTCAAAATGATTTCGGCATTAGGTATGACCAATAGAATGCCTATTAGTCCAAAAGCCTTTGCCAAGATATGACCAGTCAGGCATACACGCTGAGCGATAACAAGTTGTCTCATGATAATCCCTTAACAAGACATGATACGCAGCTACTTAGCTGGTAATAGTTTACAAATGTTTAAGAAAATATTTAATACTTTGTCCGGGAATTTTTGGCAAACTGACCTTGCTTTCCTTATGGAAAGGATAACAGCCTCTTGATAGAAGGTAGAAAAAATATGATAATAGATTTATAGTTTAAGCTATTCAAGCCATTATCTCTCAACTAAATTGACCTTCTTCTCACGGCTTATAGTGTCGCGATTCATGCTTTGCGACAAAGCAGTACGTATATGCTTTAGATAGTTGTGAAATTATAGCTTATTCTTATGTTGGGAACAACCAATGTCAATCTCGAAAAGACCGCCTTTCTTTTCCCTAGCATTACTAGTGCTTGCTTACACGGCCACTGGGTGGTTAATATCTAAAATATACACTCCTTGGTATATGTGGATCTTGGCTGTGATTGCCATTTTACTTCTCACGGGAGGTTTAACGATTTCCTGGATCAGGCTTGCAGACTTTTCTT
>NZ_QMEB01000329.1:0-1465 GCF_012912135.1 Brasilonema bromeliae SPC951 | reverse complement strand
TCTTTTTTCTTATTCAAATCAAATCTTAGGTCTTTTGGTTTTAGCGTTTTAGCGGCTTTCTTGTTTTTTTTAATGATCGCCAGGTTCCGACTATTTCTTGATATCTTACTAATGGCTGCTGCGGCTGTATTGGCAAGGATAGACTTTCAAACAGCTGGCTTCAATGAAGGACAAACTTTTTGCTTGTTGTCTATCTTGTCTTTGATGGGTTTAGCCTTAGGTGCGCTGGTTCATAAGTTGATCTAAACTCAAGAGTCCATAGTCGCTATGGACTCTTGGGTTTAACTAATGACTAACTTGCAACTGCAGCCTCTGGCGCTGCAACTGGATAAACGCTAACCTTTTTACGGGTTTTGCCCTTGCGTTCAAATGTGACTACGCCGTCAACGAGAGCAAACAGAGTGTCATCTTTGCCAATACCGACGTTGTTACCAGGATGAAATTTAGTACCGCGTTGACGTACTAAGATATTTCCCGCCCGAACAACTTCACTACCGTAGCGCTTGACACCGAGTCTTTGAGCGTTAGAATCACGACCGTTGCGTGTACTACCTGTTCCTTTCTTATGAGCCATACTTTCCTCTTGTATCCTTTACTTCTATCTATTATTCAGCAGGAGTTTCTTCTGCAGGTGAATTCTCTGCAACTGGTTCTGCCACAACATCGACAGTCTCTGGAGTTTCAGTCGTTGCAGCTGGAACTGTCGTCACCGAGGCTTCTGGTGTGACGCTGATTGCGTTTTCTTCTGAAGCAAGCACCGAACCGTCGAGGCTAATTGAATTAATCAATAATCTAGTGATTTCCTGGCGATGACCCCGTTTTTTACGAGTTTTCTTTTTTGGTTTCATCTTATAAACCAGGACTTTGCGACCTCTTAGATGCCGCATCACCGTGCCTTCCACCTTTGCTCCTCCCACAAGCGGCTGTCCTATGGTGACTTCGCCGTTGTGCTGCACTAGCAGTACTTTATCTATGGTAACTTTCTCGTCTGGTTCAACACAAAGCAGTTCAATGTCGTAAAAACGACCAGCTTCGACTTTTACCTGCTTGCCGCCGGTTTCAATAATTGCGTAGGTCATAAAATTGTCCTTGAGGTTGCCGTACAGGTAGCTGGACTGTATGCTCGTTAAGACAGCTTTCCAGCTTTCGTATTGCCTTTACCTGATCCGAGCAGGAGTTAGACACACAATCTATTACTTTACCTCAATGACTACATTTTTGTCAAAATAATTAATATTAATATGATGTCCGTTTGATTACTTATTAAACCCTCTGAACCCCACCCCGCCAAAGCTGTGCTTTGTCTCCCCTCCCCGCCTGCGGGGAGGGGTTGGGGGTGGGGTGCAATGACTGTGGGAATCATAACTAATTAACCGGACTTCATATAACTCCTTTCATAAGCGGCGTTGGAAAGTATTTGACAAGCAATATAGCAATCCTATTTGATTTGTGAAAATCGCGCATG
>NZ_QMEB01000015.1:29770-43848 GCF_012912135.1 Brasilonema bromeliae SPC951 | reverse complement strand
TTCTAACTGCTGGTGAGTACAAGCGATTACACAATTAATTTTGAATTTTGAATTTTGAATTTTGAATTTGAGCGAAGCGAGTGACTCACCTTTTCGTGTCAAATTTTTCTTAAAGAATTTATGAACTTAATTGAAAATTTTATGAAAATTCTCTAAATTATCATACCATTTTCCGTAATTTCCTGCTTGTTAGGATAATTAATTGAATAGAAATTAGGTGCGATGACTTTAAGGAGAATTGAAATGGGACTAAGCGACGGTCTGTCAGATCCGATTAAGAAAGATACAGTCGTGGCTGACTGCACGAAGTTGCTAGACGTGCAAGTTGCTTCGATGCAAGGGGTTTCTGGTTTGGCGATGAAAGCCGGCTACACTGCTGTAAAGGGGCTTGCGCCCACTTATTGCGCTAGCGCCATTGCGACGTTACTTCCAGAATCCTTCGCAGCACTCGATCCTATTTGGAGTGAGGGCGTACACACAGGTGATCCGGTGGAACACCTGATTGCGAACCGCGATCGCTCAGCCGATGCAATACTCAGCATTACTGACGCAAGGATTGAGAAAAGCAACAATAAGACCGTGCGAGGTGTATATAGCAAACTCCGCAACTCAGCTAAGAAGCATGTGGAGGAGGCGATACCGGGCTTAGCTAAAATAATTGATAACTATACCAAAAACTGATTGCGTAATCGGTAGTTATCAACAAAGAAGCTGACTGTGTAGACGGGTTCTCTAGCAGATGGTGACTAAGATTGGGGTTTTCCCCCAATCCCAATGATTTACCAGCTATACGTAGAAATCAGACAAAGCACTCAGAAGTAAAACTTCCATGCAACCCATAAGGAACATGGTGCTTAAGATGCAATCTGGCGATAGGTTCTTTGTGGAAATCTTTGGCATCTAAAATCACCACATCTGAGCGATGGTACTCGGAATCATAAACCAACGCCAGCACCCAGCCATCATCTTCACCCCCCTTTGTCCCCCCTTGAGAAGCAGGGATATGGGGGGTGCGTGGAACAAAAATAGGTTCACTAGCAAATCCATGCGGTGCAGCGCTCCAAAGTTGTTGTTTTCCTGACTCCAAATCCACTTTCATAAATGCTTGCAATGGAGCATTACCAGACTCTGCATGAGCGCCACCCATGTATAAATAACGATATGGACGACCAACCTTTTGCGGATGTAAGGTGGGAAATTCACAACACCGACTGACCAGCAACTCCCGGTGCACTGTCTCATCCTTGAGATTAAGATGAAAACGCCATAATTGTCCTGGCTTGAGAGCATCAAAATCTACTTGTCGAAAATCGCTTTCCGGTTGCACTTCTGGGAGAGATTCGTAGCAAAGTGAGTCAATAACAATTTCATCTTCCCGCTCAATTGCATTGACATGGTGGAAGACAAAGCCGGCTCGCGTTTCTATAATTTTTACTCCCTTTTGTTTCGGGTTACGCGAAATGATGATCAGGCGAGTGGGTTGTTCTGGCTGAAACTTAATACACTCCCCTGCACCACGCATTCCCAATACAAAAGGTATGGGATTAAAGGTGACGGGATTTTGAAAGAATATACAGTAATTGGGGGTAATGGCAAAATCGTGGATAAAGGCAAATCCTGGAACACTATGGGCGTGCTGTCGTACAATCTTACCCTCAGTGTTTAGCTCGAAAATAGTAATCGTGGTGGATAATCCCGGCTTGATGGAAAAGTTGACAAGGCTTGGCGCACCATTATCTTGAGCACAACTAAAGTCAACGCGGGGATGGGCAGAAAATGCTTCTCCTTCTGACAACACACCGTTAAAGTATTCTTTGCCCAAAGTTTCCAAAGTATATGGTTCAAGACGATAAGGTTCAGCAGCTTCCCACAGTGCAAGCAGTTTTCCGCCCCAATAAATCACGTTAGTATTGGCAATATTTTTGAGTTTGAAATTTAAAGCATTAGCCAACCAACCACCGGGTTTTTGTGTACCAAAGACACCACGATAGAGAATTTTGCCAGCTTTTTGCTCTTCCAAATACTCTTGAGTGCGGACAAAGCGGTTGCGGAAGTGAGCACGACCATTCGAGAAGGTGATACGGCTAATCATGCCATCTCCATCAAATGGGTGATGAATCCGTTGCCCTTTGATATCTAACAAACCAGGACCATTTCTAAACAGCGTACCTTGCAGTTCCTGCGGAATTTCTCCTTCTACATCATCAATCCAATAATCAAATTCTTTCTCTAGGGATTCATATCCTCTCTGCCAATCCCCGCGATTATAGGATTTTTCTGGAACTGTAGATCCTTGTTCGTAAACTTGAAAAGTTTGCATGTCAATTCTGGATTTGAAATTTTGAATTGTAAATTTTGGATTTTAGATTAGGAATGGAGAATGGTTAATTGTGACTTTTTCAAAAAAATGAGTCACGACTAATTAGTCTGTTGCTATTCAACTGGTTCAGATTCTGGTTCTTGCACGATCAACTCAGACATGAATTCAGGTAAAAATGGTTCTTCTCCACTGTTTGTTGAAGCTGATTCCAAAGTTGATGTTTCAGTTTGAGAGTCAGCAGCAGGGAGCCAGTTGATGAATAGCAATGGTAGGAGTCTGCTGAGGTTAGCAATAATAACCAACACCCACAAAGCATTAAAATTAGTTTCGGTAATTCCCAGCCAATACATCAGCACTGCCCCGAATTGCTGTGAAACTAGTCCTCCCAAGTTGTGCACCGACACTAACAGGGCAAATAAAGTAGCTTCTATTCCAGGGGGACAAAGCCTCGCCGCTAATACCATAACTGGCAGAAAAGCTATTCGCCCCATCACAGACAAAATAAAGCTATCACCAAGACTGAACCAGTGATCATCTATGCCTAAAGCACGGTTAGTATGAGTCACCAATACCAGCGTTGTCATTCCTAATACTGCTGAGAGGACAGTACTCCAAGCAAAAATGACGCGAAAAGGAACAGTTTTAAGAAAGCGTTGAAAAATCCAAACACCAACAAGCAAAGCAATGCTTGTCACCAAGTGTACTCGTCCCAGAAATTCTGGTTCAAAGTGCAGTTCGTTGGTTGTGAAGAAGAAAAAAGCTGATTCAGCTGTTGGTGTAGCCTGCAAAAGGAAGATAAATGCTGTTGGTAACCAAATGACTTTTTGACTAACGGCTGCACGTAGTAGTTGCAGTTGATGCCTAATTGATACGACATTTGAATCATCCCCGCTTGCGTCTTTGCTCACAGGTGACTCAGCAATTAACCAAGCCGCAGCAGACACCAGAAGCGGGAATGAAGCAGTAATCCAAAAGATAGTGCGAGTGGTGAAATACTCTAAGAGTATACCGCTGAGGTAAGCTGTTATTAACCCTCCTAACGCTGAAGTACCCCAACACAGCGATTGGAGAGAACCTGCTTTTGCTTGTGACTCAGCTCTTACTCTTTGGACAACCAATGAGTCTACAATCACATCACTGACGGCAACAGAGAGAGAATTAAGTGTGATCGCTATCCCAGCACCTATAGGTGTGTGAACTATTGTTGCCAGACTTATCCAAGAAATAGCTCCCAGTATCCCAGAAATAACTAGGTATGGACGCCGTCGGTACCCGAATATAGGCAAGCCATCGGAGAGAAAACCAAACAGTGGTTTAAGTGTCCAAGGTAGAAAAACTACGCCGAATAAAGCTGCAACTTGAGCTGGAGTGAGCAAGAGTTCATCTTTCAAGAAAAAGCTGACAGCAAGACGCGCCAACCCTAAAATGCCTTGAACAAAATAAACACTAAGAATTCCCAGTAACTCAGGAGTAGGTTCATAACCCAAAAAAACCTTTTCCCTGACTGAGTTTTTGACCTGTGACAAGGCAGAGGAGGAAACCAGCATTGATAAACTATTTTTAAGATTTATCTACTTTTACATATCATATCGATTTTTTCGTAATGGGAGCGTGGCGAGTGTGAATCCTTCCAACCGAACGTCTAAAACGAATATGAGGGAAGCTAAAACTATCACCACTAAGTTTTCTGTACCTGCGTAGGAGGTTTGAAGTTGAAGTTTGTTGGCTTAATGTATAAGCAGATTCTACTAGGAATTACTTTCAAGAGCATTTGCATTCAAATGTGTAGGGATAATCAGCAGAGTATCTCAGCCTTTCACAATCGCTCTTTTAATATGGTTCTGAGTTCATTCTGCTCTTGGACACCTCCAGCAATCAAGATACTGATTTTTCCAACTAGAATAGTGCCCCAGTTGACTATCACAACACCTGTATTGGTTTGAGGGTTGAACTCAATATCACTGAGATCAAGCTTTTCAAGTGAGCGATATTGCGTCCTAAAGTTTTCGCAGTTCCAACTAGGGATATTAAGCTTCTTAGCAATACCTGTGGGATATGATGCGCCATTAAAGCGTGGATTGCACTCGATTGCTAGATAACGCGTTTCGCCGTGTGTTGCATCTTCCACGACTGCAACATCAAAGGCAAATATCTCTTTCATCCCACGTTGCACCATCCACTCAGCTATTGGTTCAACAGTTTCCCATGGTTGGTGCTTACTGGGATAGCAATTGCCAATATGGACGCAACCATCGAGTATTTGAGAAGTTATGGCGAGACGTTGTAGCTTTGAAGCTTCAACATAGTATTGCACATTTAAAAAAGAGGAAGCTGCGATTTCCTCTTGAATTTGCAAAGGTATTTCATCTGGAAATCTTTTTAGAATTTCGGAAAGTTGTTGTTGATTTTCACATCGGTGAATTCCAACACCATTAACAGAAATCGCAGCTTTAAAATAGCACGGGTAAAGAAACTTAGATAAGTCTTTGATACCAGTCTTGTTTTCAAAATAAGACGTTACAGGAACACTGACTCCAAGTTCTTGTGCAAGCTGTATAAAGTTGTTTTTGGAGTTGATAAATTTAACTACGTTCAACCAGTCGGAATCTACCTGGTGAAACCAATCTTCATCACAACCAGCTTTGCTTGTCGCATTGCCGAAGAAGAAAAGGGAAACGTCATAGTTAGGATAGTCTTCCAAAACTCTCAGCGCGACATCCCAGATAACATTTTTGCTATAGCTTAAACCTATCCGTTCATAGTGTTCGGTAATAACATTCCATTGCGACTTCAAATCTGGGTGCAACTGAATAATATCCTCTGGTTCAGTCAAACCTAGCACCCTACTACAATAGAGGTAATTACCTTCTACAGACTCATGGGTGCAGACCATAATGTCATGGTTGAAAATTTTATGGCGAGTCACTTTATTAAAAGTCTTATTAGATTAACTGAAAACTGATAAGAAATAGTACCTTCTCTCATTATGCTCTCATCAGAGCAAAATAAAAAAAATCTGTCTCCAGATAGATACTGTGAAATCATTAATTAAGTATCTATAAATACAGAAAACAATTGACATATAACTTATTGACACAAACCCAAGTGCATAACGCATCTGGGCATGTGCGTTCTAAGAATACTGACTCAAAGCTATCACTGCATTCTGTCCTCCAAAGCCAAAGCTAAAACACAATACGCGCTGAATTTTACTTTGACGCGACTCCCTCACCAAATCTAAATCAAATTCCGGGTGTCTCAAACCAACACAAGGTGGTAAAAACTGTTGCTCTAGCGCCATCAGTGAAAAAGCAACACCCAAAGCTCCTGAGGCTCCTAATGTATGACCTGTGGCTCCTTTTGTAGAACTGACTGCCACACCTTGAAAAAATAACTTTTGTATCAAAAAGCTTTCTAGAGAGTCATTGAGTTGCGTAGCGGTACCATGAGCATGAATGTAATCAATATCATTTGCACTCAGGTGACTGCGGTTTAGACATTGTTTCACTGCGGCGATCGCACTCCTAGCTTCTGGTTCTGGCACGTTTGCATGATAGGCGTCTGCTGTCAAGCCAAAACCAAGAATTTGTCCATATACTTTTGCCTGACGCTGCTGTGCCAACTCTGCTGATTCTAGAACAAAGACTGCGCCTCCTTCTCCCAAAACCAAGCCTTCCCGACGAATATCGAATGGATTTGCTCCTGTTTTCGCTAAGGCTCCCATTTGCTGAAATCCAGCTATGGTAAGGGGTGTAATCGGTGTTTCCACTGCACCAGCAATCACTCGCTGACATTGCCCAGTTTGGATAAGATAAGCAGCTTGTGCGATCGCCCAAATTCCAGTCGCACAAGCCGCCATTGGTGCCAAAACAACTCCACAAGCACCGATTTGCCGTGCTGCTGCAATAGCATTCATATGAGGTAAAGTATCTAACCAACCCATCTTAGAAGAGGGGGAGAGTGAGGGAGTGAGGTAAGAAGAGGAAACGGGGCTCTTAGCGGGGTGCTGGGGGGAAGAAGAACCAATGGAGATTAGCTCTTCCTCTCCTTTTCTCCCTGCTCCCCTGCTCAAGAGCTCCCCTACTCTTGTGTGCATCTGTCGCGCCATCTGCTCCCATAATCCCTGATAGCTGCGACTCGAACCAATTACAACTCCACAATCTGGTAAAGGTGAGCATAATCCTGCATCTTTCAAAGCAGATGTCACAACCAACTGAGTCAGCATTCTCATCTGTGCTGGTTGTTCCCAAATCATTCCTAAGGGACGTGGTTCGAGTTCTGGAAATGGTTGATGGTATCTAATTCCAGATTCACCTGCTATTAACTTTTGCCAACTGTCCTCTAAATTTTTGCCTAAAGCGGAAACTAAACCAATACCAGTGACAACAACTGCGACCATTTTTGGGAGAAAGGAAGAAAGGGAGAAAGGGAGTAGGGAGAAAGGGAGAACAGGAGCTGATGTTCATTGGTTCTTCTTCCTCCGAATAACAGAGTTTCTTACCTGCTATTCAAACCTTAGACAACATATGTCAATCGGGTTTAATTGAACTTCAACCGGAGCATGGGAGCGGTTATCCGTCAGTGTTCAGGAGGCAGCGCGTTGCGGGGGTTCCCCCCGTTGTAGCGACTGCCGTGCACGGCTTAGCCTTCCGCGCATAGTTTTCGAGATTTAGAGCTCACTCCCTCACTCCCTCACTCCCTCATTTCTATTCCCTACTGTCCAGCGTTTTTCAGGTTTTCTCCACCAGATGTGATTTTGGCAGAGTCAATGCGATCGCCCTGCTGAATCTTGTTGACAACATCCATACCCTTGGTCACATAGCCAAAAACAGCATAGTCACCATCTAGGAAACCCAAATCTGCTAAAGCGAAGTAAAACTGTGAGGAAGCAGAGTCTGGCATTTGCGATCGCGCCATTGCGACTGCACCCTGCTTGTGTTGTAATACAGGCGGCTTATCTGTACCAGCCGTCTTGAGTGTTTTGCTGTAAATTGGCTCATCTGAGCCTTTTGGCTTAATTTCTAAGGGTATGTAGCGAATTTTTCCAGTTTTTGGGTCAGTAAAACTTCCTGTTCCCAACTGACTTGCTGGAACTTTCGGGTTTTTACTTTGGGGATCGCCTCCTTGAACCACAAAGGGTTGGGGTTGGCGTACAACTCTATGGAAAACTAAGCCATCGTACACGCCCCTCTGGACTAAATCAACAAAGTTACCAGCGGTGATTGGGGCATTAGTACCGTCTACTTCGATGGTAATAGGTGAACCTTTAACGGTCATAACCACCGTTGCTTTTCCTTCGAGTCGTGGTAAATCTTTCATTCCAGGAATACTCTCGTTTGTACTTTCAGATACAGAAATCGCCTCTGTGGTTGCCTCTTTAGCCGTTGTCTCGGCGGTTGAGTTGTTGCTTGCTTCGGTCGCTGCGGATGTTGGGGAAGAATTAGAAACACCTTGCTGTGTGGAACAGCTCCCCAATATCAACGCACCGACAATGATGAGAGCCACTAAAAATTGGGGAATTTTTAACCGCATTGCCAGTTACAGACACAACCACTGTATCTTAGCCTCTAAAGTCCTTCTAAGGGCACACCCAAAAAACGAGCTAACTCAGCACCTTGAATTTCCAACTCTTGTAAAGATAAAGGTTGACCTACCCGTGTTAGGGGAATGTCTCGCCGACCTTTAACGCGCAGGTAAAGTTCGCGACGAGGGTTAAGACCTTCTTTCACCTCAACTCGCACAGATTGCACATCTTCTGTACGAGATTTAATTTCAATACGGCGGTTTTTCCCAGGATATCCCCACCGGAAAATTGTAATGGTGCCATTTTCTCGGTTAAACTCGTTATATCCGCCTCCCACATCCCATAAAATCGTTAGCCATAGGTATAAGGCTAGGAGTAAGCCTGCTGTACCATACAAACCCATAACCAACCCTTGCGGGACGAATACCAGTTGAGTGGGGTCGGAAACTATGAGTAAATTGATTTTGAGATAGCTGGAAATACCAGCGAGCAAGAAGCCCGCAGCCCCTAAAGAAACGACAGTTGCCCACCAGTAGTTACTAAACCGACGAGAACCGAGAACCTTCTGATGTAAGACATTTGAAGTTTGTTTATCGCCGTTGGGCGACTCACCTCTGTTAATGGTTGTTGATGCCGTCATTAGAACTACCTTGCTGCGTGATATCTTCCCTTTACAAAGTCTGCCATTAGAGCAGATGTATTGCAAGTTTAGCTAATAGGGAACAGGGAACAGGGAACAGGGAACAGGGAACAGGGAATAGGGAAAGAGTGTTTCTTTCATTCGTAACGGGTGGTATGCCGTTATAGTGCGCCTGCTCCTTGGAACAGTACTGGTCTGATCATTTAGATAGATTGCCCAAAAATTGAAATTTTTTAAGTTTTCTGAGAAAAGTTGTGTCAGATTGTAAAATTTCTGATATTGATATTAATTAGTAGGTTCGTGCTTTATACCAGATTTCTTAATGCAAATCGGGCACAAAGCCGGACTGATATGATAAATTAAGAATCATTAAGTTTCCGCAAGCTGGACAACCTACTAGTGGAAACTCTTGTGCCACATATCAAAGTGAGAAATGCTGACTTAATAAGACAGACTCTCATAATGCCAGTAGCTCTATGGCTGCTGTCAGTGTCACAAAAAAGTTAATTCCTCAAAAAAGTTGCAATTTTAGTAAAAAGAGGATTTTAGTCCGATGACCATCGCAGTAGGACGCGCCCCGGCAAGACGGGGGTGGTTTGACGTTCTCGACGACTGGTTAAAGCGAGACCGTTTCGTATTCGTAGGTTGGTCAGGGATACTACTGTTCCCCTGCGCCTTCCTAGCACTAGGCGGCTGGTTAACCGGTACAACCTTCGTCACCTCTTGGTACACCCACGGCATAGCCTCATCGTACCTAGAAGGATGTAACTTCCTGACAGTAGCAGTATCAACCCCAGCAGACGCATTGGGACACTCGTTATTGCTGTTGTGGGGACCAGAAGCACAAGGCGACCTGACCCGTTGGTTCCAATTGGGAGGCTTGTGGCCATTTGTAGCGCTGCACGGAGCATTTGGACTGATAGGCTTCATGCTGCGGCAATTTGAAATCGCTCGCTTAGTAGGGATTCGTCCTTACAATGCGATCGCCTTCTCAGCTCCAATCGCAGTGTTCGTTTCGGTCTTCTTGATGTACCCATTGGGACAATCAAGCTGGTTCTTTGCACCCAGCTTCGGAGTGGCAGCAATCTTCCGCTTCCTGTTGTTCTTGCAAGGATTCCACAACTGGACACTCAACCCCTTCCACATGATGGGAGTAGCAGGAGTGCTAGGTGGAGCGCTGCTGTGTGCTATTCACGGTGCAACAGTAGAAAACACCCTGTTTGAAGACGGTGATGCAGCTAACACATTCCGCGCCTTCAACCCCACCCAAGCAGAAGAAACCTACTCAATGGTGACAGCAAACAGATTCTGGTCACAGATATTTGGAATTGCTTTCTCCAACAAGCGTTGGTTGCACTTCTTCATGTTGTTTGTGCCAGTCACAGGCTTGTGGATGAGCGCAGTTGGAATTGTGGGTTTAGCACTCAACCTGCGGGCTTACGACTTCGTGTCGCAAGAATTGCGGGCAGCAGAAGACCCAGAGTTTGAAACTTTCTATACCAAGAATATTTTGCTCAACGAGGGTATCCGCGCTTGGATGGCTCCTGCTGATCAACCTCACGAAAAATTTGTATTCCCTGAAGAGGTACTACCACGTGGTAACGCTCTCTAATAGATCAATCGCTTTAGGCGGTCGTGACCAAGATTCCACCGGGTTTGCTTGGTGGGCTGGTAACGCCCGTCTCATTAACCTCTCCGGTAAACTACTGGGTGCTCACGTTGCCCATTCTGGCTTGATTGTATTTTGGGCCGGAGCGATGACATTGTTTGAAGTCGCTCACTTCATTCCCGAAAAGCCTATATATGAGCAAGGCAGCATCCTGATACCTCACCTTGCTACCTTAGGATGGGGTGTAGGCCCTGGTGGTGAAATTATTAACACCTATCCCTACTTTGTTATCGGTGTACTGCACCTTATCTCCTCAGCTGTACTCGGTTTTGGCGGTATTTATCACGCCATCCGTGGTCCAGAAACCTTAGAAGAGTATTCCTCTTTCTTTGGTTACGACTGGAAAGATAAGAACAAGATGACCACCATCATCGGTTTCCACCTGATCATTTTGGGATGTGGTGCCCTACTGTTGGTGCTGAAGGCAATGTTCTTCGGCGGTGTCTACGATACTTGGGCACCTGGCGGTGGTGATGTTCGCGTCATTAGCAATCCAACACTGAACCCAGCGGTTATCTTCGGTTATTTGCTGAGTTCTCCATTCGGCGGAGAAGGCTGGATCGTTGGCGTCGATAACATGGAAGACGTCATCGGCGGTCACATTTGGGTTGCTCTCATCTGTATTTCTGGTGGTATTTTCCACATTCTCACTAAGCCTTTTGGCTGGGCACGTCGCGCTTTAGTCTGGTCAGGTGAGGCTTACCTCTCCTACAGCTTGGCTGCTGTATCGCTGATGGCCTTCATTGCTTCTTGCTTCGTCTGGTTCAACAACACTGCCTACCCCAGTGAATTTTACGGACCAACAAACGCTGAAGCATCTCAAGCTCAGTCTTTTATCTTCTTAGTGCGTGACCAGAAACTGGGAGCTAACGTTGCTTCTGCTCAAGGTCCTACTGGTCTAGGTAAATACCTCATGCGCTCTCCTAGTGGTGAAATCATCTTCGGTGGTGAAACCATGCGCTTCTGGGATTTCCGTGGTCCTTGGCTTGAGCCTCTGCGCGGTCCCAATGGTCTTGACTTAGATAAGGTAAAGAACGACGTTCAGCCTTGGCAAATTCGTCGTGCATCCGAGTACATGACCCATGCTCCCAACGGTTCAATCAACTCTGTGGGTGGCGTGATCACGGAGCCTAACTCCTTCAACTACGTGAATCCCCGTGCTTGGTTGGCAACTTCTCACTTCGTGTTAGCCTTCTTCTTCCTCATCGGTCACTGGTGGCACGCTGGTCGTGCTCGTGCAGCCGCTGGCGGTTTTGAGAAGGGAATTAACCGCGAAACTGAGCCAGTATTGTTCATGAACGAACTCGACTAACAGATTTGTTTTGTCACTGACAATCACTTACTTGAAAAGCTCCTGTATCAAAGCGGGGGCTTTTTTTTAACACACTCCGCTATCCATCTTCACAGCAGAGCAGCGTGAGAGAAGACGCTAAAATCTACAGTAGTTGATAATTGTTAAGTCGATGAGTCCATCACTTCAAAAATTTTTAAGCGAGATTGAGCACTGACTCCAGAAAAGCAATTGACGGTGATGGGGCATTTAGTGGATCGGATGAAGAAGCACATCACTCAATTGCAGCCACAATGAAAGTGGAACTATTTGAAAGGTATGGCGCTTTATGTGTGGAATGGAATCTAAAATGGTTAAATTTTGTGAGAAAGATAGTCTTGATAACCTTACGAACGAAGTCTCTACACACAACCCAAATCTACTCATTCTGGGTTGTTTCCAACGCAAACGTTCCGACTCAGGATTGTTAAGAGCGATCGCCAGATATGATGGTCCCACCTTCCAGGTACTGCGTCGATTTCTGAAGCAACAGCCTCAAGTTTCAAACAATATAAGTACATATATGCTGAAAACGGGTTTCCCGTTGCAGGATAAGAGCGTTGGGGTTCCTCCGAGAGTGCCACCTGGGGTTTTCCCGACCTAGGCGACTGACGAACCCCGAAGAGGTCATCGAGAATTTGCGAATTTCCAATCCTGGTATGTTGTTGTAGGAAATGAGCGTGTAGCACCCAAGTGGCTAGTTAGCCAAATTACCGGGCTCCCTGTAAGCAACTTTTCCACGAAGGAAGCACTACGGTTGTTGGTGCAATTAGCTCTTGAAGTTTTTAGAGTATAATTTAACACTTAAAGAAATTGAGAATTAGAGACACAAAAAAATTTTGCGCTTTGACTGTAAGATTTTGTGGATCTTATGGCAATTCAATATTAGGAGCGATATTAGGAGGATATTGAATGCGCGAAGTGCGGATATTTTTTGATGACCACTGTAAGAATTTGCCTTGCTCGTGGCAATTAAATATCAGGGGCGATGTTTAGGAGGTCACATTGAAACGACAAGTAGGGCAACCAGTAGACCCGTCCTATGACCCTGAATTGTACCAGAAACAGCAGTTGGTAAGTCAGGTAGTTGAGGAGGAGTGGCAAGTTCTTCAACGTACAATTCAAATGTATGTGATTAAGGCAATCAGACAATTCGGCGATAAGTTCGGTCACAGCAGCGATCGCAATTTTACCGAAACAGTAGCAAAGGAAATTTTCCACGAAACTGTTGAGGAGGCTTTTAAAATAGCTGGTAAATTTGACCCTAATCGTTCGGCTCGTCCCTGGTTATTGGGTATTGCAGCTAAAAAAATACAACGGTGGCAACGTCAGCAAACCCAGCAAAATAAGCGAATTACACCCATTGCCGAACTCCCCTTAGCTCGCAAACTTAAGCAGCAAAATTCAGAAATTTTTTCAGAAGAGGAAATTTTAGGAATATTATACGAGTCATCAAATTCATCCGACCCCGAAATGTTGGAATATTTGCTGTCATTGGTAAATGACGGTTATCGAGAAGTACTGAAATTAGCTTTTGTTGATGGTTTAGACGGAGAATCCTTAGCTGCTGCATTAGGGACAACAGCAGGGGCAGCTTACACCAAAAAGTCTCGTGCAATCGTGCAGTTGCGTCAAGCTTATGCCCAAAGTAACAAGTCATCAAAGGAGGGCAGATAAGATGCAAAAACAAAATACAAATCAGCAGCCTTACTCCCGTGAAAAAGCCATTCAATTATATGTACAGGCTTTAGACGAAGGTGATATGGAAGTAGTAGCCCAAATACTTGATATTGCCTGCGATGACCCTGAATTAGAAAAAATTATTACAGAAATTAATTTAGCTTACCAGGAAGAGGAGCAGATAACACCAATTGCTACCGACGCAGAAATTATTAGAAATTTACTCCACAAACACTTGCATAGTGGATTTGAAATTATTCAAGAACAGGAAAAACCTTTAATTTTTGAAGATATTGATGAAGAAGAAAAATCAGTAACAGTTGGCGATGTTGTTAAGCGTTTGCAAGATATCAACCGCGTACCATCAGCAGATAAAGAGATTATTAATAAATTGCTTGACAGTTCTGTACCACTGCCAGTCAAACTTAGTATCCAAGCTGTTAGGCAATTAGCGGCTGAATTAAGAATTAATACGAGTGAGCGATTCTTGAATATGTTTCGAGATACTGCCATTACTTTATCGATGGGACGCAGCCATAATAGGGCGCAATTAGCCGCAGCCCGTGAACAAAAAAGTCGATATCAATCTACATTGAATAATCGTCAACCAATAGAAAATAAAGTCAAAAAAAATACTGATATCGATAAAATATAGATGATACTAGAACATCGCCGTATGGCAATTTCCCAGGCTGTAGAACTGGCATATCAAGAAGCTGAACTGGAGTTAGAAAATCTTAAGCCTGGTGTTGTACCCCTGTATGAATTGATTAGAGCTTACCCAATTAGGGTAGCAGAAATCAAAGATATGACCATTCAAAGTATTGCCGACTTTTTAGAAGTGGAAACAGGACAAAAACTACCTTTGACAGATAGCGAAAACCAAGATTTAAAGTTAGCTGGATACTTGTATTT
>NZ_QMEB01000015.1:0-29760 GCF_012912135.1 Brasilonema bromeliae SPC951 | reverse complement strand
AATATAAAAGTTTTTTTTACGGCTGTATTTTAGTGGAACAAAAGCCCCATTTAGCCCCAGTATCACGCCGACGATTTTCAGCCGCCCACGAATTAGGACATTACTTGTTACATTTTCTTCCTTTACTTCAAACTCATCAAGAAAATAGTTTGAAAGAACCTTTGATTTTAACAGAAGGTTTATACGTAAAAAAGAGAAGTGAAGATGATGATGAAAGTAAAAAAGATAACGATAAATCTATGGCGCAATTTACCTTTACAAATGGCATACAAGCAGTCATTGATTCTCTAGGCATAGACGAGAAGCAAATGGAGGCAGAAGCCGATCAATTTGCGGCTGAACTTTTAATGCCAGCATCGGCTTGTTTCGCTTTATCCAAGCGTTATCGCGGTCGATTTGCTACAAAAAGAGATGTTTTAGCAAAACGATTAGCAACGGAGTTTTTAGTCAGTCAGGAAGCGATGAAACGACGGTTAAAAGATTTGCAATTACCAGAAAAACTCTGAAATAAATAAAAAATTAAAAAAACAACTAATACATAGGAGGAGTATATCTATAAAAATGGGATTAGATTTTATTAAAAACTACGGTGGTTGTCGCGTCGAACAATATGATGCACAGTTTCCTTTCTTAGAAGAAGAAACCGACGAAGACTTAAACCAAACCCCAGAAAAAGTTGATTTAGATTATGAAGTAAAACACCGTGCCATTGATTGGGAACCTATCAATTTAAGCACCTCACCTAACTGGCGACCTAGTAACTGGCATGAACGACCAACTCACTTTATAGATGGTAAAGATGTAGGGGAAACAGTCGCTTCAGTGCGTTCTCCTAGCGGTCAGTTAGTTCCTATCCGCCTTTCCCAAATTGGCAGTATTACCATGCGGGTAGAAAACGGAGAATGTCGGCGCTCCTTTGAGGTTGTTGAGCGTGTGGTATCGATGGCGGTAGACCTTTTCCCTTGGACAGAAGTAGAAAGTTTTGCTGCTGCTTTACAGAACAATGGATTTCGTTTGCTACCAGTTCGCCCTCCTGGTGGGATATCCTCCTACGATTTTGAAACCATGCGAAAACGAACTCAAAACCGTTCTAATACGGAAATGGAAGTATTGGAGGAATCAGCAATTTCCCACTGTGGTGGCGAACCAACGGTAATAGATGGACGATTGCAACCACGGATGGGAGGTTTCGATATCGACGAATCACCAGTTTTTGGTGTGATTAAAACCCAGCGCCAAAACTATTTACATATCAAAGGAATACAAGTTCTATATGGACTGGAAGCTGGTCAACGTACACCAGTGTTTACCATCTCTAGGGGATGGCTACCCGTTGTTTCTTGGTTTGTGCGTCTTTCTGGAGGGGGTGGTGGAACTCCCAGTACGGGAATAGTGCGCGTGGAAGCATCAAAAAGCTGGTTTGAGAAGTATTACAAGCGCAATTGGGACTTTGTGGATAAGTTATCCCGAACTATATATGAGTACCGTTGTCGAGAGCGCAGTTATGGACGCGCTGCCATTTCTCTACACCCGATTGTTCGAGCTGAAGAAAGTTTAGGTTCGCTTTTCCAACCATTAAGTATCCTATCCAATCGTTTTTACCGTTTAACCCAGTTATAAGGTATAAAATTAAACTAAAAATATGAGTGATGAAGTATTAATTCCGGAATTCGATGTTAACGGGAATGGCTCCCATGCGGGTACACCGAACGCCGATGAAGCAGATAGCACAGAAGATACAAATGCATCGGCTAGTACCCCTGGTGTCAGAATTATCGGTAAAGTCGCATCGCCACCGCAGAAAGAATCTACCTCAGAAGAGTTTCATTTTTGGGTGCGACGAGACGAACTGGTTGAAAAAACCCAAATTATTCGTACTGAAAGTCGTGTTGGTGGCGACACAATTAATTTCTACGCAATTGTAGAAGAGGTCTACCGACAAAGCCGCAAAAAAGATATTGGCGAAGAATTTGATGCTTTTGATGGCGATGTCAATTACCAACCGGAATTTCGTGGAGAAGGCGTTACTTTTGCTACTGCTACAATTTTACGTACAGAACCCCCTGTTTTAGCTCCACCTTTAGAACAAAGTTCCGTTTTCTTAGGAGATGAAAATGATGCTCGACGTGCTTACAGAGCAGATGAAATTGATAATCCCTTAGCGATTGGTTTGATTAAAAATGGTGGAAGCGCGATCGCCGGACCAGGGATGATAGACCTAGATTATTTACTAGGTATTAATGGCGGACACATGAACGTTAACGGTGTCGCTGGTCGAGGAACAAAATCTAGTTTTTTGCTATTTGTTATTTACCAATTATTGCGGGAAGCACGCCAGCGTGCTGAGGAATATCCATCAGACCCAAATCCCCTGATGGTTGTCCCTATAATTCTCAACGTTAAAGGCTACGATTTATTCCACATTAATCGCTGGAGTAATAGGTATAGACCTGAAGAACATTTGGCGGACTGGCAAAGATTGGGTGTTGAGGAACCAAGACCTTTTGAAAAGGTTACCTTTTTCGCACCACAAATTCCTGGTGGAATTACAGCAGTTTCTACAGGATGTCGGAGTACAGTGCAGGCTTATAGTTGGAGTCTTGGCAATATTATTGAAAAAGGCTTATTTACTTATTTATTTGCTGATGATGATTCCGTTAACGACAACTTTAGAGCTTTAGTCCTGGATTTAGAAGCTTACCTGACAGATGAAAGAGTCGCAAACGATGGTACTGTCACCCGCAGTTTACGAAATAATGTACCTCGTACTTTCCAACTACTTTTAGATTGGATCTCAGATCTAGACAATCGTAGTCAATTATCCCCTGATCATCACAGAGCCACTTGGAGCAAATTACGTCGTAAGCTTCTATTGTTGGTACATGAAGGTAATGGGGTACTTCGACGTTATGACCAAAACGGTAATCCTCTTAATTTAGGAATAAGACAAACAACAGACCCGATAGTTGTTGATTTAAATGCTTTAACGCGAGTCCCATCTTTGCAACGGTTTGTTGTCGCCACAATTCTCCAACAATTAGTCAACGAACGTACCGGAACCAATCGCGCTGAAGGCTTAGTTTACCTAATTGCTTTGGATGAACTTAACCGTTTTGCTCCCCGTGGTTCCAAAGATCCCATCACGCAACTAATAGAAACCGTCGCTGCTGAAATGCGATCGCAAGGAATCATTTTACTCGGCGCTCAACAACAAGCCTCAAAAGTTTCCGAAAAAGTAATTGAGAACGCAAGTATCCGCGTCATTGGTCGTAGTGGAAGTCTCGAACTTTCCCAATCTATCTGGCGTTTCTTGAGTAAAAGCAACCAACGCAAAGCCGCAGAATTAACAGTCAGCGAAAAAATGGTGATTCAGGATAACGAACCAATGCACGTTCGAGTACCGCTTCCTCCTTGGGCGATGAATCCTAGAGAAGCAACAGGTAATCCCGTTATTGATGTTAACGCAACAACCGTAGAAGAAGACGACGACGATGATATTGCTACTTACTAAGAAGGAGATAAGATGCGAATTTTACACACATCTGACTGGCATTTAAACGACAAATTGGGGCGAATACCCCGGCAAGGCGACATTGTAAAACGCTTGGAGGAAATTGCCAATTACTTAGACGAACATAAGGTAGATGTAATGGTTGTTGCTGGTGATTTATTTAGCCAGTACAACCGACTTGACGAACTAAAATCAGCCGTTGGGGAAATGAGGGATGTTTTTCAGCCTTTTCTCTTAGGGGGTGGCACAATTGTCACCATTAGTGGCAATCACGATAACGAAGCCTTCTTTAATTTAATGCGCTTTGCTCTTGACCTTGCCGACCCAATTGACCCAAAGAAACCAGGTGCAAAACCAAGTGGAAGGCTTTATTTGGCAGCACAACCAACTTATTTATTACTAAAAGATAAAGCTGGTCAGCCAGTCCAATTTGTTTTGATGCCTTATCCAACTTCGTCCCGTTATCTAAAAGATGAAAAAACGCGATACAGCAGCATGGACGAGAAAAATAGTTTACTTCATCAAGCCATGCTTCAGAAAATTGATAGTGTAAAAAATAAATTTATCAAGCCAGAGTTACCAAGCGTAATTGTTGGTCATGCACACATTCGGGGTAGTCAACTACATAATCTTTATCGCATTAGCGAACGCGAAGATGTCGTTTTCGATGCAGGAGATATCCCTACTAATTGGGCTTATGCTGCCTACGGTCATATTCACAAAGCACAAGCTTTAGCGGGTACAACCCATGTGCGTTATTCTGGTAGCATTGAGTGTCTCGACTACGGTGAAAAAGACGATGAAAAAAGTGTTGTTTTAGTTGAAATTGGTGCTAAAGGTCGGACTAAAGAACCAGAATGTTTACCACTCAATGCCACACCTATATATCGCGTAGAAATAAACAATCCTGAAGAAATCGCCAGCCTGAAAGATAAATATTCGGAATTAGATAGAGCCTTAGTTTCCTACAAACTAACTTACAAACCAGGAGAACATAACCGCGATGCTATTTGCCGCGAACTGGATAAAATCTTCCCCCGTTGGTACGACCGGGAAATAATGACTGACGGGTCATCAATATCCCTTAAAAGCTCTACTTTAGCTGCCGATACGCAAGATGTAGCAACAACCGTACGCGGATACCTGCAACAACAATTAGCAGGACATCAAGACAAGGATGCTGTGTTGGCATTGGCAGAAAAATTATTAGCTGACGAGAAATTTGTAAATAATTCAGAGGTAGAAATATGATTCCTGTACGGGTGTATGTTGAAAATTTTATGAGCTATCGTGAAGGACAAGAGTTACTCTTTGATGGCGCACCTTTGTGGGTTTTATCTGGAGAAAATGGTGCTGGTAAATCGACTATTTTTGATGCGATTCGCTTTGCTTTATACGGAAGCCATCGCGGAGGAGGTGCAAAAACTCAAAAAGACTTAATTAATCATAAAGCTGATGCATTAACTGTTGAATTTGATTTTCTTGTAGATGGAGAAGCCTATCGTATTCGTAGAACAGTACGCAAGCGTGGAAAAGCGACAAGAGAAGTTTTTCGTATTGATTCTTCATCAAAAGGAAAACTGAGGATCGAGCCAGAAGCAAATACAGATAGCGATGCTGGTTTTAAAGACTGGGTAAAACGTAAGATTAGTTTGGATGATGAAGCTTTCACATCATGCATACTTCTCATTCAAGGTAAAAGTGACAAATTAATAGAAGCTGTACCATCGGAACGTTACAAAATTCTGAAACAATTGATAGATTTGACTGCATATGACAAGTTACATCAACTTACAGATGCTCGCCGTAAAGAATGTGAAGCGCAGTTTAAAAATTTTAAACTACAATTAGAAGCATCAGAAACAGTTAGTGACGCAGAATTTAATGCGGCTCAAGAAGTGCTAAATCTGACCAATGATAATTTGAATAAATCGCGAGATAAAGTAGATAATTTAGTAACTTTAGTCGAACTATCTAAACAATTCCAACAATTAAATTCTCAATTTATAGAGCAGCAAAAGGATGTACAAAAATGGCAAGCATTGATAGCTCGCACTGACGAGATAGAACAAAATTTTACTCGCTACAAAGAGCTAGATACTGTGTTACCTTTACTCAGTTCTATTATTGAGCAACGTCAACGTATTATTGACAACGATAACGAGATTGAAAAAATTATCCAGAACTACCAACAAGTAAAGGATGATTTAAAACTAATATCTGCCGAAAAAGATGAATTAAGTCAGCAAATAGAAGCAACTAACCAGAAAATAGAAAATAAACAAAAAGATAGTAATAATATCGACGTTCGGCTACTTGAATTAGCACCTTTAGTTGAAAAACTATCACAATTAGAGTCGATTAAAGAAAAAATACAACAGTTAAAGCAGACTCTTGCAGATTTTCCTTCTGATTTAGAAGAATTATTACAAAAAGCAGAATCAGAAGAAAAACGGTTGGATGAGATTGTAAAAACATTACCTTGGTTAAAACAACTAGCTCAGGAACGTAGTAAATTATTAGACACTGTACACCGAAAAGAAGAAGCTAGTAAAAATTTAGAGTCTTTGCAAACTCAATTAGAAGAATATCAAACTCAACAAGCAAAATTAAATACTGATTTTGCCAATGCTAGTGAAGCCGAAAACAAATTATCTCATAATATAACTCGTTTTCAAACCGAGTATGAATCTGTTTGTAATAAACGCGATAATTTTGAAAAAGCATCTCATCAACCCATATGTGAATTATGTGGACAAGAGATTACACCCGAACATGCTCAAGCGGAAAAATCACGTTTATATTCTCAGATAACAGATGCTGAAACTAATTTAACTAGACTTAAGAATGAACACAAAAAAGCACAGGATAACCTTAATTCTTTCTCAGCAGAATTAGAGAACTTAAACAAGGAAATTACAGTGAACAGCAATAATCATAACGAAAATAAAATTCAACTAAATCAAGCACAACGAGATGCTAAACAGTATACTAAGCAAATTAATACTGCATTTAGCAACTTGCCAGAAGGTTATCAGGTAAATGTTTCTCCATATGCCATAGACGATGATTTAGGCTGGCTTGATACAAGTTACCCAACAGAAGAAGATTTGGAAGAGCTAAATCAACTGCTAGATAATCGACAAACTCATACTCAAAACTTAAACAAGCTACGCCATCAATTCTCTGAGTGGCAAAGCTTCAATACCCAACATCAAACTTACAGTCACCAGTTTGCGGAAATTGAGAAAAATTTGCCACTATCTGAGGCTCAAGAAGCACGTAACGAAAAAAGTACATTACAACAATCACAAAAGGAGCTGCAATTAACACTTAAAACACTCAAAGAAGAACAAACACTGACACTTAATCAAGTTAAAGAAATCGAGAAAGATGTGAATACATTGTCAAATAAAATACAAAAGTATGAAATCGATTTAAGTGATAAAAGAGGTTCTCAAACTGAAATTCAACGTCGCTTAAAAGCGGATGTAGAAAGCTTACCATCACAGTGGCAAGAATCATTAATAAAAATTGATGAAGAAAAAATAGAAGAGATGGATAGTGAAAGAAAAGTGCTAGCGGAGTATGAGACTTTATCAAATCAATTAAATATTGCTAGTGAACAGGTAGCCTTTCTCCAGCAACAAATTAGCAATTTCCGTAACCAGATTGAACAGTTGCCTAACGAGGCAAAACGCGCTTCTCAGGAAGTTGAGCAAGAACTTGTAACTGCTAAATCCGAGCGAGACACTTTTGATAGAAACCGACAGAATGCTCAAAATAGTTTTAATGAACTGATTAGTAAACGCAGTCTGTACCAGCAACTTGAAAAACAAAAGCTTGACGCAGAACGCAACCAAAGCTTATACAAAATACTTTGCGATTTGCTAGGTAATGGGAAACAAGGTCTGCAATTGCATTTATTACGTCGTGCAGAACAAGCTATTGTGCAGCTTGCCAATGAAATTCTAGATGGTTTATCACGCGGAAAAATGCGATTGGAATTACGTGGAGAAGCAGAAGAATCCACCGGAGAGTCTAGCAAAGCCCTTGATTTAGTGGCATATAACGAAGAAATTGGACCGTATCCCACACCAATCGCTCAAATTAGTGGTAGTCAGCGATTTAGAGTTGCCGTTAGTTTAGCATTGGCGATCGGTCAATATGCAGGACAAGGCGCACGTCACATAGAATCAGTCATCATTGATGAAGGCTTTGGTAGTTTGGACAAAAACGGGCGTGATGATATGATTCAAGAACTTAACGAATTACAACATCGACTAGCACGCATCATTTTAGTTTCCCACCTAGAAGATTTTTCATCTGCTTTTTCCAATGGTTATTCCATTGAATTAGTCAATCAAGCCTCAAAAGTCAGACCTTTGGAACATGTCTGATATAGAAATACTATATTGCTAGTCATGAAATAGAGCTTCTATGCAAAGCTAAATGAAGTTGCTTAGGTCGCCTGTTAATGCAAATTGTTGCTGGCATCAGTCTAAAAGGAATCAAACCTCGCGCGTGGGATAAAAACTCTCCTTATTATCTTCCACAATTGCGAGCACTCCGCGATCGCCTCCGTCGAAGTCACGTCTCCAAAAAGTAGATCTGTTCCAGAATTGCTTAACATAAATTGGGCATAGAAACCCAAACCAAATAGTCTTAAACTCGCCAGTCAAACTCACTACTAGGAGCGAGCGTTATTAACTCTTCAACATTGTGTTGCATTGTGTTGCAAATCGCATCCAATGGTAAATCACTTGGATCATGTCCAAAAGGCTCTTCCATTTGCGAGCCAATTTCTTCAATACTTAATAAGGTGAAACTCACAAAAGCCGTGATGACACCAGTCCACCAAATTAAATTAGTGACTATTTCAAGAGGCAATAGCAAACAGAAAATCAACAACAATTGTCTAAGCTTAATACTATATATTATGGGCAGTGGTGTTTTCAAAATGCGTTCGCAGCCACCCAAAATATCTACCAAATCATCCACCAACTTATGTAGAGCAGTCAATTGATAGATATTTAGACAATTACGGTCATGCTGATGCTGTAAATAATCCCTGATCCAGAAGGCAATTTGTAGAGGAGGATGATGAGTCTCTTGCAGCTTCAAATATTGGATTTCAGACATCAATGACTCTACTTGCTCATCCAAACACTCTGCCCTTAGATGTAACTTCATAGCGACTGCAAAAGCGACCAATAGCCGGAGTGTTGCTTCTTTTTGTACTTTATCCTTCGGTGATTGCTCTTTAACTACAATGTAAATTCCCTGAGCCAAGTTACGAACCGTATTGACTAAAGAACCCCAGAGTTTACGACCTTCCCAAAACCGCTCATTCGCTGTATTTGTCCGGAATACCAATAACAAAGTAAAGCCAACATTAAAAGTCAAGATAGCATTGGTAAGGACACCGCTCTTATGTGGAAATCCGATGGGAACTCCATAACGGTATAGTAATGATACTAAAAAACCATACAAACCAGAAACTATTACCCAAGGAAGAATGGCTGGAAGAACTGACTTTTCTAGTCGGAAAATGACCTGAAACCAATTCAGTTTTTCGCCCGTGTAAAGCTGATACTTTCCTGTAAACGAATTTTTTGCCTTGCTGAAAAACTTTTTGCACCGTTCCAATGTATTGGAATTTGAGCGTTTCATTTACAAGAACTCCAAATAGTTGAACACATCAAGTGAAATGAAATGAAAAGCAGTTATGAAATATTTCATGATTCAGACAAGATTGTGATTGAATCGGCAGGAATGTTATCCTTCAAAATCAAAACTTCATAGCCAGCTTCGTGTACTATTTAGATAATGAAATTAAAGACACAATGATTTGCTAAAAACCTCAAACTCACGATGCAACAGTCTGAAACTCTCACAAATTAAGAGCATCATCAAAACAAGCAGCTATCTCCTCTTTTGACAAGTCTGTAACTCTTGAATATTTGCATATGTCGTGAACTCAGCCGCTAAAGACCACACTACGAGACCAATTGCAATTCTGGTATCTTTAATTCTTGGCTTGACTCGTACCACGCCTAGGTACTGACAATACATTTTCTCGATTTAACTGGCATGAATTACACTCCTACCTATACTTACCACAAGTGTAATGTATTCAACAAACAATACTCGTATTTTTGTCATTAGATAAAAATATATTAGTCAGCGGTTAGTTTGATTTTTCCAATCCAAAATCTAAAATATAAAATTGATATAGTCTTGACTCAACCATTACCAGTGTCAAAGAACCTGCAAGAAACTCACTTAAACCGTGCGCGTGCTAGTCTAAGCCTTGCGCTGTCTTGGTATGGAAATCTTCGCAAACCGGGACAGTCGTCATCAAACTCACAATTAGCAGGTTTGGTAAAACCAGAATTGGAACTTTTGACCTCAACACTCAACAAACTAGACTATAACCTCATTCGTATCGCTGTTTTTGGTTTGGTGAGTCGTGGGAAGTCAGCGGTATTGAATGCTTTACTGGGACAAAAGATTTTACAAACTGGTCCTCTTAATGGTGTGACTCAGTACCCCCGTTCTGTACGCTGGAATCCTGGTGGTAAGGTGCAGGTGGAGTTGATTGATACACCAGGGTTAGATGAAATTGAGGGTGAGTCTCGGGCACAAATGGCGCGAGAAGTCGTGCGTCAAGCAGATTTAATTCTCTTTGTCGTGTCTGGTGATATCACCCGCACTGAATATCAGATGCTGTGTGAATTGCGTCAGGCACAGAAACCTTTAATTTTGGTGTTCAACAAGATAGACCTTTACCCAGATACAGACAAAACAACAATTTACAATAATTTACAACAGTTGGGTGCAGGAAATCCCCAAGGCAAACCCTTAAAACCGGATGAAATTGTCATGGTGGCGGCGGAACCTGCACCGATGGAAGTACGGGTTGAATGGTCTGATGGTAGTGTCGCACATGAATGGGAGACACCACCACCACAAATAGACGAACTCAAAGAAACAATTCTTAAAATTCTCAATCGTGAAGGGCGATCGCTCCTCGCTTTAAACGCACTCATTCAAGCGCGGGATGCACAAGAGGCGATCGCCCAAAAAACCATCGACTTACGCCAACAACAAGCAGAAGACCTGATTTGGCAATTTACTAAATACAAAGCTTTAGCAGTAGGGCTAAATCCCATCCCCTTCTTAGATATTCTAGGCGGAACAGTTGCCGATTTAGCTTTAGTTCGCTCACTAGCACGCCTGTACGGCTTACCAATGACTGGGTACGAAGCAGGGAATTTTTTAAAAACGATTTTATTAAGTTCTGGTGGCTTACTGCTGGGAGAACTAGGTAGCAGTTTGCTGTTAGGTTTGGGTAAGAGTACCGCTGCAATTGCTTCTGGAGAAAACCCTATAAATATCACTGCTTATGCAGGAACTGCAATCACACAAGCTGGTATTGCAGGCTACGGAGCATATGCTGTGGGTAAAGCGGCGCAAGTCTATCTAGAAAGAGGCTGCTCTTGGGGACAATTGGGAGCAAGTACAGTTATTCAAGAAATTCTAGCTGAAGTGGAGCCAAATACGATTTTGTATCGTTTGCGGCAAGAGTTAGAGCAGTTTTCTTTCAACGATACATCACTACGTTAATAAAGACTACACTCTTGAGAAGAGTTAGTGTTATCACTAGGCAATCCTACCTCAGCCTCCGCACGGTTCAGCATTGACTCATGTAAGTGTTTTTCATGATGACGTTGCTGCGCCATTAACTCCCGTGCTTCTTCTTGAGTCATACCTTCTGTCCCACTAGGATGTGCTGCTTCAGCACGATTTAGCATTGACTCGTGCAAGTGTTCGTCTTGCAGACGCTGCTGAACCATTAATTCCCGTGCTTTATCTTGAGTAGTCATGCAATTTTATCTCATCAATATTTAAACTGTTCTTCTATTTTGCAACTTAAAAAAACAAAGCAAAACGTTAATCCAATAAATAAAACAGAAATTGACAAAAAACAATTTATCGCAACTCAGATGCAGCTAATATTGTTATCTGGTGAACAGTCTCTATATCAGGCGGCGGAGTTTCACTCTCCATACCCAGCCACAATAAATACTCGATGTTTCCAGCAGGACCAGTCACAGGCGACCAAGTCAAACCTTTGTACTTCCATCCTAATTCACCAGCCGCTTGCAACACCTGAAAAATTGCCTCGGCTTGGTCTTTAGAATCACGCACAACGCCTTTTTTACCAACGCGGCTTTTTCCCACTTCAAACTGGGGTTTTACTAACAATACAGCTTCACGGGGAGGTTGCAGCAGCTGCCATAAAGCAGGCAAAATCTTGGTTAAGGAAATAAATGAGACATCCACCACTGCCAAATCAGCATATTCCCCCCCTTTAGAAGGGGGGCTTAAGGTGGGTACACCATACAACTCATCTGGCGTTAAATACCGTAAATTGGTGCGTTCCTTCAAAACCACGCGAGAATCATTTCGCAGACGCCAGTCAACTTGTCCATAACCAACGTCAACCCCATAAACGAGTTTTGCCCCAGCTTGCAGCAAGCAATCAGTGAAGCCACCTGTAGAGATACCACCATCCAAACAAATTCGTCCTTCTACAGGAATTGCAAACACATCGATTGCTTTGGCTAACTTTTCTCCTCCTCGGGAAACGAAGCGCGATCGCTCTTTAATTTGAATTTGAGCCGCAATATCAACTTCCGTACCTGGCTTGTCAATTATCTGACCATCAACAGTGACTTCTCCCGCTTGGATAAAGCGCTGTGCTAAGGCGCGAGACGAACTTAAATTGAGTTCTACTAATAGAGTGTCGAGTCGTTTTTTAACCAATTATCTTGATCTATTGTGGTAATATTAACGTTAATGCACGATTTATAATTTCTTCTCGATTAACCAGTTGTTCTAACTCTTCTGGTTCATAACGCCCTTGTTCTACTTTTAGGGAAGCTTCATCGATGGCATTTAAGTACGCTTCTTCTAAGGTTTCAAATAATTCTTCTGAACATAAGTAATAACCCCCTGCTTTACGGCGCTTATTTTCCCTTTGAATTTCCCGAACTGAATTGCGAATAGAGACATCCCAAGAGCGAGTTGTGCGATTTTCGACTTGCTGTTTAATTAGATGTAACAGCAGAATTATGGCATAGCTACGAATTGTCTTGATTATATCGTTACGGCTCATCTCTTCTAACTCTTCAACGATGACCAACGCCCCTGGTACATCACCTTTTAGCAACAAATCTTTTAACTCTAGTAACTCTTCCATAACCAGCGCCTCAATCGTTGGCACCTTCTATTGTGGCGAATTTTCAGCTTTGTGTGCTTCCTGGTGCACTTGGTGCGGTATGCGTCGCGAAGGTGGAAAAAAGCGAGTTTCCTCAGGGAAACTCGCCTGATTTTAAAACCGACAGAGCAATTTTAACCAGTGAACAGTGAACAGTGAACAGTTATCGAGTAACTGATAACTGATCACTGATAACTGTTAAACATCTGTTTCGCTAAACTCTCTAGTCATGTAGTCAAATGGCTCATCGACAAAGGAGGTATTTGTTACACCTGCTGCAGCCACTTGCTCCTTCACAATATCCTTCATAATTTGGATACCGCGAACTGTGGGACCAATTGGCACTCCCAGAGAATTGTAAGTTTCTCGTAGCCCTTGCAGCACACGCTCATCCAGTACATCCGTGTTGCCAGCAACAAGGGCATAGGTAGCATAGCGTAGGTAGTAGTCCATATCGCGCAGACAAGCTGCATAACGACGAGTGGTGTAGGCATTTCCACCTGGGCGAATCAACTCTGGCTGTTCATCAAATAGTCGAGAACCAGCCTGCTTGACAATCGACGCCGCATTTGAATTGATAGCCGCTGCTGCTTGCACACGTGCCGTACCGCTTTCAAAGTAAGACTTAAGGCTGTCAATGGCATTCCGGTCGAAATACCGACCTGTAACGTCATAATTCTTAATTAAGCTGGTTACTGCATCCCGCATTCTTTTTTCTCCTAATCAATCCTTTCTATGGTTTGATATTAATCTGACTGCTTTTAGCAAGCTTTTATGCCTCTTGTAAAAAAAGCCCTAGCACAAAAACAATCTATAGCGCTAATTATGGATTCTATGCCAAAGTTGACCCCTGCGAGATCAACTGTCTACTTTTGTGAAACTAGTTAAGGAAAGGTTAAAGATAATCTTTTAACTTGATATTCTGTTACAAAAGATACAAAATTATCCAAATTCAAATCTTTACGATATTGCAGGAGGCTCATGGATTTGGATTTACAAACGGGGTCAACATGCATTGAACACTCTAGTCTTAATATTAAAAAATCGGCAGATTTAAGGAGTAACCATGACAACCCCACAAGAAGTTCTGAAGCAGATTCGGGACAACAACATTCAGATGATTGATCTGAAATTCATCGATATGCCAGGAATCTGGCAGCATTTGACGCTTTTCCACAACCAAATCGATGAAAGTTCCTTTACAGATGGCGTACCTTTCGACGGTTCTAGTATCCGGGGTTGGAAAGCCATCAATGAATCAGACATGTCGATGGTACTCGATCCAAACACTGCCTGGATCGACCCTTTCATGCAAGAGCCAACTCTGAGTATCATTTGTAGCATCAAAGAACCACGGACAGATGAGTGGTACAGCCGTTGTCCCCGTGTTATTGCCCAGAAAGCTATAGATTACCTAGTTTCCACTGGTCTTGGTGAAACAGCGTTTTTTGGTCCGGAAGCCGAGTTTTTCATCTTTGATGATGTCCGCTTTGACCAAACAGCGCACCAAGGCTACTACTACGTAGACTCAGTTGAAGGTCGTTGGAATTCTGGCAGAGAAGAAGGTCCTAACCTGGGTTACAAACCTCCCTACAAACAGGGTTACTTCCCAGTTCCCCCTACCGATACTTTCCAGGATATTCGCACAGAAATGCTGCTGACAATGGCAAAGTGCGGAGTACCAATTGAAAAGCAGCACCACGAAGTTGCAACTGGTGGACAGTGCGAATTGGGCTTCCGCTTTGGTAAGTTGATCGAAGCAGCAGACTGGCTGATGACTTACAAATATGTCATCAAGAACGTAGCTAAGAAGTATGGCAAGACTGTCACCTTCATGCCTAAGCCAATTTTTGGCGATAATGGTTCTGGAATGCACACCCACCAGTCCATTTGGAAAGATGGTCAACCGCTGTTTGCTGGAGATAAATACGCTGGCTTGAGCGAAATGGCGTTGCACTATATTGGTGGTATCCTCAAGCATGCACCAGCACTGCTGGCAATTACTAACCCCACTACCAACTCTTACAAGCGTTTGGTACCTGGTTATGAAGCGCCCGTAAATTTGGCTTACTCCCAAGGTAACCGTTCTGCTTCTATCCGGATTCCTCTTTCTGGTACTAACCCCAAAGCCAAGCGGTTGGAGTTCCGTTGTCCTGATGCGACTTCTAACCCCTACTTGGCATTTGCTGCGATGCTGTGCGCTGGGATAGATGGCATTAAGAACAAAATTGACCCAGGTGAACCTCTAGATAAAAATATCTACGAACTTTCTCCAGAAGAACTGGCGAAGGTTCCTTCAACTCCAGGTTCTCTGGAACTGGCGTTGGAAGCACTGGAGAAAGACCACGCTTTCTTAACAGAACCAGGCGTATTCACCAAAGACTTGATTGAAACTTGGATTTCCTACAAGTTGGATAATGAAGTTAACCCCATGCGGTTACGTCCTCATCCCTACGAATTTGCTCTTTATTACGATGTTTAATTCCTGACTTGTAAATCCACTCTTTGGCTTAAAGCAAGGGTGTTAATGGTCTATTAGCGCTATTTGAGCGCATAAATCGCATAAGTTGAGCCACCCATCCTGTCAGGGTGGCTTTTTTACTTCACACACTCCCCTAGCAATCTTACTCCCGAACCGCCAGAAGAATACCTATTTTTGAACCGCAGAGGCGCAGAGGACACAGAGACAGAGGAATAAATTATTATAGGTAATCTTAGACCGGGAAGGGAGTAATGCTATGGGACAAGTAACTCGTGATGCCAAGAATTCTCGGTGTACGAATAGCAATGTCTTTCGTGAATACGAAGATTATCAATGTAGAGAGCCTCAATCCAGCTAGCTTTGCAGTAAAAGCCTCTCAAGTGCTGTGGAGGTGGAACTTCTTGCTCGTTTGGATATTTCGTTTTGAGATTATTTATAGATGAGAGTAGCATTTGCTGGTTTTGGAGCTTTGAACCAAGTGGCTGATACTCTTGGTAAAAACGGTCAAGGAGTTTGAATAAGTAGGGCGCACGCAACCAGCTTTGTTCTACAAGAGATTTCGGCATCATCTCTAACTCTCCCCGAATTCTATACTGTCGTGCTACACTGGGCCACCAAAGTAAAAGTTCATAAGCGGGATTGTGTAGGAGTTCTTGCCATTTACTGCTTTGCTCACTGCAATGAAGTTCAAATCAACGCCCAGAGATTCCATTCAGGTTCATGACTCGCGTTCTTGGAGATCCATCAACTGCTACAGTTGCAAGAGAGCACACGGAGGCACAAACGTCATTTAAGGATAAGGCTCGTTGGCGTGAGCTAACTATCTCTGAAATTGGGTCAATACAATCGTTGGTCATACTGACTGGATTTCGGCGGATCGCTGTGTGATACGAACGAGTACATTACGGAACGGTGAGTTGAGGTTGCATCTAGTTTATCAAAAGCAAATCCCTACAACTTTTTACAATTGTAGGGATTTGATTGATCTTTTATTTGGTGGCGGGAAGTGGATTTGAACCACTGACCTTCGGGTTATGAGCCCGACGAGCTACCAGGCTGCTCTATCCCGCGTCGTCTCTTCGTCTTCCTCAGTATAACAACAAAGTTAGAAATTTGGCAACTATAAAATCGATAATTCTCCAATAACTTCTAAACGCTTGTATTTTCCGAGGTTCATGAATTTTTCTGACAGGGCTTCGGCAACGCTGGGAGTAATCCAGCCCAATTGCTTAAGTAAGTGAATGGCAACGGCATACTTTGCTCGCTTTGCTCCATCCATAACTTTAATTGCCAATCCCATGCCCTCACCCAATCTGGCAATGCACTGTACTCCTTCAGCACCCGCTTTACTGACGAGATCTCCAAGGGCTAAACGCATCAGTTCCGTATCTAATTCTCCCTCTCCCGCCACCATCACAGAGTGATGCGTCATGGCACGCACAATACGTTCCATGTCCAAAGTGCTACGAGAAGCAAGCTGAGCATACAATGATGCCATTTGAGCGAGTTGCATCAAATACGTAGGCGCGCCACAGTCATCATGAGCACTGATGAATTCCTCTGCTGGCATTCGCAGCAATTCTGATACTTTGGTGAGAATCAACTGCTGCACTGGGTGTTTTCGCTGCAAGTAGTTATTTAAAGACCAATTGCATTGTTGACAAACGGCTAGCATGCCTGCGTGTTTGCCAGAGCAATTGTGTTCCAAACGACTGTACTTACCTTCTGGAATTGGACATTGGAGTGCTGAAGGATCTACATCAGCTCGCCAAAGTATATTAAATGCCTGTCTAACTTGCTCTATTGTTCCTTTATGGGAACTTGTCATAATCGCCAGGTCTTTATCGCTTAGGTTATAGCGCTCTATTGTCCCTGTGCTGGTTACTGCGATCGCCTGAAATGGTTTGAGCGCCGAACGGACAAATGTTGCAGTTTCAGCGTTTCCAGCAACCGATAGTACTCGTCCTCGATCATCACAGACGACGGCTTGGACGATATGCTTTGATTCTATAATGCCTTCACGCAGTAACCTGACTTCTAATGCGGCGGCTTGTGTTCGTTTTCCCATTGTCATGGGTAGAAATTTACCATAATTTTGTCTTTTGTCCTTAGTCCTTAGTCTTTTGCAAATAACAAATGACGAATGACTGATGACGATTACACTAGGTGCCAAACTATCGTACCAGCAACGAACAATACAGCCAAGCCAGCAAAGGTCATTTGTAACCGACTTATAATTGGTTTGATTGAGTAGGAAACTACCAGGCGATCGCGTGTCACCACTTCCTCTGGTTTCATCCAAGTTTGTCCGTCATACCATCCTGACTCTTCGTAAAAGATGATTGGACTCATCAGGCGATCGCGGATATAAGACCAACCCAAATATAACCGTACTAGTACCAGCACAACCCCCACACTTGCTCCTGCTAGACTACCGAGAATAAACTGTGCAGTCTGCTTGTATGGGGAAAAGCTTGCTGCTGCGACTGGGAATGCCACTAACCACCATATTCCCCAAATCCACGCGATTTTGGCGATATACTCGCGCAAATTTAAGGTACAGTCACGAAATAGCCAGGAGGATTTTAACTCTTCGTACTCATTTAGTGGTTGCTGTTCAGTGGGAACTGGGCAATTTGAGACCGAAGATTTTATCATGTTGGTTTACCCTCACCTTCTACGGAAGTTGAATACTCGATACGTTCTGCATGTCCCCAAAACGCTTCTAGATTATAGAACCCCCGTTCATGAGGCAACATGATGTGAACAATGACTTCGCCATAGTCTTGCGCCACCCAAGAAGCCTCAGATTTTCCCTCTACTCGCAGGGGAAGCCTTTGCCATTCTTGTTTGACTTTTTCTTCAATTGCGTCGGCGATCGCTCTTACCTGTACTCTCGAATAGCCCGTCACCACCACAAAGTAATCTGCCAGGTAACAAACATCTGCTACCTTTAGTAGTAAAATATCACCTGCTTTGCGGTCTGATGCGGCTTCGGCGATCTTCAATGCGATCTTTCCACTCACATCGTCGGTATCAACCTGTGAGTTTCCTACCAGACTGTTTGTCACTGCGATCGATTGTCTTGGGAAATTGGTTGGGAAATAATCAGACATTAAACCTCAGCTGCTCTTTTTTTTGTAACAATTTTTTACAATGACTCGCGAACAACAATTAAATTGCAACTGTGAGAGTTGGTTTTTTTGAATACTAACAAAAAAAACAGGTATCTATACGGTTTTTTGTACAATCGGCTGTTTGGCTTTCCACTTTTGTAGGAACCAGTTACGCGTGAAGATAACTCGCGGATGAACCAAACAAGAACTCTCAAGCAATAATTTGAGAGTATAGTCACAGGTCAAAGCGACAGCCTGATGAATATTTTGACGGCTAATTTGTCTTAATGATTGCAATTGTGGGGTATCGCCTCGTCCCGGCTCTATGCTATCCGCTAAAAACACGATAGAGCACAGCGGACTCATGCCTGGTCTACCTAAAGTGTGATTGGCAATAGCTTGTAAGACTTCTTCATCGTCTACGCCAAATGTTTCTCTTGCGACGATAGCGCTTACGTCTGCATGCAACAAATGGGGATTTGCTCCCATCACTTCGTCTACTTCCAATCCCTCTTTTTGTGCCATTTGCAAAAGTTTCTGTGGTTTAAAACATTTTGCTAAATCGTGCATTAACCCGGCCTGTGCAGCTTTTTCTGGAGTCACTTTGTAATGAACTGCGAGATCCATTGCCATTTGCTCAACTCTGAGAATGTGGTTCACTCTGGGAGCTGGAACATTCTGTGTTAACCAGGTTAAGACTTTTTCGCGCATAATGGCTGTCCTCTGACAATGGAGGCTTATTGCAGTAATAGAGTTGAGTGATGAATATATAACTTTATTCTAACGAAGTTTTACTATCTGGATTCCTTCGCTCTGCTGGAGAACGTGTTTTTCAGCAAAGGAATTGATCAGTGGCTCAATTGTTGAACGTTGGGCTGTCAATGAATAGAACAAAGACTCGTAGCGAGTTAATGCTTGTTCAAAAGCATACTGCTCAACTGCAAATTGGCGACTATTACACCCCAATGTTTTCACTTTTTCTGGGTTGTTGTACAAATCTAAAATCGCCTCTGCTAAAGCTTTGGGTTTTTCTGGAGGAACAACCACTCCACCACCACTTTGTTTGATCGCTCTTGCTGCTGTGCCATTACTAGGTACAGATCCCACAACTGCCCGACCACTGCCGAGCAATATTTGGATTTTCGATGGCATGTTAAAAGATATAACATTTTTCTTTTGCACCACCAAACCCACATCAGCAGCTGCCAACAATTCTGGTAAACTTTCGCGAGGTTGAAAAGGTAGCAGCAAAACATTATCAGCACCACATTCGGTGCAAGCCATTTGTAACCGCTGCAAACCTTTTGCTTCTCCTACAATCACAAAGGTTATATTTGGAATATGGCGTAATAACGAAGCCGCTTTGACAACAGTTTCTAAACCTTGAGTGAGGGCAATGTTGCCAGAGTATAGCACCACAAATTTGCCATCTAAGTTATGAGCTGCTCTAAAAGCGTTATTTTCTTTTGGTAGAGGTCGGATGAAATTGACATCGACCCAGTTGGGAATTTGTACAATTTTGCCGGGTGCTACGCCCTTTTTTTGTAAATTTTCTACAAACCCGTCAGCAATCACACTAATTTTAGTAGCACTGTGGTAAGCGAATTTTTCTAATGCTGTTAACACCTTAATAAGCCATTTGTTCTTCAACAATCCAACGTGTAATGCAGCGTCTGGCAGTATATCTTGAAGATTTAAGACTACAGGGCATCTGTAAAGCCATCCTAAAAGGGCAGTTGGTAAGCAAACAGGTAGGGAGGGTGAAGTTGAGAGAATGACATCTGGACGCCAACCTGCAATGGCTGGGAAAAAACTTGTAAGCACGAAGCTTGCATCTAGCAATAGTCGATCTATTAAGTTAGGCTGCGGACGAATCCAAACATAACTCCGTTGGATTTGAACCCCATTCTTGTACTCACTCACAAACCACTTGCCCCGATAATTCTCGTATATCCGACGCTCGGGGTAATTCGGCATAGCAGTCACTACGCGTACTTGATGTCCGCGCTTAACCAATCCCTCTGCTAATTCAGTCATCAGGGGGGCAATACCAATTGGTTCTGGATAATAGTTGTAAGAGTAAATCAAAATACGCATGGCAAATTAGTTTGAGTCTGAAGAACCCCGGTGTCTTTTCTATGACAACATTTGTTGTTAACCTTATTCCGCACTTATGTGAGTTTATATATGCATTTTCGCTTCAGACGCTACCTATGTTAGCCATGATTTATTGAAGATTGAGTAAAATTTGATGCCACTTTGTAAGGCTTTCATTAGTATTTTTCTTGCTGAGCAATTGCTATATCAATTATCTATATCATTAAATTCACTTAAATTGCTGTATCATGAACTTTTTTTATGCTTCAACCAGAGATAAATATGGTATACGTATAATGTCAAGAAATTTCTGACAAGAAAAAACCTGGCATAAGTGCCAGGACATGAAACTTGAGTGTAAGGATTCTGTAGTGGAGAGTGAAGTATATTGACCAGGAAAGTCATCAGTCCTCAGGGGTCAGAATTGAGCGCGTGTGTATTGTGTAGGACTGGTGAGGGAGGGCGTTCTTGGGTCGCTAGGCGCTAACATCGGGTCTCCCGACAGTCCAGCGTCGCCGCGTGGTTTCGGTGCTCTCACGGTGACTGAGGTATCTCCCAATACGGTTAGGTAATACGGGTAAGCATCTTTAGGCAGGGGAGGAAAGAGCTAATTGACAATTATTTCTTCCCCTGGTGCTCTGTTTTACCTTGCTCAAGAACTGCTTGCCTCAACGAATAAAGGTTTCAATTATGAGGATTTCCCTGTTAAGCGTTCCCTGTTCCCTCTTAATACACTCTTAGTTCCTTTACACCTCTAAAAATAGATTTAAACAGCGCCACTGTTTCTGTTAAATAAGATAGCTACTGTTTTAAAAATTAACATCAAATCGTAGATTAAGTTCCAGTTCTTTTGATACTGTAAATCTAAACGAATGACATCTTCAAATTTACGGATACTAGACCGTCCATTTACCTGCCATTCTCCGGTCATTCCTGGTTTGACATCCAAACGTTGCCACTCTGGAACTTCATAGCGCTCTACTTCATCTGGTGTAGGTGGTCTGGTACCTACTAAACTCATCTCTCCTTTGAAAACATTCCAAAATTGGGGTAGTTCATCTAAGCTGGTTCGACGCAAAAACCGTCCGACCTTGGTTATTCGTGGATCATTGTCTATTTTGAAAAATGCTCCTTGAACCTGGTTCTGCTTTTCTAGTTCAGCTTTCCTAGCTTCTGCGTCAATATACATTGAGCGGAATTTCCAAATCAGAAAGCGTTTGCCCATCCAACCACAACGAGTTTGACTAAAGAAAATTGGACCTGAACTATCGAGTCGAATAGCCACAGCAATAGGGATAAACAAAACTCCTGTAATCATCAAACCAACTAGTGATCCAACTATGTCTATAAACCGTTTCATCCAAGAACGAACAGAAGGATGTGTCGTTGGTAGTTCTTCTAATTGGCTCTTTGATGGTGTTTCCCCTTGAGACTCAATAGAAAAAACTTTATCCAGTCCTGTCAGGTTAAGTACTGACATAACCTGAGGAGTCACATTCCGTAGTATAAAATCGATATTTTTTTCATGAGCAATTTTCAAATTACTGACCAAGGCACCTAAACCACTACTATCCATAAAAGTCGTTTGGTGAAAGTCAATGATAATTTGTTTAGTATCGGGATAAGCTCGAGTTATCTCTTGGCAGGTTTGCTTAAAGGCTACAGCCTCAAGCACGCTCAACCGCGCTGGTACCTGCACAATTGCCGTGTTATTTGAGAACGTCACCGGAAAATTTACCTCTTTGGGTTGGCTAGTCATGAAACCCTGCACTTTCGTTGCCATGTCAATATAATCTGCCAAACACTATTTAGTCCAAGCGAATTGATAGTTACTTCAGTTGAGATTGGATATCATCAGGGACGATTCACAATGGAACAAGAAGCTAACTAATTTGAAGTGTCAAGAATGAAGTATGCCAAGAAAGAATAACGGGTAAGAAATAAAGTATTTCATATTTTATTCTTCATTTCCTACTTTCGGTTTCTCATTTTTGCCGTATCTTCATATTTTTGACTTCATGCTTCATATTTCTTTAGTGAAAAACATTCTTGCTTTTGTGCCAACGTAGCACATACCTATTGCTATCATCACATGACCATTAAGACTACTGTTACACCTACCGCACGCCTGATAGAGGTCTTTTCCGCCATACAAGGGGAAGGACTGAATGTGGGAACACGTCAAATTTTCATTCGTTTTGCTCTTTGTGACTTGCGTTGTCACTTTTGCGATAGCGCACATACTTGGAATGCACCCGCGACTTGTAGGATAGAGCAAACCCCTGGATTACGTGACTTTGAAATTTACTCGAATCCTGTTTCATTACCCATGTTACTAGAATGGGTTGAGCGACAAAACTTGCCTTGTCTACACGATACCATTACGTTAACGGGTGGCGAACCACTTTTACACACCCCATTTTTGGTAGAATTTTTACCCCAAGTACGCTCAGTGACAAGTTTACCAGTATACTTGGAAACAGGTGGACATCGCCCAGAACTACTGAATACTATACTACCCCACATAGACTCTGTGGGAATGGATTTCAAACTGCCTAGTGCAAGTGGCGAAAATCGTTGGCGAGAACATGCTGAATTTCTTCAGCTGTGTTGGACATCACAAGTAGAAGTTTTTGTTAAGATAATTGTTTCTCAAACAACAAATCCCACTGAGTTAGAACGTTCAGCTGAATTGGTAGCATCTGTCAATCCATCTATCCCAGTATTTTTACAATCTGTCACGCCATTAGATGATCCTGGTGCGTTCAAACAACTACCTGTGGCTGCTCCCTCTCCCAGTCAAGTCTTAAATTGGCAAGCTTTAATGAAGCGTTTTGTCAAGTGTGTACGTGTCGTTCCTCAAACCCATAAAATGCTGAATCAACTTTAACTTTTGAGAGTAAAAATCTAAACGTGTTAGTAGTTAGTCTTTAATTGTCCTACTCACTACTAACCTTTGTGAAGATATTATCAAGCAAAAATCCAATTGTATAAATTTTTGATGTAAGAAACATGACATTGTTAGAGAGTTAACTTGTTCTTAATACGGGAGTCAGATGCTGAAAAAAGTTATTCATGATTCTTTTTCTCTTACCCATGATTCAAGCCAAGCATTTGTTTTCCCTGTTAAGCTGCTCGTTAATTCTGTCCGCAGTCAGTCTTACAGGATACATAAAATCGGCATATGGTATTTCCTTAAACAATACCCTCTCCATTGGTGGTGAAAGTACAGATTTATACCCATCTAGTGGCAACAGCGCTAATGTCAATCGTTTGGGATTTTTCTCGGATCTCTACTATGACCGCTCGAACAATGTATATTATGGGTTGGGCGATCGCGGTCCCGGTGGCGGCAGAATCTCATACAACACACGAGTACAAAAGTTTTCTTTAGATGTTGATCCCAATACAGGGGCAATTGCAAATTTTCAAGTACTAGAAACAATTTTGTTCACAAAAGATGGTCAAAAATTTAACGGGTTAAACCCCACATTGCTGAATGGCAATGCAGGGACTCTTGGTTTGAGTTTTGACCCAGAAGGATTTGCTGTTGCTCCTAATGGTCATTTTTATGTGTCTGATGAGTATGGTCCGTCTGTGTATGAATTAAAACCTGACGGTTCGTTCTTACGGGCATTTACCATCCCAGAAAATTTAATCCCCAAAGAAGCGAATGGCAAGCTCAATTATGTCGATGGTCGTCCAACCATTACCAATGGACGCCAAGATAATCGAGGATTTGAAGGCTTAACTCTCCTACCTGATGGTAGCAAACTCTATGCTGTGCTACAAGGTCCCTTGGTAAACGAAGGTTCTAACGATGGTTCACCAGACGGACGACGTAGTGGCAATTTACGATTAGTAGAATTTGACACAGCAACTGGAAAAAGTACGGCTCAGTACATCTATCAACTAGAGAGTTTAGCAGACATTAACTCCCGCATTCCTGGAACAAAAGATGATTTTGCGGCAACTTCCCAAGGGCGTAATATTGGTCTGAGTTCTATTACTGCGCTCAATGAAAAGGAATTCCTAGTCATAGAAAGAGATAATCGCGGGTTTGGGGTGGATGCAGTGAATGGATTGGTGGCGGACTCAAGCGCAACTCCATCACCTGTAGCTACCAAGCGAGTGTACAAAATTGATCTAACAAATGCAACCAATGTCAGCACAATCAGTTTGGCAAATACCAATACATTACCCACAGGTGTCAACCCAGTTAGTAAATCTTTATTTTTGGATATTGCAGCAACTTTGAGTCCTGACAATCCAGGTGATTGGACAAAGATAGCAGAAAAGATGGAAGGTCTGGCAATAGGTCCGCGACTCAATGATGGTTCTTATGCGCTGCTAATTGGGACGGACAATGATTTTAGTGTCACCCAAGACGACAATTCCACCACCCAGTTTGACATTTGTACTAATGCCAATGGTACCAGCTATAGCAAGAGACCGATTGACAGTGGCTGCCCAAATGGTCAAAAGTTAATTCCTGGGTTCCTTTACTCGTTTAAAGTGAGTTCTGCTGAACTCGGCAAATTTGTCCCACCACAAAAAGTGCCAGAAGCGACAACAACTACTGGACTCATATTGCTGGGTTTAAGCGGTTTATGGCTCAGACGGAGACGTCATCCTTGAATCAGTGAACAGTGAACAGTTAACAGTGAACAAAAGAAACGAATCCGTATTTCTCTTTGATAACTGATAACTGATAACTGATAACTGATAACTGATGACTGTTAAATTTCGCCCTCATCGATATTCCTAGATTTTGATTTTGCCTTATTGGCACTACGCTTAAGAGCAGACAGCCGTGCTTCGTATCTAGAACGCAGGCGCTTGCTAGGTGTGGTGTCAATAAGAGTTTTCAGGGCGCTACCCAGACTTTTGTAAGCATTGGGGAGAGTGTAACCGAAGCGAGTTGCTAAGGCGATCGCTTTCTCGTCCGCATCAACTAATTCTTTGAATTGCTTTTCGCCACTATTCTTTTGATAAAGTCGCCAGCCGGAAACTCCGCATAAACCCAAAGCTAATACTAGCAACAATCCATCCTGTACCCACAACTCACCGACAGCGCCGCCTAAACCAATCGCCAACGCCGCCATTTCCCAACCATCTTTGGGAATAGTATCATTTTGAATGCGAGCTACTTCGTGCCAGAATAGTAAATTGCGCTGATCCATCGCCAGTGAATCCCATTTTGCCAAGTCGATTTGAACTTCTACTTGGTCTTTGCCAATTTCCTCGCAGCGGATCATCGGTGGATTCACCTCAGTCGTACCTTCAACCGTGACCCAACTTTGCAATTCCGGTGGTAGTAAGCCCTTTAACCGCCGTAGTTCACTCATTTCTGCTTTGGCAGAGGAGGTTACATAGGATGTCATAATATCCAGCCCTAGAAAACTTCAGTATATTGAGGGTATCACTTTGGAGTATAGCGATTTCACTGGCGATCCGACTCATTCGCTAGGAAAACTTCCTCGTTTTTTACGAGCTTCCATCGCCTTTTCTAAGAGATCTAGCAATCCAGGAGACTGTTCCTGAATGCTGAGTAGAATTCTCTCACCAAGTTCTACATTACCCGGGTCATGACCCGTTTCCATCACTGTCATCAGACGGGGTATCGCCACAGAATCAACAAGCTGAACTAACCCATGTAAACAACGGTGAAATTGTTTTTCTGTCAGAATCGAGTCTTCCAGGGGAAACTCAATTATCGCACGGATTTCCCCATCTGATGGATCATACTCCCATTGCAGCATTTTGGTTTCCCAGGAAATATACAGCATTGTTTGAAGAATAGCTACTTTGTGAGGATGATCGCTCACCCCTGATAACACTTGCGGCGCAAATAGCCGGAAAAATTTTCCCTCTTCGTCCAGCTGGACAACAATCAGGAAATCTTCAACATTATCACTTTCTACACCTGTGATAATACGGTCTTCTTCTGGATCGATACGGTAGTCCCAACCAAGGTTGTCTAAATAATAAGCAATCTGTTGCAGATCAGCTGCCATAAAAGCCTCATATGTTTACAGAGTGGCTGTTATCAGACCTAGTTTAACCTGCCAGAGGTAAGAGCATAGAATACCATTGCTACCTTCTTTTTTCTCGCCTTGTGTTCTCCACGTATAATAAAAAAGTAATAAAAGTGACTTTTGAGACACAAATGGATGATTTTCCAGCGTTACCATAGACGATTTAGTTTCTGTTTGAAAAGTTATAGGTCTGGTAGCATATTCAAATGAAGTGGAGTTTTTCCTAAAAAAATAACAACTTCAATCTGTATAAAACATGTCAAATATATCTGACTATTGCACAACAAAAGCAGGCATCTTTCAACAAGTCAAATCAGTAGAGGAAACTCTACCAATAAGAAATGATGCTTGCCGCTCAAAAATTTTTCTCCATCCACATCCAACTTCAAAAGTTTGCCTTTTTTTCCACGGATTTACTGCTGGTCCCTACCAGTTTGAACCAATAGGAAAAAAACTATTTGACGCTGGTTACAATGTTTTAGTACCCTTACAACCAGGTCATGGAGTCGCTGGAGATTGGAATGGAGACAATCCCCCTCCTCTACCAACGGAACGCGAAATTTATCAAGGGTTTGCACTTTATTGGTTGAAGGTGGCACAAAATTTAGGAGAGCAAGTGATAGTCGGTGGAATATCCACAGGTGGAAATTTAGCAGCTTGGTTAGCCTTGGAACATCCCCAATCAATTGAAAAAGCTTTGCTATTTGCTCCTTACATAAGTGGTAATAATGCGATTATCAATTTTGTTGTGGAAGTTCTCCCAATTTATTATGAATGGCTGAATAAAGATAACACAGGTAATTTTGGCTATGAGGGCTTCCGCATTCCTGCACTGCGGATTTTTTTAGAGATGGGTCAAGAAATTATTGATAGAGTCAAAACGAATTTAGCAGTGCCGATGTTTATTATTTATAGTGAAAGTGATCCAGCTATCAATCACTGTGAATTGCAAGATTTTTCTAAAACTACAATTGAACAACAGGCAAAATCTTGGTATTACAGCTTTGACAAAATCTTTGAAATTCCCCACACTATGATGACAAAAGCGGAGGGAAATCAATATCAAGATCTACTCATGACTATGGCTAAAGCTTATCTTGAAAGTGAGGTGACTTGGTCTGAAGTCATGGAACTTGGTTATCAAATACTGCAAGGAAAGACTTTTGATCTTGCTACTCAACAGCTAAACTTAACAGAAAGAGTTTCCCCAGATTTATCGGTTTTGTTGGCAGTGATGGATAAAAAAATAATTATTGATTCTTTCAAAGAGAGAGACTCAGCCTGTTTTTGAAAACAAGAATCATAAAATTGACAATTTATTGAGGAGAACTTTTAATTGACTTCAGAATGCCATTTTCCACTTGATTAATCGCTACCATGATGCCATTTTCTGGGTTTTCTAGCAGAGAAAATTTGACTTCTTTCAAATAATCGTAAATAGCCTCTCGTAATCTTGGTTTTTCAACGGCAACTGTATGATTATAATCCCAAACATCCCAAATGATGATACCTATACCTACAATTGGGTCTAATAACTGTGCTCCAATTTTTCCAGCCACGACACCACCAGTCTTTGCTGCCATTTTTGCACCAGCTTTTCCGGCAAAGGATACGGCAATTTTACTTCCTACCTTTGTGACTGTTGGAATCATTGCTTTTGCAAGTAGGTAAGTACTTCCACCACTCAAAACCTTCAATGATAAATGAGAAATATTTCCTTCCATATCATTGATAGTCACTGCAATATCACCAAGATAACGCTCCCAATCTCCCTGAGGAATCTTGTAACTGCTCTGGATATTAGAAATATTTTTACTCAATTCTGTAACATACAAATTTATACTATCTGTTGTGATTTTCTCAAATTCAAGCTGTGCAACTTTCGGTCTGAGGACACGCTTAGCAAATTCTACTTGAAAATCCTCAGTCAATTTTTCGGCTACTGCTTGTCCTGGAGATGGTTTATTTTTATTCGTCCAATGAGTAACTGCTGAATATAACCACGTAAAAGGAGCGCTCAACTCCATCTTCTTCTGATTGAAGTAATTAAAATACCAATCGAAAAAGCTCTCATCAACACGCGTCATTAATTCATCAACCCAATTATCTAATTGTTCTGAAGCAAAACTCTCTGCTTGAGAATGTGCATTCTTCAAAGCAGTCACGAGTGCTTGGTCGATATCTTTGGGTATTTGTGGGACGACTATACTAACTTCTTGACTAGGATTCTGACCTGAATCTGCTAGTTTTCCAGGAGATGAACCTGTTATTAAAGCTTTGCCTAGTAAGGGAATCAGAACAATGATAATGACAACAGCCCATATAAAGGGAGTCATTGACTTAATAAAGTCGCTCCAAGCTGTAATACGCTCCGTTTTTTGTTTAAAAGATACTTTTTCTTCTACTTCCTGGAGATTTTGTTCAATATCAGTTGATGTTGTTGCTTCTTGAGTAGAAGTAGACTCTAAATCCTGCTGTTGTTCATGTCTCATGGTATTTGGGATAATATATTATCTTATTATGTAACTTAAACTAGCTTTTATCGTATGCAAACTTCACTAGGTACAAAATTTATATAATCAAAATCCTGATTTTAAGAATAAATCTTCACGCCATTTAAAAATGATTTGCTCATCAGCCTGCCTAAACTCGATATTAAACTTATCAAATACAACTTCCCGCCCCAGAAGCAATTGTTCTCCACCTGTGTTAGTTTGTAACCATGCCACAGGAGCAAGAAAACTGTGTCCATCAATTGTCATTTCAACATTGCGTAAAACATACTCAACTCTTCCGCCTATAGTTTCTGCCAGTAAAGCTGATTCCGCATCGGCTAAAGCATATCCCAAATCTTGACCAACTTTTAATGAAATTAAACTCAGTTCAGCACCAGAGTCTACTAATATTGTTGTAGAAATATTTATATCTCTATGCTTGAGCCTAACATGATAATTTGGCTGCCAATCATGGCGACTAACTGTACGAAAGCGAATTGGCAAAATTTGGATAGAAGCAGTGCGGCGGGGAACTAAGTAAATTGCAAAGAGTTGCTTTGAAGCCTCTGCTAACTCTAACACTTCACGCAAGTTTTCACTGTGAGCAATTAAGCCATTAGCATTGTAAGCAACATATTGATTTCGATATAAATCTAATAACATCTGACGGTTGTGGTTCAGCCACTTCAGCATTTCGCGGCTTTCATTTTGAGATGGTGATTGACTCATATATAT
>NZ_QMEB01000328.1 GCF_012912135.1 Brasilonema bromeliae SPC951 | reverse complement strand
GGGCGCAATGCCTTGCGCCCTTACAATAATCTGTACCTCATGTAGTTGCAATCTGCTGTAAGTAGTAGCTCGTAAGTGGAAATCATTCTATATATAGGACTTATATTTTATTTTTGACGAAGCTAGGTACACTTTCTGTTCCCTGTTCCCTGTTAAGCGTTCCCTACCTCTACTTTGTCAATTCACCAAATCAAACCGGATTCCTATAGCATTTACCATATACTAATCACAGTTCCATCTGTATATCTGTGTAAAAATTTGTTCACGATGACGAGATGAATTCATTTGTATTCTCTTGTTAGTCCTCTTTACTCTTACTCGCCCTTCGGCTACGCTCAGGGCAAGCCTCTACAGCGTGATAGCCTGTTAATCTCTTATTGGAACTTCAATATTCACTCATCAATTATGCATAAAGTGTCTGCCACAGAATTGGCATCACCTGGCATTGGGGATACATCTACTTTTGACATTCAACTGCTGGTTGTAGATATCGATGGCACAATCGCAGGAAAATCTAACAGCATCAGCACAGCCGTGAAGCAGGCAATTGTTGCGGTGCGTTCCCGGGGTATTCAAGTGGCGATCGCCACTGGTCGTATGTATCGTTCCGCTTTGCGCTTTCATCAAGAAATTGGCTCAACCCTGCCATTGTTAGCTTACCAAGGGGCTTGGATTCAAGACCCAGCTACCCAAAAAATTCATCGCCATTTGCCTGTTTCGCGAGAGTTAGCACACAAGCTTCTAGACTATTTTGAACAACCGGAGTTACGAACGGTCTTATCTGTTCACTTCTATATCAACGATCAGCTTTATGTCCGTGAAATAACCAGGGAAACAGAACTTTATGCACAACGTAGTGGAATTACCCCTATTGCTGTGGGAGACTTACGCCAAGTCACCAGCAATGAACCCACAAAAATTTTGGCATTGTGCGATGACACAAATATTATTGAACAGTTACTGGGAAATTTGCGCAGTCAATACACCCCAGCCGAACTATATCTCACCACATCTGTTGCCACATTTTTTGAAGCGACTAACCCGAGTGTCAACAAAGGGACTGGAGTACGTTACCTAGCCGAAGAATTACTGGGAGTGCAAAGAATTAACGTCATGACGATTGGTGATAACTTCAATGACGTGGAAATGTTGGAGTATGCTGGTATAGGTGTAGCGATGGGTAATGCACCAGCAGCAGTGCAGGCTAAAGCCCAGTGGGTAGCTCCTGACGTGGAGTGTGATGGAGCTGCAGCGGCTATTGAAAGATTTTTACTGTGTTAAAAGTAGTTAGTAGTGGGTAGTCATAGGGAAATTTTGTCCGTATAACCGTGAGTTTCAGTTACAACGGATAAAATCAGAAAGAGCACCGACGACTGGCCGTGTTTCGTCTCGGTGCTCCTGCTGGTTCGCTCCTCACACATTGGATAATATACCCCAGGAAATATGACGAGTCAATGATTGTTAAAAAAGTTTATTTTTTTGGGGATTTTATTGTTTATACTTCGTCGAGAGCAAAAACATCTAATTTTTCTTCCAACACAAACTTCAACACACACTGTGTAGCCAAAACCAATCCGATTCTGGCTTGAGCGAGTTCTGGTGAGGCAGTTTTCACCTCGCCGAAAATCCGGCATTTACACCAAAAAGTTTCAAAAACTCGACTTAAATCCAACGCCGCTTTTTCCCAGTTAACTGAGTCACCAAAATCAGAACCCTCTAGTCTATCTACCACTCGTACTAACTCGTTGATCAGGAGATAGGAAGCTGGGTGATTGAAGCGCAGTTTTTCATCACTGTTGAGCCAAGGAATAGGATTGGGAGTAAAAATACTTAACAAAAGGTTTTGCTTGACATTTTCACCCTCATCAACATTTGATTCCCTCAGTTTAATCAATCCCTCGTTAACAGCCAGCCGTAAAAGCGAGGAGCAGCGTGCATGAGCGTATTGAGCAGTGAATAAGGAAGCAGAGTTTGGGGAAGAAAAGGGAGATGAGGAAGTGAGGTCAGAAGAGGAAATGGGGCAGAAAGCGGGGGGAAGGGGGGAAAAAGAACCAATGGACATTCTTTCTTCCTCTGCCTTTGTCCCTACTCCCTCACTCCCTACTAAGAGCTCCCGTGCTTCCCCTAAAGTAAGACTCTGCAACCAAGCAGCTAATAGGCGATGAGTCACTTCCAAGTGAATCCAGCCAGGGGAAACGACTTGAATATTGAAATCTTTGTCATAGTTTGCTGAAATATGAGAAACAATGCCATTGGCAATCTCTATAGCTGGATATTTCTCAAATTTCGCCAGCCGCAAAGCTATACCTGAAATATAAACAATCTTCTCATCATCTCTACCCTGAGATAGAGGAATATTTATATTTTTTATGCATATTTTCGGCTGAGAATTAGCATAAGTACTTAAAGCAATTGCCAAATTGCTGTTTACTAACTGCTTTATTGCTGCATACTTATTTTGAAGTAATTTTTTTGGCACAATCAACCGAGTAACATTACTCTTGACTGAATGTCTTCGATTTCTGTCATCTGTCTAAGGAAAGAAGTTAAATTTCTGGGAAGAAAAATTAGAATTGTGCAAAATTTAATTAAATTAGAGTAAATTTTACTACCATCATTGTACAGTAAGAAGTATAACAAAAGAGTAGGAGCTACGCTTTCTACCTTTTGGATGAGTGGTACAGTTAGGTTTAATGCCTGTTGTGCCGACATTGACACTCCTTGCACCTTTTTATGACGTCTTTGTCTTCCGCCGAACGCTCTTTGTTACCTATGCAATCTCCATCCTCTTTCTCTGAGGCATCACGTCCTTTTTTGACTTGGCAACGAATTCTTGATTGGGCTCAGGAACACTACCGCTGCCGCACCTTTAGCAAAGATGAGCGCATTCCAGCCCGAGCTGGATTGCTGTACTTGGTGCAAAGGGGTGCGATCCGTATGGTGGGAACCGCCCAGGTAAGTGCAACTGCAAGTCAGCTAACATCTCGACGCATCAATAGAACTCCCGAAGAAGCTTTCTTAGGGTTTGTTGGTGCAGGGCAACCGTTTGAAATTGTTGCCCAGTCGCCATTCACGCTCCAGGCCTATGCCCATGTAGACCAAACTGCTGTACTGTGGATGTACTGGCACGATTTGGACAACTGGCCCCACTTCCGCCGCGAAGTCATGGATGCCTTTAGGTATCAGCACCAGCGCAAACTGCTGTGGCTAAGTGCCTTGGGACAACGACGCACGATTGACCGACTCTTAGGATTTCTCACATTGTTGATTGAGGAATATGGAGAACCGTCAATGAGCGATACCGACCCAGATGTGATTCGCGGTTATTGCCTGCCTTTCCCCCTCACCCATGCTCAAATTGGCAGCGCGATCGGTTCGACTCGTGTTACCGTCACCCGTTTAATGGGTAAATTGCGTCAACGTGGCTTAATCCTTACTCAAGGCGACAATCTGATTTGCTTGCCAGCAGAGTCAATTAACAGAGGCAACTAAGCCAACACCGGATGCAGTGGAGAGCGAATTTTAACAAACCTGGCTTCGGTCATGAATTCGATATCCCTGATCTAGCTGGCAGTAAGTTGGCAAAAGGGATACCCACTTGCTGCTGAAATTGACAATCTGTTTGACCACCACAAACAGATTGCACACAATTAGGTACTTTCCATTTTGGAAAGCCTCAATGTTCAATTTCTTGTGCCCTTACCAGAACATTTAGAAGGGAGGACAACAAATGATTCTTGGTAAGGAGCAAAGAATTGCCCTTGTATCTGCCCCAAAAGCAAAGGTTAAGTAGAACATTGAGGAAAAATTTTCGAGGCAGAAGTGTAGTAAATGCGACTTTTGACTACCAGCTACTTTTTTTGCAGGGCTTGGGTGGAAGTGGGGACAAACTCCACATTAGGGAAGGAAAACGTGACCATCCAAAATGCCCTGCATAAATTGTTTGACAAAAGAAAGGCAGATGGCAGCCATGCTAAAAGCATAATGAAAAAAGTAAGCTTTGATACAAAAACAAGTCATTTGTGCTCTGCCATATGGTTTAAAGCCTAACGCACTGACTCCTTGTTTTTTGAATCGCTTTTACTGCCTATAATTGCACTAGCCGCGTGAGAAGCAAGAATGAGTTGTTTATCCCCAAATTTTAGCTTACCGCGCTGTATGCCCCTATCTCCCTTGAAATTTTTCGCTCTTGTAATGCCACTTTTCACTCCAGGAACCAGTAACCTCAAAGTCACCAGAGTTGTGAGTTAATTTTAATAAACCATATTCAAATGTGTTACAAAATTGATCTCGAGTGTAACAGATATCATCAGCACCGTAACCCTTAGAGGAAAGGGTTCCTAAGTGAGTATAAATTGTATCTTCCCATTTCCCATTGCCAAACCAAGTGGTATTTTTAGCTCCTACACGGAGGATACAACGCAAACCATAACCACCTTGACGACTGCTTTTTAAATCAGAAACCTTATACTCATCAAAATGTCCACCGCAAGTATTAGGCATTGGCAAAGGTTCGTATTTAATGGGAGAATCTTGCTTCTTCCACTCTTCATTCCATACACCCGATGCATCCTTAACACGAATTGTTGATTGATTGACTATTTTTACGTCAAGATTTTTGTCAAAGTTGCCGTTGATATCTTCGCCATTCCCATAAATATTGGAAGCAGAACCGATAAGCTTACCATTATTGTAAAAAGCATGACCTACATGGCGGTATGTCTTACCTCCCCATTTACCTTCACCGTACCATGCCAATGAAGGAATAGTATTGCCTCCACCATCACTAAATTTGACACAACGGATACCAGTTCCGACACGATGATCACGAGCCTTGACAACGTAAGTCAAAAGATTAGAACGAGTATAAGAATTACAACTAAAGCCTGTTGTTTGAGTTGAAGGTTTTTGTTGGGCAGAAGTGGGATCTGGAGTTTTAATTTGCGCTAGCTCACCTTGGGCAATCCATGCTGACTCAGGCGCAACAGACATTTTTTGTGTTTGTTGACAAATCTGTTGTTTTTTTAATGTCTCAGAAGGCAGGGACGGGTTATCTTTGAGCCATTTGCACCCAAGCGACAGTAAATTGTCAGTATCCAAATTCCACACTATCACCGTCCCGTCGGAATTTGCAGAAGCAATCATCTTGCCATCAGGGCTGAAGCTGACGCTCCTCACTTCTGCTGAATATCGGAGGGTTTTGAGTTCTCTACCAGAAGATGTGTCCCACAGCTTCACCGTCTTGTCGGAACTTGCAGAAGCAATCGTTTTGCTATCGGGGCTAAAGCTGACGCTCCTCACCTCAGCTGAATGCCCTTGGAGGGTTTTGAGTTCTTTACCAGAAGATACGTCCCACAGCTTCACCGTTTGGTCAGAACTTGCAGAAGCAATCTTTGTGCCTGTC
>NZ_QMEB01000327.1 GCF_012912135.1 Brasilonema bromeliae SPC951 | reverse complement strand
CCCAAGGTAGATATTTCCAGTAATGGACAGCTTTGGGTAGGTATTATATAACGGTAATATTCTTCTCATCCCTGTCGCAGGGTTTGAGTACTGTAATGATCGCTGCTGCTTGGTGGGAGTTCTCAATTTGCTCAAGTTTTATCCTGAAAAAGGAATCAACAACTTAATCCCTTTTGAAAGCAAGTTGGTATCATTAACGTCAACTCCAAACGATCGCACCTTACAATTTAAATTTTATTCATCGTGAATCTACGCCGCCTGACTTTATTATTTGATGACTCCGTGTCCAGCTGGGCATTAGAAGCGCGGTTATTGCGCTGGTTAACACTGGTTTGGCTGTTTGTGGGATTGGTCATGCTATTTTCGGCATCCTATCCCGTAGCTGATGTTCGTCATCATGACGGACTGTACTACTTTAAGCGTCAACTCTTGTGGGTACTAGTAGGTTTCATAGTATTCAATATTGTTGTTCATTCGCCTTTGAATAAAGTTTTGAGCATATCTCATTGGTTTGTGATAGTGCTTTTGACGTTGATTTTCGCCACCTTAGTACCAGGAGTTGGAAAAAAAGCTTTTGACGCATCCCGGTGGATAGCTTTAGGACCGTTTCCAATTCAACCATCTGAATTAATTAAACCTTTTTTGGTATTACAAAGTGCGCGACTTTTTGGTCAGTGGGAAAACCTGACTTGGCGTGTTCGCTTCTTTTGGCTGGGTATTTTTGGTCTAGTCCTTTTAGGTATTTTAGGGCAGCCTAACTTAAGCACAACCGCACTGTGTGGTATGACGATTTGGTTTATTGCCCTTGCTGCTGGATTACCTTACAAGTACTTAGGAGGAACAGCAATTGGAGGAGTGTTGTTGGCAGTCCTCAGTATTAGTATCAAGGAATATCAGCGTAAGCGGGTATTATCATTCCTTAATCCTTGGGCTGATGCAACTGGGGATGGCTATCAACTCGTGCAAAGTTTGCTCGCAGTGGGTTCTGGTAGACAATGGGGTGCCGGGTTTGGGCTTTCTCAACAAAAGCAGTTTTATTTGCCAATTCAGGATACTGATTTTATTTTTGCAGTGTTTGCTGAGGAGTTTGGCTTTGTTGGTAGTGTTGTGCTGTTGTTACTGATTGCTTTATACGCCACTTTAGGATTAATTGTCGCTCTTAAGGCAAAGCATCCAGTGTATCGATTGGTGGCGATCGGTGTCACAATTTTAATGGTGGGACAATCTTTACTTCACATTGGTGTCACCACTGGTGCCCTGCCAACAACTGGTTTGCCCTTGCCCATGTTTAGTTATGGTGGAAATTCGATGGTTGCCAGTTTGATGGCATCTGGTTTGATTATTCGGGTTGCACGACAGAGTAGTGAAGCAGACGTGGTACCGTTGCGAGAGGAGGGTGAGAAGAGGCGGAAACGAAAGTTATTTCAGAAGAAATAAGGCGAACCTCAGTTGTGCATAAGTTAATTTTGGTTTCATGTATCAGTCATTGTAGGGTGTGTTAGACGGAACGTCTAACGCATCAAGATCTTGGGATGGTGCGTTAGCCTACGGCATTACACACCCTACCTATATGTTTGATTCCAAAAGAAATAAGGCGAACCTCAATTGTGCATAAGTTAATTTTGGTTTCATCTATAGTGATGTATAAGTATCAGCAAAAAATTTCATTGTGCTGACTTTGTGTGATTACTACAGATTCTGCATTTTGTCAATAAGCTAAGTTCTCATGCTTCCTCCATATTCCCGCTATGAGTGAAAACACGCGTGTCAAAACAATTTTGCTCTTGGCGGCGAATCCAAGAAACACTTCTGCGCTGCGGCTGGATGAAGAGGTGCGGGAAATTGATGAGGGATTGCGGCGGGCAAATAAGCGAGAACTGTTTAAGCTAGAGCAAAAATGGGCGGTTCGTTCTCGCGACTTTTATCGAGCAATCCTCGACACTCAACCCCAAATTGTACACTTTTGTGGACACGGTGCTGGGGAAGATGGAATTGTGCTGGAGGATGAGACGGGGCAGATAGCGTTTGTGCAAGCGGATGCGCTAGCGAGTATGTTTAAGCTATTTGCTAAAAAGGGGGTTGAATGTGTTCTCCTGAACGCTTGTTATTCCCAGGTGCAAGCAGAGGCGATTAGTCAACACATCGAGTATGTGATTGGGATGAATCAGCAGATAGGAGATAAAGCTGCTGTTAATTTTGCTGTGGCGTTTTACGATGCTTTAGCGGCTGGGGAAGAGGTGGAGTTTGCCTATGATTTGGGTTGTTCTCAGCTTTTTGGTTTGAAGGAAAACCAAACCCCTGTGTTTAAAAGAAAATTGCTGAATCATCCCGTTGCACAGAAGACGACGCGCCAGCGTATCTTTATTAGTTATAAGCGCGATGTTGAACCGGATGAACCAGTTGCTTTAGAGGTTTTTCAAGCGCTGTCACAGCAGCACGAAGTTTTTATCGACCAAAGAATGTTGGTTGGGACGCGCTGGGCTGAACGCATTGAAGGGGAAATTCGTCAAGCAGATTTTCTCATCGTTTTCCTTTCGTCTCGCTCAGTTTACAGCGAGATGGTGGAACAAGAAATCAAGATGGCGCACGAGATGGCGCAAGTGCAGGGAGGACATCCTGTTATTCTCCCGGTACGTTTGGGGTATCGCGAACCGTTCCAGTATCCTTTGAGTGCTTACCTGAACAATATCAATTGGGCTTTCTGGCAAGGTGAAGAGGATACACCACGGCTGATAGCAGAGTTGACTCAGGCTGTCTGCGGCGGCGAGTTACCGATTGATAAGGCGCAAGCCAAAGCTATTTTACTTGAAACAAGCGAACCTTCAGCGTTACCTCGACCTTTTGCTTCAGCGCAGCCAGTTTCTTTAGCCCAGCCAGTCAGGTTGGAAATGCCAGAAGGAACGATGGATTCCCAATCTGCATTTTATGTGGAACGTTCATTGGATGGCATTGCCCTCACAACAATTGCACACCGAGGAGTCACCATCGCCATCAAAGGACCAAGACAAGTTGGTAAGAGTTCGCTGTTGATTCGCGCAATTGAAGCTGCGGTTAATGCAGGTAAGCGAGTTGCTTTTTTGGATTTTCAACTTTTTGACAAAGCCGCCCTCACAGATGCTGAACTTTTCTTTAGGCGGTTTTGCAGCTGGCTGACTTATGAGTTGGAAATGGAAGATCGAGTGGAGGAGTATTGGAAGACGCCACTAGGAAACAGTCAACGTTGTACGCGCTATGTTCAACGCCATATTTTAAAAGAGTTGGGCAAGACGCCCCTGGTTTTGGCAATGGATGAGGTGGATAAGGTTTTTGATGCTGACTTTCGCAATGATTTCTTTGGGATGTTGCGCAGTTGGCACAATAGCCGCGCCACCACGCCCATTTGGAAGCAGCTGGATTTGACGCTGGTGACTTCCACCGAACCTTATCAACTCATTGACGACCTCAACCAATCACCTTTTAATGTGGGACAGGTGATTGAATTACAAGATTTTACACCAGAACAAGTGATTGACCTCAACCGCCTTCACGGTTCACCTCTCAACTCCAGTGAGGAAAGACAATTGATATTGCTGTTGGGCGGACATCCTTATTTGGTGCGTCGGGCGCTTTACCTAGTCGCGAGTCAGCAAATTTCTACGACTGAGTTATTTGCTAATGCAACTGCTGGTAATAGTCCTTTTGGTGATCATCTGCGTCACCACATTTCATTACTGCACAAAAAAACAGAATTGATTCAAGGGTTGCTGCAAGTCATTCGTCAGAACATCTGTGATGATAAGCGCGTCTTCTGGCGGCTGCGGGGTGCGGGTTTGGTGCGCGAACAAGGACGAGCAGTTTTGCCACGCTGTCAGCTTTATGCCGAGTATTTCCGGGAGAACTTGCGTGAGTAACCCAAGCATCTACACTGTTGGCGGAACTGTGCAAGCCAACCAAAATGGTGTCTACATTCCCCGCAAAGCAGATGAGGAATTGCTGGGGCTGTGTCGGGAAAATAAGTTTGTGTATATCCTCACCTCACGCCAGATGGGCAAATCTAGCCTGATGGTGCGGACTGCTGAACAATTGGCAGAAGAAGGAATTCAGACGGTTGTGATTGATTTGACTCAGGTGGGCGTGCAGGTGACTGCTGAACAGTGGTATCTGGGGTTACTTACGATTGTGGAAGGAACTCTGATGCTGGATACAGATGTGGTGCAGTGGTGGCAAGAACGCTCACATCTGGGTTTTACGCAACGGCTGACTTCATTTTTTCAAGAGGTTTTGCTGAAAGAGGTTGCCGAACCGATAGTGATTTTTGTTGATGAAATTGATACGACGCTTAGCCTAGATTTTACTGATGATTTTTTTGCTGCTATTCGGTATCTGTATAACGCTCGTTCCCAGAAACCAGAGTTTCAGCGTCTTTCTTTTGTCCTAGTTGGGGTGGCAACTCCGGGCGATTTGATACATGACCCTAAGCGTACACCGTTTAATATCGGTCAGCGCGTTGACTTGACTGATTTCACTTTTGAGGAGGCAAAACCACTGGCACAAGGACTAGGGCTGTCAACTCAAGAAGCGCAACAGGTGTTGAAATGGATGCTGGAGTGGACAGGTGGACATCCGTATTTATCGCAGCGTCTTTGTTGTATTATTAGCCAGCAGGACAAGAAAAGTTTATCAAAAGCTGATGTTGACGGCTTGGTGAGCAGTGCTTTCTTTGGTGCAATGAGCGAGCAAGATAATAACTTGCAGTTTGTCCGCGATATGCTCACCAAACGTGCACCAGATAAAGAAGGTGTTTTGACTGTTTATCGAGAAATTCGTCGTGGTAAGTCGGTTTTGGATGAGGAACAGTCGATAGTGAAATCTCACCTCAAGCTTTCGGGTGTGGTGCGACGTGAGCACAATGTTTTGCAGATGCGGAATCGAATTTATCAACAAGTGTTTGATTTAAGGTGGGTGAATCAACATTTGCCGTTGAAGTTGCGGGATTGGTGGGAGCGTTATAAGCCGTTATTACCCTATCTCGCGGGAGGGTTAATATTTTCTGTGGCAATGGGCACGATGGCGTTGTACGCTAACGAGCAACGTCTGCGTGCTGAAGAAAATGGCCGCAAAAACGTAGAAATTCTTATGCAAAGTATAACTTCAGAAAACCTGTTTACCTCAGGTTTAAAGCTTGAGGCTTTGCTAGAAGTATTGAAGGTAAGAAAACGCCTATATGATAGGGATATAGAAGCAGGTAACCGCATGAAGGCAGTTGCCATTCTCCAGCAGGTTGTTTATGGGATAAGGGAACACAACCGACTGGAAGGGCATCGCAGTGTTGTCAGGAGTGTGGCATTCACTCCCGATGGCAAAACGATCGCTTCTTCTGGTGATGACAAGACGGTACGGTTGTGGAATCTCAACGGGCAGCTACTCAAAACCCTGAC
>NZ_QMEB01000326.1 GCF_012912135.1 Brasilonema bromeliae SPC951 | reverse complement strand
ACCTCCCTGAGTGTTGACAGGGTTTGACAAAAAAGTATACTCGTTTTTTTTCTACGGTAAATGTTTATAGTCTCATGTAATTGAAACTATTGCTGCCTTATTTTGTTTTATATGTTTTTAGTATAAGCAATTTTTCCAAATAGATTAAATCGGGTTTTTACTGAGATTTTTTTATTTACTCTTCCAACGAAATTATTAACGCATGTTATTTCTATCAAAATAAGGTGTATCGGGTTTTAACTTATGCTTTTGAGATAGTTTTGTACGTATTTGAGCCGTGAAACTGATGTTAATTATCAAACTATAACTACCTCTGCATGTCAGTGAGACTCTGCTATTTATACTGATGACTTTGATCACAGAAATTTTGTATTTTTGATTATACAAAAAGTAAGCGACAAATGCTACATGTTATTTAGTTGATTTTTCGATGACCATCTTTTTCGCCAACTAGAGGTAGACTCTAGAGAAGAAGTTTGTTGCTCTTGTTGTCGCCGTCTCAAAATCACATCACCGGTATCGCACAAATGTGGATCGCGATAAGGAATAGCAGCACGAGTGAGTAAATGTTCCTGTTCTACTTGGGAAAGCGAGGCAAAGGGAGATGGGGAGGATGAAGAGGGAAACACAGAAGGAGAGAAACAGACAAGGATATTTTCCTTCACTCCGTCATCTTTGCCTACTTCTCGATGTCCAGCTACAGTACCGGGTGTCTTTCTTCCCACTGGTGGTGTAGAACCGATTTGGAGTCCAGCCGCCAAAAGTGCTGTACGTACAGCAGCAGCACAAGAGTAAGTGGCAAGTAAGCCATCTATGTCTAAACAAAGGGACAGTTGTTTGATAAATTCAATAGTCCATAACTGAGGACAATGAGGTGGTGAAAACGGATCGAGAAAAATTGCATCAGCCTTAAAACCTGACTGGTGAATAAATCTTATCGAGTTTCTGGCATCACCAATAAGTAGAGTTGCTTTGAGACGCTCTTGCACCAATTGATGTTCAAAGGCTAACTCGGTCAAAATTTGGGTGTATTGGTATTCCCAATTGTCGAATAAGTGATGAGCGATCGCAGCTTGTGGTACAGCTGTATTCAGTTCTAAACCAATAACTTCTATATAACAGTTGGGATTGACTGTCCAAATTGTTTGTAAAGCAGCCGCTGTATTATATCCCAAACCATAACAAACGTCCAACAAGCGCACTGTTGGTTTGTGTGCTTTCAACGGTAGTTGAGTAGGAACCGCAAACTTGAGAAAACTCTCCTGACGCGCTCCAAAATGGCTGTGAAACGACTCGCCAAACTCATGAGAAAAAAAAGTGAACGAGCCATCTGCTGTGAGCTTGGGTGTAAAATTGTCTAAGTCTGACATAGTTATAGATAGTGGTTAGTCGTTAGTGATGAGTGGTGAGTAGAGAGTGGCACACCTAACAACTAACAATAAACAATAAACAATGACCAATGACCAATCTGAGTTTATGACCAACACCCCTTTTGTTGTTTCTTGTGAATGGCTACTTCAACATCTTGATGACGCCCAAGTTGTGATCGTGGATTGTCGCTTCTCTCTGGCTGATCCACAACTGGGACGACAGCAATACCAAGAAAGTCATATCAATGGAGCGTATTACTTAGACTTGAATCAGGATCTTTCCAGTCGAGTCGAAGAACATGGAGGAAGACATCCTTTACCTAACCCGATTGAATTAGCGAATAAGTTATCAACAATCGGAGTCCATTCTCAAAAAACTCTAGTTGTTACTTACGATGACTCCCGACTTGCCTTTGCATCTCGTTTATGGTGGCTATTACGTTATCTTGGACACGAGCAAGTCGCTGTCCTAGATGGAGGGTTTTCTGCGTGGAAAAAAGCTGGTTACCCTGTTACAGATGTCATTCCTGAACCTCAAATAGTGACTTTTAGCCCTGATTTACAACCACAGATGGAAGTGGATATTTCGGCCGTCAAAAGCCGGAAAGATTTACCAGAAGTAGCGTTGGTTGATTCACGAGAAAGCGAACGTTATCTAGGAATTAAAGAACCAATTGATAAAATTGCTGGTCATATTCCTGGTGCGGTTAATTATCCTTGGCAAGAAGTGACAGATGCTGCAGGTTTTTTACTTCCGCAACAACAGCAACGTCAACGCTGGTTAGAGTTGGAAAATGCAAAGGAATTTTTTGTCTATTGTGGTTCTGGCGTCACTGCTTGTGTGAATTTACTCTCTCTGGAAGTCGCTGGAATTCCGAGAGGTAAACTTTATGCTGGTAGCTGGAGTGACTGGATTAGTTATTAGGCATTTGTGATTTATGACGCTCAAAGAGAAGACTCAAAAACGACCTAATTCCAAATTGTAGTTAATACTGAAGAACCAGCCATCAACATCAATATTTCTGTCAGTTGAGCTACCCAAAGTAACACCTCCCTGTACACTAAGATTTGTGTAATTTGATAGCCCATAAGTGAAGTGGCCATATAACCGATGGTATATGTCTTCTCGCTGACGTCGCGTGAAGTCTGATAAACCAAACTGATAATCAAGACCAATTTGGAGTGATGGTTCTAAGTAGTAGTTCAAAGAAACCCACGCAGTATGAATCAGTCGATCGCGATTGTCTTGTTGACTGGGAGGATCAGTTAAGCTCAGACGCAATTCGTAGAAACTATCTAACATTAATTTAGATGTGAGGGGGTCTCGTCGTCCCAAAGACAGGCGGAAAGAATCTTCATTCAAAAAGCGCTGACCAGCGTCAAAATTAGTACCATTTCTTGCATAGAATAACTGTTGATTACTCCATCCAATTTCCCCATACATTTGCGACGAGAACTGCTGGAAAATACCAACATTGAATCTCACTTGGTTGTAATTGTATTTTGATTGATTAATGTAACGCATTAAGTTGCCATCGATTGATCCATTCAAAAAAGTTCTGTTTCCTAAGCGTATAGGCATAGAAGCTAGTGTTAATCCAGAGTAAATCAAGCCGTCTTCTATGGGAGCTACTGTTGAGGAAAAAATATTATTTGTATGAAAATAGCCTACATGAGCCTGTAGATAACCTATAGATCTCTCAGGACGCTTTGGGGGTTTCTGCGGTTCTAATGGTTTTGTTGGTCGTGCCCTTATTATTCCTAGTTCAGAATCGCTAACTTCGGTAGACGCTTGCTTTTTCTCCTGCAACAATTGCGATAGCCTCTTCAATCTTTGTGCGTAATCAATTTCAGGTAATTGCAATCGTTGCTCTATAGCTGGTGAGGAAGGTTGGAGAAAATCAGCGGGTTGACCTTCTAGCTGTGGCAAATTATCCGGTGTAGAGGGTGCAGGTCGTGGTGCTGGGGTGGGTGCAGAACGTGGTGCTGGAGGTGGTGCTGGAGATGGTGCTGGAGGTGGTGCTGGAGTGGGTGGTGTTGATGTGGGTGCTGTTGGTGCTGCTGGTGGTGTTGGTGCTGCTGGTGGTGGTGCTGGAGTTTGATTTCCTTCAGGTACTGGCGGTGGATTTTGTTCAAGAGTTGGTGAGGGTGGCGGTGTCTGATCTGGTGGTGTCTGGGAATATAAATTTGAGATTCTATCATAAGTATTTGCAGGGTAGCTTGTAGAGGCAAAAGAGCCAGAAAACATGCCCTCTTTTTCCTGAGAACGCCCTACTTTTTTACCAAAATTTATTTTTTCTACTTCTTTGCGAGATATTTGCCCACACTCTTGCCACAATTGAGCGGGTATCCATGCAACCCCTAAAAATGTTATTCTTGATTTTAGATCATCTTCAGTCATTGATCGGTCTGTATTAGCAGCCTGCGCCGCATCTACCTTCTTGATGTAAAACAAGATTGCACTACTATAAGCTAATACAATCCAAAAGAACAAATTTATCCAGCCCTTGGGTTGCATATTTAATCTTTCATTTTTGGCAACAGTAGACTCACTCACTGTGCTAAAAGTTCCATTGGAAAAAATTATAATTTCAAGAGACTTTAGCGACAGTCTTTGGTAAATGTACCCATTTTTATATGAAAAACGCAAATAAACTGTTACTGACTCCGCCCTGAAGGGTCGGGACTTGAAAACAGAGGTAATGTCTACTTCTTAATTCAAGTTAAATCAGTGTCTAGCCATTTATATCATTAAGAGGTATGTATGAAGCTTACACTATAGTTTCTCAAAGACGAGTTTTCTTAAAATAAACTATCATGACCGATTAACAGTATAATTACAGATAAAATCAAATTAAATAATAAATTAGAGTTAAGCATATTCACGTAAACAATGGCAATAACAGATAATAGGCTTAAACTGTCAACATTAGAACCCGTCTTCAACTGGTTTGGTATCAGTAAAATTATCCGAGGCTCCAAACTATGTTTCGTAAGTTTTTTCTACTCATAATCATTAGTTTCTGGGGAGTTGTTATGTTCCCCATGCCAAAACAAGCAAATGCTACAACTCCTTTGAGTGTTGCTGTCATTCAAAACCTCCGCAATTTGGTGCAACTCATGCCGCACAAGAACTCTAAGCGTGCGGCACGGAAATCGGATTCTATGAGTCCGGGAGATAAGTTATCTACAGGGCGATCTGCTTTGGCAGACTTACGTTTTAACGACGGGTCTTTGGCTCGGATCGGAGAACAGGCGGTTTTTCAATTCTTGCCACAAAGAAGAAACTTTAACCTTGACCATGGGACAGTACTGCTCCTCATCCCACCAGGCAGGGGACAAACACGTATAAGTACGCCAAATGCAGCAGCAGCAATTCGCGGTTCAGCATTATTTGTACGTTATGACCAGGAAACGGATACCACGATTGTTGGTGCACTGACAAACAGTGGCATTCAAGTTTCTAATAAAGATGCTTCTCAAAAACGAGAGCTACAAGCAGGACAGCTGATAGTTCTAGTTAAAGGGGAATTGAAAGGTTTATACGATTTTGATCTAAGAACTTTTTATGAAACGAGTACCCTGGTTCGGGATTTAAATCTGACTTTAAGAAATGGTATACCAAATTCAGATCCGGCGATCGCCAGCGTTCAAGCTGAAACTGCTGCTGCTGTTGCTGCACAATCGCCAGTGGCTGGTCAGGACGTTGTTGAAAACCCACCTTTTGTAAAGCCAACGACTTCCCCTAATTTACCCAGTAACAACATTACCAGAGATAATTCCCCAGTTCCCGGTATAATCGATAACCAAGATCTTGTGTCAAATCCTGTTTCATCTTCCACACCCAAGCCTAGGTCTATACCTACGGATTCGGGGACGCCGCCAACCAACGAACCAACTACTACCACATCACCAATAGTTACACCTTCTGGGCCAGTAACTCCTGTGCCAGTCACACAACCGACAATTACAGCACCACCGGTGACTCAGCCTTCTGTGCCAGTCACACAACCGACAATTACAGTACCACCGGTGACTCAGCCTTCTGTGCCAGTCACACAACCGACAATTACAGTACCA
>NZ_QMEB01000325.1 GCF_012912135.1 Brasilonema bromeliae SPC951 | reverse complement strand
GCCTTGACTAACCAACAAACCCACAGGGAAGTATTTCAACGCTTCCCCAATCAACAAAGTGCCATTCGCTTCAATAGTTTGCTCGCTGATCGCATCTTTCCACGAAGTGACTTCTGTAGGTAACTTCAAACTCGTATCATGCCAAATCTCTTTTCCTAGCGGGGACTCTCCCGGTTGAATTAAGCTTGTGAAAAAGCGGGGAGCAATGGTAATAATTGTCTTATTTCCATCCTTCCTTGCAAAGGCAATGATATTCTCTTTAAACTTGCCACTCACTTCCAAAGGTAAGTAGTCGCCTTGCTGAAAAACTTGTAAATACTCAGTCCTTGCTTTCAAACCTTGGACAACGAGGAACAGTTTAATTCTGGCATCTTCCTTGTTAGCAAGTAACTCATCTATTAGCTTGAGAATATCTGTCTTTACCTGTTCCTTAATTGCTTTGAGATAAGACTGCCGATTTTCAAAGTTCACCCGACGGCGATTATCAGGATCAACTAAGCTAAAATCCCATAGTTCAGTTCCTTGATAAAAGTCGGGAACTCCAGGCGAGGTAATTTTCAGTAGTGTTTGAGAAAGAGTATTGAAGATACCATACTCAGCAACCCGTCTTTGGAAAGGCAAAAATTCTTTTAAAAATGGATTGTCTTTCAAGGGTTCAAAAACTGCTGTGACAAAATCAGTAAAAGCATTTTCGTAAACGCTATTTTGTCGCAGCCATCCAGTATGAACTTTCGCTTCTCTGATAGCTTTGATCACATAATTTTTCACCCGTTCAACACAAGTGGGGAACTCTTCTTCATTAAATGGAAAGACTCCTACAAGTGTCTGATAGAAAAGATATTCATCGTTTCTATCTGGCATTGTTAACTGTTCAACTGTCTTTCTGTGGGAACTATTAATTTCACTCCAATTGCGAACTTGTTTTTCCCATTCCTCAGGAATTTCTGAGAGAACATTCAGCCTTGCCCTACTATCTTCACATCGCTTGGTATCATGAGTGGAGGTCGTACTCATAGCATGACACCATTTCGCCTGCCGTTGTTGGTTAAAGTCGTGAAATTCTGAAGCACTAATACCAAAACGACTCGGTTCGCCACCAACTTCGTTTAAAGAAATAAACCGGTTATAAACATAAAAAGCAGTGTCTTCGACTCCTTTCGCCATCAATGGTCCTGTGTACTGCTGCACTCTCATGACAAAGTAAAGCCATTGGTCTTTCTCTGCTTGAGTGATATTATCATCATATTCCAGCAACAGTAATTTCTCGATAAAGTTTAATTCATGGTTCAAGAATGGTGTGTGTGGTTTGGTTGCTTCAATCACTTCGTGAACATAAGCGCGATCAATTTCAGATAGATCCTCTTGAGTAACGTAAGTTCGGTAAACAGGAAAGCGACTGAGAACTTCTGCAAGTGCTCGCTTTAAACCATTGATTGTAAAGTCATTTCCATACCGATGCTTACTCGCAATTGTCTTTAAAAGAGAAGTGATGTTATCAATATCCCCCGCTAACTTTCTCTCTAGAATAAAATGCTTTTTGTCTGGAACCATTTCCTCAAAAGATGTTGTTAGCCCTGTATAATTTGAGTAGATTTCAGTCAACTTATCTACGTTCTCAGTTTTACAAAAAATTCCGTTGACGTAATTCAGGTAATCATACCCAGATGTACCTTGAACTGACCAGTTACTTGGTAAGTCTTCTCCAGGCTGTAAAATTTTTTCAACAGTAATATATGTTTCTCCCGTCTTTTCTCTCAATCTATCTAAATACTCTTTTGGATCGTATAAACCATCAATGTGATCAATTCGCAAGCCTGTAAACTTACCTTCGCTGACTAGCTTGAAAATCAAATCATGAGTGTTTTCAAAAACTTTTAAATTTTCCACTCTGACTGAGATCAACTCATTCACAGTGAAAAATCTTCTATAATTCATCTCTTCAGCCCCAACTTTCCAATAACACAGCCGAAAAAACTGTTGAGAAAGTAAGCTATCTAAAAGATTAAAGCTTTGTGGTTTTCCTGGTTCACCATTAAAAAGTTGCAGATTTTCATCAAGAAAGGTTTTTACTTCCGGATTTTCTGTGTACAATTCCCAAAGAAGTCCTTTGACAAAAGCTGCTTGGTCTTGTCTTTGCTGTGCTACTGTCTCGGAAGGAAGACTTTTCACTATAAACAGGACACCAAGCAACCTCACAAATATTGGGTGTTCTCTTCCTAAAGCTTGAGCCAATTTCTCTAAATTCTCAGTCAAAAAAATGGCGTAAGATTCTAATTTAAGAGGAATCTGTAAACTAAAATAGTTAACGCTGAGTCCTGTCTCATCATACTTAAGTTGAATCTCGCCATTTTCTAAACACTCTCCATAAAAGTTGCCCAGTAATGGAGCCAATATTGGTTCGTAGTTTCTAGCAAAAGGAGCGTTCCAAGGAATATCAAAGTAATCAACATAGCTGGAATGTATACCGTATTCCAACACATCCATCAAATATTTATTTTGGCTATCATAACCCATGTGATTAGGGACAATATCCTGTAACCAACCGAGTTTATGCTGTTGTAATTCTTGGACTAAGCTTTCAAAAGCTTCTTGAGTTCCTAATTCTGGATTTAACTGAGTGGGGTTAACAACATCATATCCATGACTACTTCCGGGTCTTGCTTTGAAAATAGGAGAAGCGTAGAGATCCGAAATTCCCAGATCTACCAGATAGTTTGTAATTGCTTTTGCGGCATCAAAACCAAATTCTGAATTGAATTGAATTCGATAAGTTGCTGCTGGAATCCGCATAGAATTCATCCCTCGGGTATATGTCTAATGAGCGTTTTTTTCGTATCCAGTTTATGCTGCTAAAATGACTAGAAGAATATTCAATTCAATCTAGTCTATCAAAGAGTCAAACAACCACAGATATACATATCCTCTGGATAGCTTATCAGAGAATACGCAGCCTGTAGTAGATAAATCTATCTTTGATTAAAGTAAGAAACCTTATAGATGTTTTGATGAAAATTACGAGGCTTGGTTAAGCAGAAAAGTCTCATATCTTACTTTCAGTTGTTGCAAATCGCAATTTTTTCTGGTAATGGGAGACTATGACATTGTGATTTTTCATGAGTATAATAGAAAAGATTTTTTCAATTCTTTTCTGAGATTATTATAAGTATAAATCTGACATCAATTTGATTGAAGTTCATTAGACTGAAATCTTGCACGATTCTCAAGAAGAAAACCTTGTCCGCCTAGAACTCAAGCTATGCTGTGTATTGCACCCAACACCAAAAGTGCTATAGTCCTCACCTTCACTCCACCTGCACCACCACACAATTTATTTTTTCATCTGATTTTTCTGTTTCGGCAAATAGCACACCCAGAATAAAAGCTACATCAGCCTCAGTCGTGAAAATCCCCCCAATTGAATTGCTAGCTACAGCTTAACTGTACTTCAACCAATGACTATGATGGCTGTTATGGAGTTTTGAGGGATATTCATGACGAAGGTACTGGTTACTGGCGTTGCTGGATTTATTGGTTATCACTTAGCACAACGTCTTGTGAAAGAAGGTGTCGAGGTGATAGGGATTGACAACTTAAACGACTATTATGATGTCAACCTAAAAAAAGCTCGTTTAGCACAGCTTCACTCGCAGCCGGGGTTTACGTTTCAGTTTTTGGAGTTAAGCGATCGCCCCGAGGTTGCTCAACTCTTTCAAAACTACACCTTTGATTATGTCGTCAATCTTGCAGCCCAAGCAGGCGTACGCTACTCTTTACAAAATCCTTGGGTTTATATAGATAGCAATATTACAGGCTTTGTCAACCTTTTAGAAGGATGCCGCCAAAGTCAAATCAAGCACTTAGTATTTGCCTCTTCAAGTTCTGTTTACGGTATCAATACCAAAGTTCCCTTCGCTGTTACCGATAATGTTGACCATCCTATTTCACTATATGCTGCAACTAAAAAAGCAAATGAACTGATTGCCCATACTTATAGTCATCTTTATCACATTCCAACAACCGGGCTACGCTTTTTTACAGTTTATGGTCCCTGGGGAAGACCAGACATGGCATATTTTAAATTCGTAAAAGCGATACAAGAAGGCAAGCCCATTGATGTCTACAACTTCGGTAAAATGCAGCGAGATTTTACATACATTGACGATGTTGTCGAGGGCGTCTTTCGGGTGATGCTTAAACCACCTCAATCCAACGTAGCCAACATAGCAAATAGTAATGCTCCTTACAGGCTTTATAACATTGGTAACAATAACCCTGTGGAATTGATGACGTTCATTGAAGTGATAGAAAAGGCGCTTGGCAAGAAAGCTGTGAAAAATTTATTACCGATGCAACCAGGAGATGTTCCCGCGACTTATGCCGATGTAGATGACCTGATGCGTGATGTTGGATTTAAGCCCAGTACACCCCTGGAACAAGGTATACATTGCTTTTTGCAATGGTATCAAGAGTACAAACAACCTGAATAGAAAGTATAAATTTTTCATCCTTCATCTTTTATCTTCCAGTCATGTAGGGGGGCTATACTCTTGATAACCCACTCTATGATGATTGGGGGAGCTTGTGATATCAGAATTCCAGGATAAACTGCCATTCCCCAATTCGGGTGAACTAATAAACGGCATTTGTTCTGAATAACCGGATAGTGCAGTAAAGCCTTCACCGCTGCAGTGTCATCATGTAGAATTTTCCCTGGACGGGAAAGCAAAGGATAGCCAGTGCGGGGGTCGATGAGATCTGTTAGATAATGGCGATCGCGCAGATTAAAAGCCAGATCACAGCCAAACCTCATAAACTTTTCCCGCAACCTTTGTTTTTCTGTCTCAATTTCCGGTGTACTTTCCACAAGTTCATATCTTGATTGCTGTAAAACAATCACCACCCACAAGAAAAGCTGTTTTTTCCAATCTGGTAATATCTGCTCGCGGTTGGCACAGATATACCGACTAGGAACATGAATTGAAATTTGAACACCTTGTCCCCTTTTGCCAACCAAATGAATGGGACAGCCTCCAGTACAAGTGTAAACTGTCGGATATTGCACTCAACTTTATTTGGTTTTTACAAGTTTTTAACATCGATCTTTTGTATTGATGATAACTCTTAAATAGTCAAAAAAAATATGAAATTTCCCTAATACGAAGAGATGCTTTCAAGCTATTTTTGATATTCTACTTATCTTTAAGGATTCTTTAATCTTTATTTTACCTTTTATGATAAGTTTCTGTTTTTTCACTCTGCTATGGCAGTTCTATTTGAATAGTGAGCAACTTGCGAGTTGCGACTTCCAACTCGCAACTCGCAACTCGCAACTCGCAACTCGCAACTCCTAACTCCCAACTCCTAACTCGCAACTCCTAACTCCCAACTCCCAACTCCCAACTCCCAACACTCGACTCCCAACTCTCAACTCCCAACTCCCAACTCCCAACTCCCAACTCCCAACTCCCAACTCCTAACTCCCAACTCCCAACT
>NZ_QMEB01000324.1 GCF_012912135.1 Brasilonema bromeliae SPC951 | reverse complement strand
TGCCTTCAACCGTTCCCCCTTACTCCCCGGCTCCTCATTTTTATCACTCCCCCTCTCCTCACTTTTATCACTCCCCCTCTCCTTAATAAGGAGAGGGGGCTGGGGGGTGAGGTTCCTCTGGGGAGTGAGGTTTCCAAACCAATTATCAATAAACTCATGCACCTGCTTAGGATAATCAAAATCTAGCAGACGATAAGTTTCAAAAGTTTCTAGCGCATTGTAATCCGCTTGCCAAACATTCAGCCGACAAGTTAGCACCACTCGTGACTGGGCGATCCATCCGGTGAGTTGTTGGGCAAGTGTTTGCAACGTCTGCACACCTGATACAGCCACCTCATCCACCCCATCCAACAGCAACCAAACTCGCCCCTGCTGAATTTGTGTTGTCAATTCTGCTTTCGCCTGAGTCAGCTGTGTTGGTGGAACAGCAAAAGAAAGCCAATTGTTCAACAAATAACTTTGTAAATCCGTCAAAGAACCACTTCGCCCCAAATCTGCCAGCGAAATCCAAATTGGGAATCCCAAGTTTTTCTCTAACACCCAAAACGCGATGGATTGCAGCAGAGTTGTTTTTCCTGCACCTGGTTCTCCAATTAAAGCTATGTGCTTAGCCTTGGTTTTGCTTTCTGCTTTTTCCAAGATTTGAGTCAAGAAAGCTTCATGCTCAAATCGCTGCTTTTCCTCATATTGTGGTTCATACAGGCGCGTTCCTGCTTCTGGGGAATTTTCGCCCTTGTCGCGTTTCTCAGGTTTTGTCCGCTGCACCAGTGCTAGGGGAACATAAATCTGCTCCCTTTGTAATTTGGCAGATTCATCTTGCATCAAAGGATTGCTGGTGAGTCGCCGCTGGGATTCCAGTAATTGGCGGCAAATTTCTTGCCAGTTGATGGGAGTTGACTTTACCCGATTCTCCCCGTCGGGCGACTGCAGTCAAGTGTAGGTGTTCGTTTGTTGCCCAATTGTAATTTGTTGGGCAACCATTGCACCTTTCTCTGCTTTTATCTCCTCTGCTAATTTCGCAAAATTGTTGACTACTGAGGGCTGAGACTCAATTTCCTCTGCTAACTTTTGAATTTCCTTTGCACTTTGCGACTCATCCTTGTTGACTGCTGCTTCTACTTCCCTAACTCCTTGAGCAATTTCTGTATCTTTGTCTGCTGCTGCTTTCAGTTCCAGCACAGCTTGTCCATAATCTAATCGCTGCTGTTCGTTTCCTTGTGTAGCATTGGTGAGCGATGGTAATTTATTCTTAGTGCGAAGCTGTTCGATTAACTTGCGACTTTGCTGCCAAGCAGCATCACCGAGATTTTCGCCTGTTTTCTCCAGTGCTTTTTTTAGAAGAAGGGTGGCGATCGCCGTTGCAACAGCCGTCAAAGTGACTGGTTCCATATATCATTTCATAGTAGATTCTTCTGTATTCTTTATAACGCAGCATCTACTGGTTTTTCAGGAAGAAACCTAGCGATCGCGAAATCACCTCACTCTTGGCTGAAGATACGCTGATAACTCAATACGGTTGTTGTTAAGGATTGATCCGAAACTCGCCCTCCTTAAAAAGGAGGGAACAGTAAACAGTGAAACTGATAACTGATCACTGATAACTGTTAAACACAACGGTTGCAAAATCTATGCCTTTTGCTACAAATTAGTTAACACGAAGACAATTTTGATAACAATTTGTAAGTAAAATAATTCATTATTTCAAGTTTTTTGTGATATAATAACAGTCTTATTAAAAAGACCCTGAAGAACAATTTTGAAGTAAAAAAAAACGCCAATATATAGCAATTTTAACTACATCTTGAATTTTCTAAAAAATAAAATTTTTGACAACTTTACAAAAAGAATTATGCGAAAACTAGAGGCAGAAGACTGATAATTTGTGCCCGGAGGCGACGAATGGTAGCGCTCGCAGAGAACGTCCAAAAACGGTTAACTGTACAAACTGTTGAAATAGCTCCTAATACAACGGCGATTCGCTGTCTTGATTGGGACCGCGATCGCTTTGATATAGAATTCGGATTGCAAAACGGTACGACATACAACTCATATCTCATCAAAGGTGACAGGGTTGTTCTTATTGACACCGCTCACACCAAGTTTCGCGACCTTTATTTAAATACGCTCAAAAGCCTGATCAACCCGAAGGCAATTGATTACATCATTGTCAGCCACACAGAACCAGACCACAGCGGTTTAGTGGAAGACGTTCTGCAATTAGCTCCTAGGGCTACCGTCTTAGCATCAAAAGTTGCACTTCAGTTTTTAGAAAACCTGGTACACGATCCGTTTTCTAAGCGGATTGTCAAGAGTGGCGATCGCGTAGATCTTGGTCTTGGACACGAAATCGAATTCGTCAGTGCACCTAACCTACACTGGCCCGATACGATATTCAGCTTCGACCGCAAAACCCAAACCCTGTATACTTGCGATGCCTTTGGGATGCACTATTGCAGCGATGATACCTTTGACATCAATCTAGATGCCATTGAACCTGACTTCAAATTTTACTACGACTGCTTGATGGGTCCCAACGCCCGATCCCTTGTGAACGCCATGAATAAAATGGGTGATCTTGGGAAAATTAAAATCATCGCCAATGGACACGGACCCCTACTTTACCACCATCTTGATATTCTCAGGGAATGTTACCAAACTTGGAGTCACAGACAAGTTCAGGCACAAACAATAGTCGCCTTATATTATGTCTCCGACTACGGACACAGTGAGCGTCTTGCCCACGAAATTGCTGAAGGTCTCCAGAAAACTGGGCTTGGCGTTGAAGTGATGGATCTCAGCAGTGGTGAGATCCAAGAAATTCAAGAACTCGCAGGTCGCTCAGCTGGCATTATTATCGGTATGCCTCCAAGTGCTAACGTTGCAGCTCATGCTGCTATCAGTTCGCTCTTAGGCGTCGTCAAGAAGCAAGTCGTTGGATTATTTGAGTGCTACGGCGGAGATGATGAACCTATTGATCCACTTCGCAGAAAATTTCTCGACCTTGGTATTAAGGAAGCCTTCCCAGCAATCCGCATAAAAGAAACTCCCACCCCAGACACTTACCAATTGTGTAGAGAAGCAGGTATAGACTTAGGACAATTGCTTGTTCGCGAACGTAACATCAAGCAAATCAAGTCCATCGACGCAAACTTAGAAAAAGCGCTCGGTCGGATTAGCAACGGACTCTACATTATCACAACCCGAAAAGATGATGTCAACGGCGCAATGCTAGCTTCCTGGGTGGCTCAAGCCAGTTTGCAACCTTTAGGATTTACAGTTGCTGTCGCCAAAGATCGTGCGATAGATTCTTTGATGCAAGTGGGTGATAAGTTCGTCCTTAACGTTTTGGAAGAAGGAAATTATCAAGAATTAAAGAAACACTTCCTCAAGCGTTTAGTTCCTGGTGGTGATAGATTTGCTGGCGTCAAAACCCAAACAGCCAAAAACGGTTCCCCCATTCTCACAGACGCTCTTGCCTACATGGAATGTGAAATTGTCAGCAGCATCGAATGCAGCGACCACTGGCTATTATATTGTACAGTTGCTGACGGTAAAGTCTCTAAACCAGAAGGACTCACAGCTGTTCGCCATCGCAAGGTAGGCACCTATTATTAAAAGTCAAAAGTCAAAAGTGAGCCAGTGCGGTGGACGGGTTCCCCGGCATAAAGGAGCCAGTGCGTTGGGCGGGTTTCCCGACTTGAAGCACCTGGCGTCAACTGGCGAACCCGTAAGGGTCAAAAGTTAAAAATTCTTTTGACTTTTTCTCTCCTCATCCTTCTCATCCTCTCCCTCACTCGACAAGTATGAATAATCCCAATCCCCGCGACGTACAAGTTTTACCAATCGCTACAAACACGACAGTACTAAGGGCACGTAGTTGGACACGTCTACGGTTTGAAATTGAATACGCACTAGCAAAGGGTACCACATCGAATTGCTATTTAATAGAGGGTGATAAAACTGCAATTATTGACCCACCCCCAGAAACTTTCACACAAATTTTTCTAGACGCATTACAGCAGTCTGTTGACCTGAAACACTTGGATTACGTGATTCTAGGTCACTTTAATCCTAACCGAGTCGCAACTCTCAAAGCTCTGTTAGAACTAGCACCACAACTGACGTTTGTTTGTTCGCTTCCTAGTGCTGCTAATTTGAGTGCAACTTTCCCTAACCACAACTTGAACATCATGACGATGCGAGGGAAAGAAACTCTGGATTTAGGTAAAGGTCATGTTTTGCGCTGTCTCCCTATTCCTAGTCCTCGTTGGCCTGGAGGTCTTTGTACTTATGACCAGCAAACTCAGATACTGTACACTAATAAGCTATTTGGTGCCCATATCTGTAATGAAGAAGTCTTTGATGAAGATTGGGGTGTTTTAAAAGAAGACCAGCGCTACTATTTTGATTGCTTGATGGCTCCTCATGCAAGTCATGTACAAGCAGCGCTGGAGAAAATATCAGAACTGCAAGTCAGAATGTTTGGTACTCTTCATGGTCCCTTGGTACGCTATGGCTTAGTGGAACTTACTCAGGCTTATCAGCAATGGAGCCATTCTCAAACTGCTCGTGAAATTACCGTTGCTTTACTTTATGCTTCGGCGTATGGAAATACAGCAACTTTGGCGCAGGCGATCGCCCTTGGTTTAACAAAAGGAGGAGTCGCTGTAGAATCCATCAACTGTGAGTTTGCTTCACCTGAAGAGATTCGTGCAGCTTTTGACAAAGCTGAGGGTTTTATCATTGGTTCTCCTACCATTGGTGGTAACGCACCAACTCCGATTCACACTGCTTTGGGTACTGTACTGGCAAGCGGTGACAATAGCAAGCTTGCTGGGATATTTGGTTCTTATGGATGGAGTGGCGAAGCTTTTGACTTTATTGAAGGCAAACTTCGTGATGCGGGATATCGGTTTGGGTTTGAGACTATGAAAGTCAAGTTTAAACCCTCAGATGTTCTTCTTAAACAGTGTGAAGAAACAGGTACAGACTTTGCCCAAGTCTTGAGAAAAGCCAAAAAAGTGCGTATGACTCAAACTGCAGCGACTCCTGTTGAACAAGCTGTTGGTCGGATTGTAGGATCTATTTGCGTTGTGACAGCAAAGCTTGGAGAAGTTTCTACTGGAATGATGGGGTCTTGGATTTCTCAAGCCACCTTTAACCCACCAGGTATTACTGTTGCCATTGCCAAAGAGCGGGCGGTAGAATCCCTGATGTATCCTGGCGGTAAGTTTGTCCTGAATATCCTACCGGAAGGTCATCAGCAAGAATACATGAAACACTTCCGCAAATCTTTTGCACCAGGAGAAGACAGATTTGCAGGTTTTTCCACAAAAGTTGCAGATAACGGCTGTATTATCCTGACTGATTCCTCAGCATATCTTGAATGTTCTGTCAACAAACGCATGGAATGCGGCGACCATTGGGTTGTTTATGCGACTGTTGATAACGGGAAATTACTTAAACCTGATGCGGTGACAGCCATTCACCATCGCAAAGCGGGCAATCATTATTAAGCTTTGAGCAAAACTAGGGGTGTAAGGGGGTAAGGGTGTAAGGG
>NZ_QMEB01000323.1 GCF_012912135.1 Brasilonema bromeliae SPC951 | reverse complement strand
GATAAATACTTTCACAATTTTTAGTGAATCTGTCACAACTTCGATACAGGATTTGCATATTTTTGTTACGTTTTCCCTATAAGAAAAGTATAAACCCAGATATATATGTAGTCCTTCCTATTAAAGACCAATGACAACCTCAATGAAAGATTTAAAGTTCATGGCGTTTCCAACTTATTCATAGCAGGTAGTTCTGTGTTTCCTACAGGAGGATATCTAATCCCACATTCTCGTCGCTTTGGCGATTAGGCTAAAAGACAATGTAAAAACGGTGATGAAATGGAATACGGTACTACTTACGGTAACCCATGAAAAATATCCTTCAGCTTTTGCTTTTAGGTTAGATGGCTAGTCATTCTTAGCAAAATTGAGTCATTTTAACAAAAGACACAGAGGTATCTAACATGACTTTAGTTAACAGTGAAAACTTTAGGTTCTATGACAAAAAAGCGAAGATGAGACTGATTTCGTTAGTCAAGCAAGTAACTTGGCTTGGGTTAGGTTTTACACTGGTGCTGCTATTGACAAAAGGTCACCCATCTGAATTTATGATTGGTTTATACTTGTGTTTTACTTTCTTTGTTACTTGGAGTAAACACTGGTGGTTTGAGAAGAAGCCAGAAAATGTTTTAACAATTTCTCCACCTCTCAACCATAAAGAATTAAGCGATACAGAAAATGAACTAGATTGTCAATCTAATTTGATTGAGAAGGCTCTTCATCTGAAATCTCAAAGTCACAACAACAGTATGAACTTTATCCTTGCCAACCTTAAGAATGCTCAACTTGCGGATCTTAACCTCAACTGTGCTTATCTTAGCGGTAGCAACCTAAGTCATGCTAATCTGAGTGGAGCTAGCCTATGGAATAGTAACTTCAGTACTGCTCAGTTAGTAGATACCAACTTCAGTAATGCCATCTTGAAGAATGCAAACCTCAGTAGCAGCAATCTCATAAATGCAAATCTCAGTAGTGCTGATTTGAAAGAGGCAAATCTCAGTAATGCTAACCTCAGCAATGCTGACTTGAGGGATACTGATTTGAGTGGCGCTAACCTTAGCAATGCTGACTTGAGCGATGCAAACCTCAGCAGTGGAAACCTAACTAATGTCTATTTATGGAGTGCAAATCTCAACAGGGCTAACCTTTTGGGTGCGAATCTTAGTAGTGCTTACATGAACAGTACAAAACTGAGGAATGCAAACCTAAGCGGTGCTTTGCTTAAAGACACCAATCTGAGTGATGCCAAACTTCAAGAGGCGAACCTCACCGGTACTAACCTCTGTGGTGCAAATCTTTGTTGTGCTAATTTGAAGAACGCTAATCTCAGCAATGCCAACTTAGAGAATGCTAATCTGGAGGGCGCTAATTTGGAAGGTGCTGATCTTAGCACAGCCAATCTTAATGGTGCTAACTTACGTTGTGTCAGGATTAACCAGGCAACACAGATGCATAAAAAATGGCTTTGAGTTTGGGAAACTTTGATTCTTTCCGGTGAGCTTCACGTTGATGTCATTCTGTAAACGCAACCCAAAGGCTTCCCGCAGGGTGCGAAACGCAGTGTAGCGAAAAATCTCAAGAGATCTTTAGCTATGCTTATGGCTCACGCCACGGCTACCGCAGTACGCGCGCTCGTCCCAAAGGGACACGCTGCTTTGTACCCCGCTTCGGGGGCGCTTGCGCTGACGCGAACGCTCAACATGACATTTCAAACATTTTTGCAACAGACATCATGAGCGATCGCTCACAAGGAACAATGAAAATGATGCTCGAACGATTTTGCATGCTTTGAGCCTCTATTTTCAAGGCAAGTCTATTTTGTTAAAAAATCAAATAGAGTTCTTATATATATCTATAGTTCGTGCTATATATGGAAAAATCGCTAAAAATCCTATTTTTTTGACATCTACCTTCATATGCTCAAAGATGCTCGTTTAATCTCTGCAGAACAAGTAATTGAAACAGAAGTTTGTATTGTTGGTGCAGGCGCAGCTGGAATCACCCTAGCCCGTGAATTTATTGGACATAAAACAAAAGTTTGCCTTGTGGAGAGTGGCGGACTTGAGTTTGATCCACAAACTCAAGCGCTTTCTGAGGCATTAACCGTTGGAGATCCCTTTTTGTCACTTAAAGAGATCCGGTGTCGAAGGTTCGGGGGCAATTCAAACCTTTGGTCGATAAAGATTGGTAAAGGGCGCAAGGGCGTCCGGTATGCCCCTTTGGACGAAATTGATTTTGAGAAGCGAGCAGGGCTACCCTACAGCGGTTGGCCAATTGAGCGATCGCACTTAGAACCGTTCTACAAACGTGCTCAATCAGTTTGTCAAGCAGGTTCGTTTGCCTATGATCCTGATATATGGGAGGACAAACAAGCGAAGCGGTTACCCCTGAATGAGAACCAAGTAGTGACTGCAATGTTTCAGTTTGGACCTGGAGATATATTCAACCAGCAGTATCGGGACGAGCTTAGTAGGGTTGATAACATTACTGTTTACCTCAACCTAAACGCCCTTGAGATTGAAACTAACGAGTCTGTTAGAACAGCCACTCGTCTACGGGTTGCTTCTTTGCAGGGACAGCAGTTTTGGATAGCTGCCAAGGTGTTTATACTCGCCCAGGGTGGGCTAGAAAATCCCCGTACGCTGTTGATGTCCAATCGTCAGCAAACGGCTGGCTTGGGCAACCAACACGATTTAGTCGGCAGATTTTTTATGGATCATCCCTTAGTTCAAGGTGGCGATTTTATCCCTGCTGACGCTAACTTATTTAACAAAATGCCTCTGTACGATCTACGTCGTGTGAACGATGTTCCAGTATTAGGCTATTTCAAACTCTCGCAAGAGGTTATGCAGCGTGAGAATTTAGTCAATATGAGCACCGTTCTGTTTCCACGACCTAGTAAGCGAGGACTCAAAGCAATTGAGTCTTTTAAAGCTGTGGCTCAAGCGCTTGCTCATGGCAAACTTCCACAGGTTTCTGGTCAAGATTTTCTCAATATCATCGGTGGTATTGATTACGTGATGCTTGCCAATTACCTGGCTGCTACTAAAAATCAGTCCTTGCTGCATGGATTCCACAGAGGTGGATGGTCAGAATTGCCAAATAACCAACACAGGTTTAAAGTCTTTGAGGTTATTCATCAAGTCGAGCAAGTACCCAATCCTGCTAATCGAGTTGTTTTGAGCAAAGAACGAGACGCACTAGGGTGTCAAAAGCTAGAACTTCACTGGCGCTGGGATACTGACAATGCCCTCAACATTCAGCGTTCTCAAGAAATCATGGCTCAAGAAATTGCTTCTTCTGGGTTAGGTGAATATAGAATACAGTACAAAGAAGGTCTTCCCAAGCTTGGTATGCCTGCTGGTACCGCCCATCACATGGGAACAACCCGAATGCATATTGACCCCAAACAGGGAGTTGTTGATGAGAATTGCCAAGTTCATGGCATCTCTAACTTATTCATAGCAGGTAGCTCCGTTTTCCCTACAGGAGGATATGCTAACCCTACCCTGACAATTGTTGCACTTTCAATTCGTTTGGCAGATTGGATTAAGAAGTCCCTAGTAAGGGCTGACACAAATTTACTCGTATCTAGTCATTGCTAGACCTATACAGACCACGCTTAATTCGCTTTCCTGTGAAGCTAGGCGTGGTTTTTCCATACTTGGGGACTGCATCACCGTCTCAGGCGCTAGCCTTACTTGTATAGGCTTCCTCTAGCGACTACCAATTTAGGAAGTGGTAGTCGCACAATGAAAAAGCCACAATAGAAGATAGAGGCTGTATACAATGAAGCCTTGTCTTGAATATGGAGTTTGTTATCAGTGGTATTACAAGTACAAACAAGCACCTACGAAGCCAAAACCCAAGAAATCGCTAAACAGCTTCTAGCCGCGACTCAAGAGAATCGTTCCTTCTTTGCTGCACTGCGAGATCAGATGCGCTGGGACGATAAGTTGTTAGCTTGGGCGATGAGCAATCCGGGCTTACGGGTGCAACTGTTTCGCTTTATTGATACTCTTCCTGCTTTACGTAGTAAACCAGAAATTGCAGCCCATTTACAAGAATATCTGGGTGATGAAACAGTAGAATTACCTACAGCCTTGAAGGGAATGCTGGGCTTTGCTAATCCTGATTCTATGCCTGGACAAGTCGCTGCGACAACTGTTTCCACAGGTGTAGAAACATTAGCTCATAAATATATTTCTGGAGAAAATATTAAACAGGCGCTGAAAACAATTGAGCGACTGCGTAAGGAAAAGATGGCTTTCACCGTAGACTTATTGGGTGAGGCTGTGATTACCGAAGCAGAAGCGCAGTCTTATTTGGAACGCTATCTAGATTTGATGCAACAATTGGTGCAAGCATCGAAGAGTTGGACGCCAGTTGGGTTGATTGACGAAGCTGATGGACAACCATTACCAAAAGTCCAGGTTTCTGTGAAGTTAACAGCGTTTTACTCGCAGTTTGACCCGTTGGATGCTAAGGGTAGTGAAGAACGGGTGAGCGATCGCATCCGCACTCTCTTACGTCGTGCCAAAGAACTAGGCGCTTCTGTTCATTTTGACATGGAACAGTATGCATACAAAGACCTCACTTTCAGCATTTTGAAAAAACTTTTAATAGAAGAAGAGTTTCGCTCTCGTACAGATATTGGTATGACAATTCAAGCCTATCTGCGCGATAGCGAGCAAGATGCACAAAACTTGATTGATTGGGCAAAACAGCGCGGTTATCCGATTACAATTCGTTTGGTGAAAGGCGCGTATTGGGATCAAGAAACTATAAAAGCAGAACAGAAGCATTGGCAACAGCCAGTTTATAACGATAAAGCGGCGACAGATGCAAATTTTGAGAGAATAACTCAGTTATTGCTAGAGAATCATCAATATGTGTATGCTGCGATTGGTAGCCATAACGTGCGATCGCAAGCTCATGCAATAGCAATAGCACAAAGCTTAAATGTCCCCCGCCGTAGCTTTGAAATGCAAGTTCTCTACGGTATGGGCGATAAACTAGCTTCATCGTTAGTTGATAGAGGTTATCGCGTTCGAGTTTACTGTCCTTATGGAGAACTTCTTCCAGGAATGGCGTATCTAATTCGCCGCTTGTTGGAAAATACTGCTAATAGTTCCTTTTTGCGGCAAAATATGGAGAATCGCCCCGTTGAGGAATTATTAGCGCCGCCAGTCGTAAACTCCGCCTCTGATGCTTCCCCCTCGCTTGCGGGGGGGACTGAGGGGGGGTTCTCGGGTGCTCCTGATACAGATTATGCTGAGGAAGAGGAGAGGAAGGAGGCTGTTCAAGCTTTCCAAAATGTCCGTCAGCAACTTGGAAAAACTTATCTCCCTCTGATCAACGGTGAGTACGTTCAGACGCAGCAAGTTGTAGATTCTGTTAACCCCTCGAATTTTAGTGAGGTTGTCGGTAAGGTTGGACTCCTGAGTGTTGAACAAGCGGAACAAGCAATGCAAGCCGCGAAAGCTGCGTTTCCTGCTTGGCGCAAAACACCTGTAAAAGAACGCGCTGGGATTTTACGAAAAGCGGCTGATTTGATGGAACAACGCCGCGCTGAACTTTCGGTTTGGATAGTTTTGGAAGT
>NZ_QMEB01000014.1:32990-44863 GCF_012912135.1 Brasilonema bromeliae SPC951 | reverse complement strand
AGCGTTTGCAGGTTGGTGAGTTGTCCAAATTCCTGTGGCAAACTGCTTAAGCGATTATCAACAACCTGAAGTTCTTCAAGATGATGAAGCTGTCCGATTTCTGCAGGTAAAGCACTCAGCTTATTCCCAATAGTATCAACAATATCGCCGGCGTCATTATATTTATATTTGCCGAGAATCAGTTTTTTGAGTTGAGTCAACTTGCCAATCTCAGGCGGTAAAACCGTCAACTCTTTGCCAGAGAGGTCGAGTTCTGTCGCTCCCTCACTCGCCGCCTCCTCAATTACCCGCAGCAATTCTTTCTGTGTCATCACCAATCTACTGAGTTATTATTCAATATATTAAAGGTAGCCCAAATTTTACTGATAGCAACTTGCGGTAATTTATTGTTCAAATCACAATTATGGAAATAAGCCTAAACGAATCCACAATTGTCGTGCGGTTATTTGTGGCTGACTATTCATCTGTAAATTATCATTTGAGATTGCCACGCTACGCTACCGCTCCGCTCGCAATGACAAGTGATCATCCGGACTTGATATTATACCAGGAAAATCAACTGTAACTAAATCTCCAGGACAGAACGTCACTGTTCAACGTCCTCCATATCAGAGAAAGTTGTAGCTGCGTATTGTAGTGAAAAATTCACAAGATCGATCTGATCCTCTTGGGTCCAGGTATCACTCTGATCGACCGATGATAGCTGTTGTTGCCCAACAAGCTCATTCAGAATAAGTGTTGCCAATCGCAGTCGCTCATTTGGTGATAAATTGCGAACCACCTGGGTATAAATTTCTTGGGCAGTAGTTTGCATAATCAGATCCTCCTGCCCTTGATTTTAGTTCAATTTACAAAGGCAAACTAACGACTCACCTTTAGATCAGAACCTCTACACGGAAAGTCGCTTCTGAATTAGGTGGCTGAAATTGGAATTTCTCCCCCTGCCCGTGTAACAGCGAGCCACTCACCGCTATTGACATAGTGTCTGCAAAATTCTGCATTACGATATTTAAAGATCAATGCGCCAGGTTCTCCTTTAGGGGCATATGCTCTAACTCTCCCATCACAGGCAATATCAGCAACAACGGGGTTTGCTAGTAAATACCATGAAATTAAACTATCAAAACAACAATATTTTTACTTTTGTCAAAGTTCTATCTACAGTTCTCATAACAAGTGCAATTGGATTGGAATTATGGAATATTTATGCAGTTTTAACTCACACTAAAGTACCAAGCAGCCTGAATCCAGTTTTTTGGATTGAGCGTTTTGCAGTCACAATCCATTTCCTTGAAGCAGTTGTAGCAGCTTTTTTTGCACCTTCAAGAAAAAAGACGCCACTAAAATATGGCACGTATACTTTTTTTGTAGGCACAATTGGTTTGTTAGAATTGTTTAACAAAGAAGATGACTAATAGTCAATTCTGAAAACAATGCCTACACAGGGCTTATTTAAACTCCTTTGCAGGCGGCACAATACCAAACTTATTTAAACCTTTATCGAGTTCCCTAAGTAATTTAAAATCCTCCTCAGGTAAAGGATAACTACTACTGCTCAACCCCGTACTAGAAGACTGCTCCAAAAAGGAGAATGCTTGTCGAAATTGATGCGGCTGTGCTTGAATTGGTGAGTCAAAATGACAAGGAATAATCCACCCAAAGTCCCAACTTGCTACTTTATTAGCCCAGTCGATAGTTTCCTTTGGTGCGCGGTTGAGAATGAGAGTTTGTAAAATTGGTGCGACAAATAAACGACCATTCCCTCGCAGTGCATCAAATGAGGACTTCCAATTTGAGTTCCATTTGAAGGGAAACAACCCAAAGTAAGCTTTATTGGAACGTTCCGGTGCTTGAAAGGCGTTACGAAATACCTCACCCCATGCAATAATCTCTACCATACTTGGTTGGAAGTACAAAGCAAACAGCGAAATACGCTGCCATCCTTTACGACGATTTGCCGGATTGTCCTCAACTATGTCAGACGCTTTGTCTTTGGCGTGAAACAGCAAGGGGTATGGATCTAATTGAACGATCGCCGGTGGTTCTTCTGGTACGGAAACCACTGAATCTGTGACGAGTAACGTGTGCGATCGCCTGTGCAAGAACGCAACTTCCGCAAATTGACCGGGTCCAAGGTCTATAGTATCTAGTATTGCGTAATCAAACTGGTCGGCAAAAGGAGTTTGGCTACTGTCTTCTGGGAGAATCTGAGTACGCTTAGAAGGCAAACCCAGCCAGCTGAGGGGAAGATTGAGCGGAAAACTCCACTGGTTAGGAGCAACAAAAACCTCTGCATTCGGGAAGCGTCTCGCAAATGGACCAACGAAGACTTTGTGTTCTAAACCAGAGATAGTTGGCAGAATGATATACTTGACGTCGCCGTGTTCTGCAACCAACTCATTGACAAGGCGAATACACTCGGTCGTTGGTGCGACAGGTGCATAGACAAGCAAACCACCTTCATTTAACTTAACAACGGTCATGCGAATCGGCACGACAACATAGAAAATGCCCTGAAGCTGGTCAAAAGTCCAAATTGTATCCTTCAGGACTTCTTTGCGAATTGTCCGCCGTTTACCAAAGGGGTAAAGTGGCAAAGCAAACCAAAAAGACCATGAAAAGTCCCCTGAATAAATCTCTTGTCCTTGCGTTTGGTGCGCATTCTTCTTAGTTTGAGCCACTTCACCTTCCCGAACCACGTCTATCATGCTCAAACTGTTTGTATCAAGTACCCGCAGTACCAGTTACCAGTTACCAGTTTTCACTGCGATGCACTGAGCTTGTCGAAGTGTTCACTGTTTACTGTTCACTGTTCATTGTTGAGCATATAAACTATCTTGCGAGATTTCTTGAACATTTTATCGAGTTTGAAAAATATTTTGCACCATTTTTTTGTCTGCACTCGCAGCCGCTTGATCCAACTCTGCTATTTCACCAGAATTTAGTTCCCAACCCAAAGCACCAATATTCTCTTTTGCCTGTTCCACACTCTTCGCGCCAGGAATAGGAATAGCTCCTTTACAAATACACCAATTTATGGCTACCTGTGACATAGTTTTGTTTCTGGATTGAGCCACCTCTCGTAAGCTTGCCAAAAGTGGACGGATTCCTGGTAACATTTGCCTAAACAGCAAACCTCGAATGCCTTTTGGAAAAGGACCTTTCTCAGAGTACTTTCCTGTCAACAGCCCCAATGCAAGAGGACTGTAGGCAATGAGTTTGATTCCAAGCTGATCACAAACATCTTTGACTCCCAATTCGGTAACGGGATACGTGGACAGCAGCGAGTACTGAACTTGCAGAGTTGCGATTGGAATTCCTCGTTCTGCAAATCTTTGATGTACGCGTTTGAGCCGTTTTGGTCCATAATTGGACAAGCCCACTCCCTTGACAAGTCCTTGCTCATAAAGGTCAGCAAGACCATCCAAAAGTCCTCCCTCCTGCCAGGGAGCATAATTCGCCGTAGACCAGTGCATTTGTACCAAATCCACGTTTTTTCCCAGCCGCTTAGCAGATGACTTGCAAGCCGACACCATTGATTGGCGTGTCCATCTCCAAGGATAAGCAGCAAGCTTGGTTGCAATGCAAATATTTTCTTTGCCTGAACCGAGATATTCTCTAGAGAATCGTCCCAGGAGTGACTCGCTTCGTCCATTCAATCTCCCAGTTCCGTAAGAATCACCCGTATCAAATAAAGTTACACCGTTGCTCACACAAAGGCTGAAGACGGCTTGCAACTCGTCATCCATGCTTTCGTCATATCCCCAAAGCAGTCGGTTACCCCATGCCCAAGTTCCGCAGCCCATGCGAGTGAGTGAGAGTTCTTGACAAATTTGCATTTTTACTATACCTGTCCGTTACATTACACAGAGGAACTCTGAGGCTAAACCTGGTTGGGTGAGATTAAGTGGATAGCTGACAAAGGAATATCGCTCTCGTTGGACTGCTTGTATGTCGGCAAGTTTACGACTCCTTAAGCTACTCTGAGTTTAGTGTATCAGGTAGTGAAGTGTGATCGCGCAAAGCAACAGACGCAATCATGCGATCGCCTCTTGATCTGAATTTTTTAACTTTGTATCAACAACGAAAGAATTTCAGTATGATGAAGGCACGAGCGGAGCAAGCACTGTAGTTGGGGTCAATAACCTTCCTCAATCCTTACATTTTTTATTCCATTCCTCTAGTTTTTCCTGCGCTTGCTTGAGAGTAGGAACATTTAGTATTTGACGGTGTTCATCGGTTACACTTGCAGGTGAGTTATCTAAGTTATAAATGCTGGCGCATCTGAAATTGTTTGCGTTTGGTTTGGTGGTAATTTGCTGCGTACCAAAGCGCTGTGGACGTCCCAGATGCATCAGAAAACGGTCTTGGGTAGCTGCTATTAACCATTTAGCTTCTTCTGCACCCTTATCTTTAAAAGTTAGAGCTGCGATCGCTAAATCGTGCGCCAGTAGATAGTCTCCTGGGTCATCTCCATGTTGAAATATCATGGCTGCATGGTAAAAGTCTAAGCCTGTTTTGAGAGCATTACCATGATATCGCTCCAACACGCGCTTTCGTCTTTGTGCATCTCGTTCGTTCAGCTTTAGAGCATCCTGTCTGTCTATTACCTGTTTTTCTATTAGTAGTTTTTTATAATTACAACCTATAATTGCTGAAACCTCTGTTCTATTTTTGCCTTCGTACAGATATTTAATTGCTAATAATCTTTTTCGCACATAGTCTTTTTGATACTTGTAGTACAGTTTTTGCCACAAATCCAAGTTGAGTTGGCGTTAGCGGAGCGTGCCGTAGGCATTCGCATAGTTGGAATGTTCGGTTTCTTACATATTCACCCACGATGCTACCCTCGTCACCTCTTATAATACTTTTTACTACATTATAGGTAATCTTAAGCGCGGTTCGGGAGTAATTACTTTTTTAGAACAGTTAGGTTGGTCTTAACCCAATTCGGTATCCCTAGTAAGCGAATGACTATTAGTCAATTACTGAAACTCAAATGGCTGTTTTTCAAGTAGTGAGTGATACACTTGATTCTTGTTATAAGTCCCTCTAAAGATTTTCTTGTAGATTCTCCTGAAGACAGAGTATAGCAGCTACCAAGGTAAATACTATGAATGTGTACAGAGTTATTGAGGAATGTAAATACAGGATTTCAAAGATGCGATCGCAGCCTATAAAAAACAGTCTTTAATTGTAGTTAAACAGACAGTTAGCCCGTAATTAAGGCTAGGGTGAAAGGGGACATCCTTCAACATATCACTCAAAAATACAGACAGACTGATATTTGAGTGTCTGTAGCCCTTTTTAGCACTATAAAGCGCTTCTGGCTTTTTTGGGTCGTTCTAATTGGGGTTTCATTTGCATCAATTACAATTACTTTCCCAGCCTAGGTGCGGTCATGTAATTGCTTTTTGTCCGGTAGATTAAAGACTCCTAAGAGAATCCATCGTCTCTAATTTTCCAATTATAAAACACACATTTTAATCACGCACTTTCCAAGGTTGAACAAGGTAGAAGTATGTGCGGTATCGTACCTTAATCCAGATGAATGACAACTTGAACTTTGATACTTAATTGATTAGGTTGACCTGATTTCTTCTTTTTCTGTTCTACCTGTCACACCCTATTTACCCTGTGGCAAAACGTTTCCTTGTAAATGCCACATATGCCTGAAATTTTCGCACATTGAGATATTTGTGCTGCTTGTAGGTCATGGGCTATACCCAGACTGACCTACTCTTTTTACCTGATTATCCACTTATTTCCACTTATTTAAGAAGTCTCATGGTTAACTTACTCAGACCAATCAGTGTTCCAAATTCTCGCCTCGGTACTATAACTGGTTTGTGGAGGGAACGGTCTCCTTACGACAGGAGGGCGCTTAATACTGGTATCGTCCATTTCGGACCTGGTCGTTTTTTTAGGGGTCACCTCGCCTACATAATACATAACTATCTTGCACAGAAGGGGTCACAAGAGCAGAGATGGGGGATTTGTGGGGTTAGCCTCAAGAGCCAAGGCACCATTACTAGGTTGAAACCGCAAAGATTCCTTTACACTTTGACCAAACACTCTAGTTGCGCTAAAAATCGTGAGGAAGCGAAAGTTATAGGTTCTATCAGGGAAATCGTTAATGGTAGAGAGAAGTGCGACTATGTGCTTGAAAAGATGACGTCTCCCTCTGTGCATCTCGTGACTCTTACAATTACTCAAGGAGGATACCATCTAGACAAGAGTTTTAATCTCGACACAGCGAATGAAGACATCGCGCACGATCTGCGAAATCCTTCCACTCCAACAACTGCAATTGGCTTTATAGTAGAGGCGCTACGCCGACGACGCGATAGCGGAATGACCCCGTTCACCACCCTTTCTTGCGACAACCTTCCAAGAAATGGGGAGATCCTGCGAAAAGCAGTGCTAGCTTACGCTGACCTGATTGAGCCGTTTCTTGCAGAATACATCAGGGATAACGCGGTGTTTCCTAATACGGTTGTAGACAGGATTGTGCCTCAAGAGCAAGAATCCGACTATAACTACCCCAGCCGACTGTTACAGGTTCGCGATCGCGCACCCATTGTAACAGAGCCATTTTGGCAGTTTGTCGTGGAGGACAACTTCACAAGCGATCGACCCAACTGGGAAGAGGCGGGGGTCATTATGACGAAAGACATCACTCCCTTTTTGTATATGAAGTCGAGATTCTTGAATGCAGTACACTCCTTCATAGCCTGTTTAGCTGTAAGAGCAGGTATAGAGTATATGCATGAGGCGATCAGGCAACCAGAATTCCACTTGTTTACTCGGCTTCTCATGAGCGATATCGCAGCAGCAACACCAGTGCCTCGCGAGATGTGCGAACAATATATGGAGCAGGTGTTACTAAGGCTGAGTAACGAGGATCTTCCCGATACTACTGAGAGAATCTCTTCAGAGACAGCCAGGAAAGTAGGCAAGTATATATTTCCGATACTTCAGGATGCTTACAGCCGAAAGGTCAGCATGAAGCGGATTATACTTCCCGTTGCGGCGTGGCTTCTTGCAGTCAGGGAGGGGGCGAGCGAGTCTGGTCAGCCTTATCATGCAAAGGATACCCAAAGCGCAGTTACAGCGATTCAAGAAGGCGCGGTGATTAGCGGGATTCTGGGATTGGAGAATTGCGAACATACAGAGGTCGTAGATAATGAATGCCACCAAGCTTTGCGAGATCTTCAGACCCACGGACTATTGACTACACTTAAGAATTATAGTGAGAGAGGTCAATTGAGATGAAACCGCTTCAGCATGATAAAGTGGTGCTTTTCGATCATGACGGAACTGTGGTTGATAGTGAAACCATAGCACTTAAGAGCGCGTGGGGGCTGACAAATGAAGTGGCTCGTGAGTTCGCTGGCGCTCAACACTATGAGCTTGAGGACTTTGTTAAAAGCTTCGCAGGGAAACCTTACAGGGAAATACTTAAGAAGATCTACGCAGACTCATTAACCACTCTTAATGAGCGCGATATTGAGAGGCTAGTGGCTGAAGAAGAAAAGAGAGCGATTGAACGGCTTAGTGTACAGGCAAAAGCGACTGAAGGAACGCCTGAAGTCCTGTCTTACCTGCGCGACGACGGATTTGAATATGCACTAGTAAGTAACAGCAGCTTACAGCGGCTGAGTGCTTGCCTTACTTCTGCTGCCCTGACCGACTATTTCCCAAGCGAGCAGGTATTTAGCGCTCACGACTCTCTCCCCGTTGCGCGACCCAAGCCGCTTCCTGACATCTACCTACATGCAGTGAAGTGTCTGGAAGCTGAAGTTTCGGATTGCGTGGCAGTTGAAGATTCTATCAGTGGGGTAAGGTCTGCCGTTGCCGCTGGAATTGGGCATATTATCGGTTATGTAGGGGGAACTCATATAAGCGAGGATGAACGAACAAGCCGTGCCGATGCTCTTCAGTCGGCTGGTGCCCAGCAAATTATTGAGCGGATGCACGATCTTATCGGGATATTGTCACCCACCCTGGTCTAAAGAAACAGGGCATTAAGATGAACTTTCTCTCGGTCACGGTAACAGGTGTCAATGACTCTGGTATAATTGTCAAACTTCCTGGTGATGCCAGTGTGACGATTCCAGTGAAGCCTGGAAAGCTGTCGGTTTCAAAAACTCGTCGTCACCATTTAGCATAAATTAAGATGAACAGCAATCCCAACACAGGCTCAACAATCAAGCTGAATGAAGCATCCCTGTCTCGTTTACCTGGAAACGTGCGCGTACCCAAGTACGATCGCCGTCAAATCACTAATGGAATTGTGCATATTGGGGTTGGTGGATTTCATCGATCGCACCAAGCGCTCTATCTCGATGATTATTTCCATCAGAATCCTGGTAGTGAGTGGGGAATCTGTGGTGTTGGATTGCTTGACAATGAATATGACAGGCGAATGCGGGATGCGCTTAAGTCCCAAGATTGTTTGTATACCTTAGTTGAGCGATCGCAAGAAGGCGATAGCGCTCGAATCATCGGTTCAATCACTCGATACCTGTTTGCACCAGACAATCGTCAAGCAGTCATCGAAGCAATAGCAGCTCCCGAATGCCGAATTGTTACCCTAACGATCACTGAAAGCGGCTACTACTACATAGAAGGAAGTGGCAATTTCGATGTAAACCACCCGACGATGCAGCACGATTTGCAACATCCTGACCAACCAATCGGGACATACGGTTTTTTGACAGCCGCACTCGAAAAGCGACGTAAACAGGGGTTGGCACCCTTTACCGTACTGTCCTGCGACAACGTGCAGGGCAACGGCAACATGGTGCGGAAAATGCTAACGACATTTGCCCAAATGCGCGATCCGGCTTTGGGACGTTGGATTGCTGAACACGTTGCCTTTCCCAACTGCATGGTCGATCGCATTACTCCACTGACAACCCCACAAGATATCAAAATGGTGGCCCAACAGTTTGGTATTGATGATACGTTTCCATGTGTCGCGGAGCCTTTCATCCAGTGGGTAATCGAAGATACCTTTTGTGCAGGCAGACCCGATTGGGAATCCGTTGGTGTACAGATGACGAGCGATGTTCATCCCTACGAGATGATGAAAATTCGGCTGCTTAATGCCAGTCATATGCTGATTGGCTATCTCGGCTCTCTGGCAGGTTATACCTACGTTTATGAAGTCATGGCTGATCCCTTGTTTGAGCAAGCAGTCGCTAACTTGATGGACGAGGTGACACCAACGCTCCAACCCGTTCCTGGGATTGATTTAGACGATTATAAAAAGACTTTAATTGAACGGTTTTCCAATCCCAAAATTCGCGATCAACTTCCGCGCCTGTGCCTGAATGGATCAGCCAAAATTCCTAAGTTTGTTTTGGGATCGCTCCGCGATAAATTACAACTTGGAGGTGCGATCGATTACCTAAGTTTAACGATTGCTGCTTGGTTTCAATACCTCAATGGTTATGACGACCAGAACCGTCCTATCGTCATTGATGACCCCTTAGCTGATATCATAACGAGACGAGCTTGCTCAGGTAAAACAGATCCCAGACCCTTGCTGAGCATGTTTGAGATTTTTGGAGATTTAGTACAGTCGCCACGTTTCGTCGAGACTGTTGCTGACAAGTTGAGCAGTTTGCATGAGTTTGGTGCTAAAGGAACACTAATGCCATGATGTGCTGTGGGTGGTTGATTGGGTACTTCACCGCCGTCAACCTACGTAAAAAATGGTTGTCATCAAAAAGCAGAGTGTGGTTGAAAGCTAGGGGAGATGCTCCTAGCTCCTGTTTTTCATGTGTCTCAAGGGCATTGAGCCGAGAACCCTGCATACAACGGAAATAGAGGCTCTTAAAGCTTATCCTATATAGATTTCAGCTTTTTACTTCTCTATTTTAACCAAACAGGGGAAGAGATATTCCCGCGATTGCCTCCGGCACTGCGCTCCGCGCAATCGCACATCCTCATATCTGCTCTGTCTGAAAATGACCCTCCATCAACTTGTTTGCCAAAGTGTTTCTGTCTTTCAACGTTCGACTGGTGTAAGCGACACATTGAACCCCTGCCTTTTTTGCGGCATCCACAACATTTTGGTGTTGCTTTATGCGGTTATCTTCATCCGTTCCGGCTATCAGCAAAACCCTTTGGCGGAGCCTCTCCCTTGGAGAATCGCCTCCACATGTGGTCTAAACGTCCAGTTGATTCGTCCGCCAACTGGACGAGCGGTTTTGGGAACCGCGTGAACCCAGTCTTCTTGACAGCCAGGGAGCATGATCAACAAAGACCCGCTCTCTAGATGGTAGTCAACAGTTTCACCGCTGTCCTTGTGCCGCAGCTTAAATTTGCGAGTGCTACCTAAGCTTAAAGAGGCGATGGCTGCGCCAAAGCCTTGGGCTAACGCAGGTCTTTTACCTATCTGAGAGAAATTATCGGAGTGCCAGCCAATCGAGTCTTTGCCTGTTCGGTAGCGATTACCGACTACAAAATTGAACTTATATCCGCTCAATGCTTGAATGCGTTTTATGGTTATAAACTGTAGAAAATTCTTTTGCAAAATCTGTCAGTTTTACTTTGCCCAACGTTGGTTTGTTGCGGTAATAATCTGCGTATAACAGTCCGCTACGTTGGCTTGCCTGCATTTCCACAAAACCATTGGCTACCTGTAGATTCATTCCGATGGACAACATACCATTCAGTAGTTGTTCATCAGGAATTACCACCCATTTCAATTCAGGTTTGCCAATTGCTTCGCCTAAAATCTTTGCAATTTCATTTGGCGAAACTTCTTCGCTTGCTATGTAACGAATTGTTCTGCCTTCAAAGGGTTTTTCTATTTCTTCGGTAATGGCAGCCGCAATGTCCAAAGGCGAAACCCAAGGTTCTTTGTTATCGCCACCATAATTAGAAACGATTACACCTTGTGTTTTTATGGTCTCAATAAACCTAAACATATTGGTGTAAAAACCGACAGGACGCATAAATTTAATGGAAACATCGTTTGGTAATTGTTTCAAAATATTTTCTACATTGTAATGAAAAACAAGAATACCATTACCTTTATCGGTATGGGCACCAATGCTGCTGAGATGCACCACACGCTTTACGCCCGACTGCTCGATGGCTTGTTTGTAATTATTGCCAATTTTGGTAATAGCAGCTATGATGTCAAGATTTTGGTTAAAGAAACTGTCAGCACCAAGCGTTTCCATAACATAAACTACATCTGCATCTTTGAAAGTAGCTGATAAAAAATCAGGGTCTTCCATTGTGCCGATAGCAGCTTTTGCACCAATGTCTTCAATGTCTTTTTGTCTTTCGGCTTTGCTGCTGATAACTGTAACCGAGTGTCCTTGCTGCACTAACTGTTGTGTCAGTGGTTTGCTGATATTTCCTAAAGAACCTGTTACTACAATTTTCATAAATATTTCCTTTTTAAAACCTTAAATATGTATTTTTAATTTTATCTACTGCTTGAAGAAGAATCCAGAAGTCAGAATTCAGAATCCACAATCAATTAGTGGGAGATTCAGACCCGCCACTAATTGAAGACCTCCAAATTTTCAATTTGGAGGGGGTTTTAAACCCGTTTATTCATCTGCCCTGCGGGTACGTCCGTTACTTTATGCCGGGGAACCCGTCCACCGGACTGCCTCACCAGTCGTACAGAATTCAATTCTGAATTCTGGCGACTGACGCATGTATTCTGTTTTGATAAATTTTTCTTCATCAATAGGTTTTGCTATTGCTTAGTTCCTTGCAATGAGCGTTGTTAACTACCTGAAACTACCAAGGAATTTCTCCGGTTTCCGGGTTGTTTTCTTCACTGAAAAACTTTCCGGTCGGTCCGTCGCTGTCAATTAGAGCGTATTTAGCGATGCGCG